>JBEVLV010000206.1:0-10135 GCA_040508955.1 Sphingomonas sp. | reverse complement strand
CGCGAAATCCTACGCCCTGGCAAACAGTCGCACCTATCGTGCGGCCCTCTACACGTTCGATCATTCGACCAACTTCAAGACGATCTCGAACTTGTCATCCGATCTTACCGCCGTTGGATCAGCGGCCGGGAACATCGATCTCGTGACCGTGAACGACAAGGCAGGAAATGGGCGCCCGCCGAACGGCACTTCGGGCACCGAGTATCTCTTCACGAGCTACAAGAGCATCTTCGACAATATGCTGACCGTGTTGCCTGCAAAGTCGGGCAAGGGTTCGAACGATCCCGGCGATACCCCCCAGGCATTCCTGTTCATGGTGACGGATGGGATGAGCGACGAGAATATCGGCTCGGGCCGCACCCGCGCGGCCATGCAGCAGGCGCAGATCGATCAGTGCACGAAGATCAAGGGCCAGGGCATCAAGATCGCCATCCTCTACACCGAATATACGGTGGACTCGATCAAGGACGACGAGCCGAACCAGCGCGCCATTGCAACCGCGGCGATTCCGAACATCGCCCCGGCGCTCACGAAATGCGCGTCACCTGGATTGATGTACACGGTCAAAACCGACCAGAGCATCTCGGACGCTCTGCAGGCCCTCTTCACGCAAGCCGTCGCCAGCGCACGTCTCACGACCTGACCAGAGGCTTGTGGCACTCCGCTCCTTCCGGGGGCGTGCCACAAGCCAGTCGTCTCTACGCGCGGTAGGCGACCTTCTTCACCGACTCGACCACCTTGGCGGCGCTCACCAAGGCGAGCTTCTCCAGATTGGCGGCGTAGGGCAGCGGCACGTCCTCGTTGGTGACCCGCAGCACCGGGGCGTCGAGATCGTCGAAGCCCTGCTCCATCGCCACCGCGACGATCTCCGACGAGATCGAGCAGGTCGGCCAGCCTTCCTCGACCACGACCATGCGGTTGGTCTTCTTCAGGCTCGCGAGCACCGTCGCGGTATCGAGCGGGCGCAAGGTGCGCAGGTCGATGACCTCGGCCTCGATCCCTTCGCCCGCCAGCGTCTCTGCTGCCTCGAGCGCGACGCCGACGCCGATCGAGTAGGACACGATCGTCACGTCCTTGCCCGCGCGGACGATCCGCGCCTTGCCGATCGGCAGGACATAGTCGTCGAGCTTCGGCACTTCGAAGCTACGGCCGTACATCAGCTCGTTCTCGAGGAACACGACCGGATCCTCGCTGCGGATCGCGGCCTTGAGCAGGCCCTTGGCGTCCGCCGCGTCATAGGGCGCGATCACGATCAGGCCAGGGACGCTGGCGTACCAGGGGCCATAGTTCTGCGAATGCTGCGCGCCGACGCGCGATGCGGCACCGTTGGGTCCGCGGAACACGATCGGGCAGCGCATCTGGCCGCCGGACATGTAATTGGTCTTGGCCGCCGAGTTCACGATGTGGTCGATCGCCTGCATCGCGAAGTTGAACGTCATGAACTCGACGATCGGCTTGAGGCCGCCCATCGCCGCGCCCGTGCCGATGCCGGCAAAGCCATATTCGGTGATCGGCGTATCGATCACGCGCTTGTCGCCGAATTCTTCCAGCAGGCCCTGGGTGACCTTGTAGGCGCCCTGATACTCGGCGACTTCCTCGCCCATCACGAAGATGCGCGCGTCCTTGCGCATTTCCTCGGCCATCGCGTCGCGCAACGCCTCGCGGACGGTCGTCTTGACCATCTCGGTGCCTGCGGGGACGTCCGGATCGGAAACGGTCGCAGCCTTGTCGCTGGCGAGCTGCTTGGTGCCGCTCTCGGCCTTCTTGGGACCGCCATCCTCGCCGGCGGCGGGCTCCTCGGCCTTGGGGGCCGCGGCGGGCGCGGGCGTCGGAGCCGGTGCAGCCACCGGGCTCGAGGCGTCCTCGCCCTCGCCCGCGATCATCGCGATCACCGTGCCGACCTTCACATTGTCGGTGCCCTCGGCGACCAGGATCTGCGCGATCGTGCCCTCGTCGACGGCCTCGAATTCCATCGTCGCCTTGTCGGTCTCGATCTCGGCCAGGATGTCACCAGACTTGACCGTGTCGCCTTCCTTGACGAGCCACTTGGCGAGCGTGCCTTCCTCCATCGTCGGGGAAAGGGCAGGCATCTTCAGTTCTACGGCCATCTCAGTAGGACTCCACCAGCACGTCGGTATACAGCTCGGCCGCATCGGGCTCGGGCGTCTGCTCCGCGAAGTCCGCGGCCTCGTTCACGATCTTGCGGATCTCGGCCTCGATCGGCTTCAGATCCTCCTCCTTGATACCCATCGCCTCGAGCTCGCGCTTGGCATGCTCGATCGGGTCCGACTTTTCGCGGACCGACTGCACCTCTTCGCGGCTGCGATACTTGGCCGGATCGGACATCGAATGGCCGCGATAGCGATAGGTCTTCATCTCGAGGATGATCGGCCCCTTGCCCGCACGGACCCATGCCAGCGCCTCTTCCACCGCGCCGCGGCAGGCGAGCACGTCCATGCCGTCCACCTGGATGCCGGGAATGCGGAAGCTTTCGCCGCGCTTGTAGAGCTGATCCTCGGACGAGGAGCGATTGACGCTGGTGCCCATGGCGTACTGGTTGTTCTCGATCACGTAGATGATCGGAAGCTTCCACAGCTCGGCCATGTTGAACGATTCGTAGACCTGGCCCTGGTTCGACGCGCCATCGCCGAAATAGGCCATCGCGACGCCGCCGTCCTGGTTGTACTTGTGCGCGAACGCCAGGCCGGTGCCGAGCGAGACCTGCGCGCCGACGATGCCGTGGCCGCCATAGAATTTATGCTCGGTCGAGAACATGTGCATCGAGCCGCCCTTGCCCCGGCTGATGCCGGCTCCGCGGCCCGTGAGCTCGGCCATGATGACCTTGGGATCGATGCCATAGGCGAGCATGTGACCATGGTCGCGATAGCCGGTGATCACCGAGTCCTTATCGCCATCGAGCGCGGACTGCAGGCCGACCGCAACGGCCTCCTGGCCGATATAGAGGTGGCAGAAGCCGCCGATGAAGCCGAGGCCATAGAGCTGGCCGGCCTTCTCCTCGAAACGGCGGATGAGCAGCATCTGCTTGTAGAGTTCAAGCAGCTCCTCCTTGGAGGCCTTGTACCGCTCCGGCTCGTTCGGGCGCTCACGGTTGGTTGCTGCAGGTTCAGTCGGTGCTTTGCGAGCCGGTGCTTTGGCCACGATCAGGAATTCCTCGTCCGGGGAGGGGTAAGGCGGGGTGCCTATAAGCGCGTTTTGACTGGCTGTGCAACTAACGCACGGACGATGCCCGCGTTCATTCTCCGTCACGTCAGGTGCAAGGCAAGCAAGCGGTCGCAGAAGTCGAGCAGCGCACGCACCTTGGCGGGCACGTAGCGGCCCGACGGATAGAGCGCGTGCAGCGGGTAGCGCTCGCCGGGCCAGTCGGGAAACAACTCGATCAGATCGCCCGACGCAAGCAGCGGCTCCACGCCCATCGCCAGCGTCTGCGCGATCCCGGTGCCGGCAAGGCACGCGGCCAGCATCGTGCCGGCGTCCATGGTGACCAGTCCGCCGCCGACCGCGACGGGAAGGATGCTGCCGTCCCGATGGAACTCCCAGTCGAAGGGGCGCCCGGTGCGGGGGTCATTGAAATGTATGCAGCGATATTGGGTAAGGTCGGCGGGATGACCGGGCCGGCCGTGCCGCGCCAGATAGGCGGGCGACGCCACGGTGAGCACCCGTGTGTTCGCCAGCAGCCGGGTCACCATCGTCGAGGGTACCGGCGCCCCGAAGCGGATCGCGAGATCGAGTCCCTCGCGAACGAGATCGTCGGGCACTTCGCGGACGAGCAGTTCGAGCTGCAATTCGGGATGGAGATCGAGGAACTCGGGGAGATGCGGCGCGAGCACTGCCCGAGCGAAATGCGCATCGACATCGACCCGCAGCCGGCCGGTGACCGCGCGGGTAGTTCCGGCCAGCACCTCTGCGGCTTCGGATATGCCCGCCAGCATCGGCGCCACGGAGGCGTGAAAGCGCGCGCCTTCGTCGGTCAGGCGCAGGAAGCGCGTGGTGCGATCGAACAGCCGTGCACCAACGCGGGATTCGAGTCGGGCGATCGCGCGCGACACCGCCGAATCGGTGAGATTGAGCGTGCGCGCCGCCGCGGTGAAGCTCCCCGCCTCGACCACCGCGACCATCACCCGCACGCCGGAAAGGAGACGTTCGTCGAATGCCATGTCCGCCTCCTGCGCTAGAGTCATGAATGATCTGACAAACCGGCGTTATAGGCAATAAGCGGGAAGCCTTATTTCGTCTCCATCGGAAATGGAGGTGAAGATGTACGCAATCACGGGAATCACGGGTCAGGTCGGCGGCGCGGTCGCGCGGGCATTGCTGGCGGCAGGCGAGCAGGTGTGTGCCGTCGCGCGCGATCCGTCGAAGGCTGCGCGATGGACCAAGCAGGGCTGCACGCTCGCGCGGGCCGATATGGACGACGCCGAAGCGCTGACGAGGGCATTCTCGGGCACGAAGGGTGTGTTCATCCTGCTGCCGCCGGTCTTTGACCCCTCGCCCGATTTCCGCGAGACGCGCGCGGTGATCGCCGCCGTCCGCATCGCGCTGATCGCGGCACGCCCCGAGCGTGTCGTCTGCCTGTCGACGGTGGGCGCCGACAGCGCCAGGCCGAACCTGCTCAACCAATTGCGCCTGATGGAGCGGGAACTGAGCGACCTGCCTATGCCGGTCGCCTTTCTGCGCGCCGGCTGGTTCATGGAGAATGCCGCATGGGACATCACGCCGGCGCGCGACACCGGCGTGATACCGAGTTTCCTCCAGCCGCTCGACCGGGCGATCCCGATGATCGCGACCGAGGATGTCGGCAGCACGGCCGCCGCTCTTCTCCGGCGCGAATGGCGCGGCGTGCATGTCGCCGAGTTGCAGGGACCGGTGCCGGTGTCACCGAAGGACATCGCTGCAACGCTCGCCTCGCTGCTCGACAAGCCGGTGCGGGCAGAAATCGTGCCGCATGCCGAATGGGAGCGCCTGTTCCGCGCGCAGGGCATGACCAATCCCCTGCCCCGCATCCAGATGCTCGACGGCTTCAACGAAGGCTGGATCGCGTTCGGCGCACCGGGTGCCGAGCGCCTGCGCGGTACGACGACGCTGGAGCAGGTGCTACGCGGATTGCTGGCCCGTTCTACTTCTTGAGCGGGACGATCACTTCGTCGGGGCGCACGACGTTGAGCTGCTTGCGGGCCAGTTCCTCGACCATGTCGGGATCGGCGCCGCGCTTCGGATCGAGCAGGTCGACGCGGTTCTTGATCTCGGCGCGCTTCTTCTGGAGCGCGGCGAACTCCTGGTTCTTCTGATCCAGGTCGCGCTTCACTTCCTTCGCCGCGACGACGCCGTTCGGCCCCAGAACGGCGTTGTACGCGAAGAAGCCGATCGCGATCAGCACCGCAGCGGGAAGGCCCGCGCGGCGCAGCAGGGACTGGACGGGAGAGGCGCGCTTCATGAGTTTGATTCTCGCCTAACCAGTCCCGCTAATCAAGGGCCGTAGAGCACCGGAGGCGGGTTACTTGAGAACCGACCGCCCCGCATAGACCGCCGCGTCGCCCAGCTCTTCCTCGATGCGGATCAGCTGGTTGTACTTGGCGAGCCGGTCCGAGCGGGCAAGCGAGCCCGTCTTGATCTGCCCGCAATTGGTCGCGACCGCGAGGTCGGCGATCGTCGCATCCTCGGTCTCGCCCGAACGGTGCGACATCACCGCGGTATAGGACGAGCGCTGCGCCAGGCTGACCGCCTCCAGCGTCTCGGTGAGCGTGCCGATCTGATTGACCTTCACCAGCAGCGAATTGGCATAGCCGCCGTCGATGCCGCGCTTCAGGCGGGTCGGGTTGGTGACGAACAGGTCGTCGCCGACCAGCTGGACCTTGGCACCGAGCTTCTCGGTCAGCGCCTTCCAGCCCTCCCAATCGTCCTCCGCCATGCCGTCCTCGATCGAGAAGATCGGATATTTCGCGGCGAGATCGGCGAGGAACGCGGCATTTTCCTCGGACGAGAGCGTCTTGCCCTCGCCCACCATCTTGTAGAGGCCATCCTTGTAATATTCGGTGGCTGCGCAATCGAGCGCGAGCATGACGTTTTCGCCCGGCTTGTAGCCCGCCGCCTCGATCGAGCTCATGATGAAATCGAGCGCCTCGGTGGTCGAGGCGATGTTCGGCGCGAAGCCGCCCTCGTCGCCCACGCCGGTCGCCAGGCCCTTCTCGTGCAGCTTCTTCTTCAGCGTGTGGAAGATCTCCGAGCCGCAGCGCACTGCCTCGACGATGTTCTCGGCGCCGACCGGCACGATCATGAATTCCTGGAAGTCGATCGGGTTGTCGGCATGTTCGCCGCCGTTGATGATGTTCATCATCGGCACCGGCAGGACGTGCGCGTTGACGCCGCCGACATAGCGATAGAGCGGCAGGCCGCGCGCGTCCGCAGCGGCCTTCGCCGCGGCCAGGCTGACGCCCAGGATCGCGTTCGCGCCCAGCCGGCCCTTGTTCGGCGTGCCGTCCAGTTCGATCATCGCATGGTCGAGGTCCGCCTGATCCTCGGCATCGAGGCCCAGCACTTCCTCGGCGATCTCCGAGTTGACGGCCTGGACCGCCGCCTCGACGCCCTTGCCCAGCCAGCGCGTCTTGTCGCCGTCGCGCTTCTCGACCGCCTCATGCGCACCGGTCGACGCGCCGGAGGGTACCGCCGCGCGGCCGAAGCTGCCATCCTCCAGCATCACATCGACCTCCACCGTCGGGTTGCCCCGGCTGTCGAGAATCTGGCGGGCGTGGATGTCGATGATTGCGGTCACGTAATGGTCTCCCTACGTATGTATATGGGGGCGCGGGCGTGCCTCTAACGGCTCCGCATGGAACTCGCAAACGTGGCCGTTGTTGTTTCGGACGAGACATGGGAGTTTTTTGACATGGCAGACGAAACGACGGGCATCGGCGACGCTACCGACACGCTGGTGAAGGATGCCGCTGCGGCGGAATCCGGCGCGGCCAAGCGCAGCGCCGCGGACACGCTCCGCGACGAGGCAAGCAAGTTCACCGGCCAGGCCGCCGATCGCGCGCGCGCCTTTGCCGGCGAAGGCAAGGAGAAGGCGACCAACGCGCTCGACGAGGTTGCCAAGATGATGAAGAACGCCGCCGAGGACGTCGATGCGAAGCTGGGCGAGGATTATGGGCGCTATGCCCGCTCGGCCGCCGACGGCATCCAGAATTTCGCGGAGTCGCTGCGCGGCAAACAGGTCGACGATCTGTTCTCCGACGCCACCGATTTCGTGAAAAAGAGCCCGGTGATCGCGGTCGGCACCGCTGCGGCGCTCGGCTTCGTGCTGGCGCGGCTGATCAAGTCGGGCATCGACGCGGCGGCGGATGCCGGCGAGCCGAAGCCCAAGACCGACGCGTAGACAGGCGCGCGGGGGGTGCCGGAGCCGGAACCGCAGGAACAGGGCGTCGGCGAGCTGCTGATGCGGCTCGTCGATGACGCCAAGGCTTTCGGCCAGGCCGAGCTCGATTATTATTATGCGCTCGCCCGCGGCAAGCTGAGCGAGGCCAGCACCGCGCTATGGACCGGCGCCGTCGCTGCCGCCTTGGCATTGGCCGCGGCGGTCGCGCTGGTCGTGGGCTCGGTGCTCACCCTGTCCCCGTTGGTCGGTCCGGGTTGGGCCACGCTGATCGTCGTGGCGGTGGCGCTGGGCCTTGCCGGTATCATGGCTCGACTCGCGTGGCTCCACGTCAAGCGCATCTTGAAGGACAGGGGATGAGCGGGCCGCCCGACATCGCGCTAGCTGAGGCCAAGGTGAAGGCGGCACGCATGCGCCTCTTCTCCACGCTGGGCGAGGTACAGGCCCGGCTCAAGCCTTCGAACCTGGCACAGGACGCGGTCGAGAGCGCGGCGCAGGGCGTCGCCTCGGTCGCGCGCAAGGGCGCCGAGGCGGTGCGCAGCCGTCCCTTTGCCGCCGCAGCGATCACCGGTGCGATCGGGCTGGTGATGGCCCGCGGCTGG
The DNA here is from genome assembly GCA_040508955.1 of Sphingomonas sp. Classification (GTDB taxonomy): domain Bacteria; phylum Pseudomonadota; class Alphaproteobacteria; order Sphingomonadales; family Sphingomonadaceae; genus Sphingomonas. The sequence goes on along the minus strand of JBEVLV010000206.1, from coordinate 2,146 downwards.
ATCGGCGATATCGTCGGCGGGCGCCGCCGCAAGCATGAAACCCCTGCCAGCCCCGAGGGTTTGAAGCAGGAACGCAAAACCGCGAAGACCGCGAAAGGATCATCGAAATGACCAACGGCACCGCAAGCGCCGCGCAGAAGCCCGCAACGGCGAGGAATTCGGCGCAGAGTTCGGCCGGCGACACGCTCGGCAGCAACCCCGCGGTATTGATCGCCGGCGGCGTCGCTATGGGCGTGCTGATCGGCATGCTGCTGCCCCGCCTGGATCGCGAGCGCGAGGCGCTGGCACCCGTCGGCAAGAAGCTCGCCGAGCGCGCGACCGCCGCGGCGAACGCGGTCAAGGAAACCAGCCGCGAGGAAGTGAATGCGCTGCTTCCCGGTCGCGATGCGACCAAGGAACGCGTGTCGGCGCTGTTCGGCAACATTATCGAAGCCGCGAAGGGCGCGAGCGCCAAGGCCTGAAACCTGGCGGAAACCGGCCTATAAAGGGTTGAGCATCGCCGCAGACCCGCTAAGGCCTGCGGCGACCGCACCCCAGGAGGCCCAATGAGCAAGCTTCACCTGGTCTTCGGCGGCCGTGTGGCCGATCCGCAGACCCTAGATTTCAAGGATCCGTCGAACCTCGACGTGGTCGGCATCTTCCCGGACTATGCCAGCGCCGAAAAGGCGTGGCGCAGCGCCGCCCAACGCAGCGTCGACGATGCAGAGATGCGCTATGTCGTGGTGCACCTGCACCGGCTGCTCGAGCCCGACCTGGAACACTAGGTTCGGGCTCCGTTCCTGGCGTTCAGGCCTTTCGCCAATGCCAGCGTAGCAGCGGGCCCGCCAGTGCGAGGCCCGCAAGGAAGCCACCGATATGCGCCGCGGCTGCGATCGTGATGTCGCCGGCACGCTGGAAGGCCGCGGCCATCATCCAATTTACCAGGGTCCAGGCCACCGCGAGCCAGGCGACGTGGATCACCCGCGCCGGAATCGGCCCGAATGCCTTGGCCTTGGATTGCCCGTAGAGCAGCGAATAGGCGCCGACTACCGCCGATGCCGCGCCGCTCGCGCCGATCATCGGCGCAGTCGAAAGCGGCCCCGCGGCCCATTGTGCGAGCGCAGCGGCATAGGCGCCGACCAGGTACAGGATCACGAGCCCAGCCGAACCCAGCGCGCGCTCGGTCTCGCGGCCAGTGAAGCCCAGCATCAGCATGTTCATGCCCAGGTGCAGGAAACCGGCGTGGATCAGCGCGCTGCTGAGCGGCGTCAGCCACACCGGCACCGCCATCACAGTGGCGAAAGATACCACCCCGCTGAGCCGCGCAGGTATGAACCCGGCGAGCAGCTGGATATCCTGTGCATAGGGAGACAGCGTCACCAATGCGCTCACCGCAGCGGTGAGCAGCACGATCGCCGTGGTCGCCGTCAGGCGTTGCACCGGCGCAGCCTCAGATGAATTCGATGCGCGACACCAGATAGTATCGATCGCCCGCCGGCACCGATACTTCGACTTCCTCGTCGACCTTGCGGCCGATCAGCGCACGGCCGATGGGCGAATTGTACGAGATGCGGCCCTTGCTAGCATCGGCTTCGGTCTCGCCGACGATCTGGTACTTCAGCGGCTTGTCGTCCTCGTCGAGCAACGTCACCGTCGCGCCGAACACAACCTTGTCGCCCGACAGTTCCCTGGGATCGATGATCTGGGCACGGCTCAGCTTACCCTCGATATCCGAGATCGTGGCTTCGTTCTGGCCCTGCTGCTCCTTGGCGGCATGATATTCGGCGTTTTCCGAAAGGTCCCCATGCGCACGGGCTTCCTCGATCGCGTCCACGATCAACGGCCGTTCCGCTTTGAGGCGCTTCAGCTCGGCAGTGAGCTTTTCATAGCCCTCAACCAGCATCGGCATCTTCTCGACCGTCGCCATATACTCGTCCTCAAAAACGCCCCGGTCCCCAAGCGTCTCACAGTCGAGCCGCTCGCACACTAACACCGGTTTGGGAAAATCAATTGTGCGAATGCGAATAGTAAGACTGTAGCGGGCAAACTTCAAGCGTCTGGCGGGACAGCGCCTCGATCGCCTGCGCCGCAGCGACGCTGGCGGGGGCGGTGGTGAAGTAGGGGACCTTCTGCGCCAGCGCGGAAGCGCGGATGCTGCTGGAATCTT
>JBEVLV010000205.1:0-5958 GCA_040508955.1 Sphingomonas sp. | reverse complement strand
CCCGGCAGCAATGCCGGGCCGATTGCTTTTGAGCGCTTGACGAATCGGTAAGTCAAAACTAACCGTTAGTGATGGCTAACGGAAATCTCGCTGTCGCGCTCGATGCGCTCGCCGATCCCACGCGCCGCGCCGTGTTCGAGCGTGTCGCGAAGGGGCCGGCCGCGGTCGGCGCGATCGCCGAAGGGTTGCCGGTGTCGCGTCCGGCAGTGTCGCAGCATCTGAAGGTGCTGAAGGATGCCGGGCTGGTTGCCGAGACCGCCGAGGGCACGCGCCGCATCTACCGCATCGATCCGCGCGGGCTCGGCGCGCTGCGCCAGTGGCTCGACGGCTTCTGGGCGTCGACGCTCGCGGATTTCCAGGCCTATGCCAACAGCCAAGCGGAAGAGGACCCCGCCTTATGACCATTGCCCCCGTCGTCCAGAGCGTTGTGGTGAAGGTGCCCCCGCCGCGCGCCTTTACCCTGTTCACCGCCGACATCGCGCGCTGGTGGGCGCCCAACATGAATATCGCCAAGGGCCTGTTCGCCGATCTGGTGCTCGAGCCGCGGCCCGGCGGGCGCTGGTTCGAGCGGTCGGAGGACGGCGCGGAGACCGACTGGGGCAAGGTGCTGGCCTGGGATCCGCCCGGCAGGCTGGTGATCGGCTGGCAGCTCAATGCCGAATTCAAGTTCGATCCCGATTTCGTCACCGAGGTCGAGGTCACGTTCGAACCCGAAGGGCAGGGCACTCGCGTCACGCTCGAGCATCGCAATCTCGAGCGCTTCGGCCCCAGCGCCGAGATCGTCGCAGGCAAGGTCGGCGGCGGCTGGCCCCGGCTGCTCCAGCTCTTCGCCGATTTCACGCAGAAGGAGGATCAGTGATGGCCGATTTCATCGTCCACGGCATTCCGGGCAGCCCCTATGTCCGCACGCCCTTGCTCGTGCTCGAAGAAAAGGGGCTCGACTGGGAACTGGCGGCGCTGCCGTTCGGCGGGCATCGCACGTCCGAGCATCGCGCGCGGCATCCGTTCCTGAAGATACCTGCCTTCGAGCATCGCGATTTCCAGCTCTACGAGACCCAGGCGATCATCCGCTATCTCGATCGCATCGTTCCGACTCCGCCGCTGACCCCCGCCGATCCGCGCCGCGCGGCGCGGATGGACCAGCTGCTCAACATTGCCGATTGCTACATGGCGCAGCGGGTGAGCGGCGCGCTGGCGTTCGCCCGGCTGGTCGCGCCGCGCTTCGGCATGCCGGTCGATGAGACCAAGATCGCGGCGGCGATGCCCGAGGCGGCGGAGGCGATCGGCGAAGTGGCGCGGCTCTCCGCGGGCAAGCCCTTTCTCGCGGGCGACACCTTGTCGCTCGCCGACCTGCACCTGATCCCGCAGCTGAGCTTCCTGCCGCATTTCGACGAGGGCCGGCTGCTGCTTTCGCCTTATCCCGAGCTCGCGGCGTGGATCGATCGGATGGCCGCGCGGCCGAGCATGGCGGCGACGAGCTGGGAAGCATTGTGCGAGCGATCGGGCATGCCGCTGCCGGCGCTGCCCGAAAAGGTCGCGGCCTAGCCGATCCAGCGCCAGATGCCGGCGGCAATCGCGCCGCCGGCCGGGACGTGCGCCCAGGTCGCGGCGAGCCAGAGCACCGTGCCGCCGAGCAGCGCGGTGGTGCCGCCCGCGGTCCACCGCGCCCTTCCCGCGAACTGCCGGGCGAAGGGAAGGAACGAGGTGCGCGCCTCCCAGTCAGGCCAGGATTGCGGTTGCAGCGCGATTTTCTTGCTGTCCTGCAGCGCGGCGCCGACGAGCGCGAGGATCAGGATCGTCGCGGTCAGCACGGCGTCGGCGGCGGTCGGGAACACTGCGAAATGGACCAGCGCCCAGAGCGCGAAGCCCCACATCATGGGATGGCGGGTGATCGTGAACACGCCCTTCGGCTCGCGCACGCGTGGTACGGTGCCGGCTGGGTTGGGCAGCGCCGGATTGCCGAACAGCGAGCCGACGAAGAGGATGCTGGCGACCAGCACGACGGCGCTGGCGACGCCCCAGCCGATGTCACCGGCGTCCCACCAGAGCGGCTCGGGCGGGATTGCGCGGAACGCCACCACCATCCAGCCGAACGTCAGCAGCGCGACCAGCGAGTAGAGGCCCAGGAACGGCCCTCCGCCGATCCGTCCGACGATCGGTCGGCGCAGCGGATGCGAGAGGAGGAAATGGAACCCGACAAACGCGACGCAGGCGGCGATCAGCGACTCCATTCCCCCTCCTCGCCGGAGATCAATCGACCCCGTGCATCCATTTCTTAAGCGGGAAGGATAGCACGAAAAGCAACCCGCCCAGAATGATCGCGACGATCGCGATCTGGGTGAACACGCCGACATAGGTGTCGAGGCTGACCTTGAGGTTGGTCACTTGGCCGCCCACCGTCTCCACGCTGGCGAACTGCGCGACGATCCCTGCGACATATTGGGCGCAGCTGATCGACAGGAACCACACGCCCATCATCAGCCCGACGATCCGTGCGATCGAGAGCTTGGTGATCATGCTGAGCCCCACCGGCGAGATGCAGAGTTCGGCGATCGAATGGATCAGGTAGAGCCCCGCGAGCCACCACACGCTGACCCTGAAGTCCGGCCCCGCGAAATGCGCGCCCCAGACCAGGAACAGGAAGCCCAGGCCGACGCCGACCAGCGCGATCGAGAACTTGACCGGAATCGAGGGCTCGATCCCCCTGGCGGCGAGCGACGTCCACAAGATGCTCATGAACGGCGCGAGCGCGACGATGAAGAACGCGTTGAAGAACTGCGTCTGCCCCGCCGAGATCGAGAACAGCCCGAAGATCGACATGTCGGTGTTGCGATCGGCGAACAGGGTGAGCGAGGAGCCCGCCTGCTCGAACAGGGTCCAGAACACGACGTTGAAGATGATCAGCACCATCGCTGCGAGCATCATCTGCAGCTCGACCTTGTTGCCGACCTTCCACGACCAGAACAGGATAGCGGGGATCGAGATCAGGAAGGTGCCGAACAGCAGCTTGCCCATCAGCGGCAGCGCCAGCAGATAGCCGAGGAAACCCGCGCCTTCGGCCGGCGGCGGCGAGTTCATCAGGTTGGTGAAGAGGAACAGGATCACCGGCACAGACGCCAGCGCGCCGATATAGATGAGCATCGTCCGGTTCGGCGCGCCCGCGGGGGGCTCGCCATAGCGATCGAGCCGGCCGCCATCGAACTGGATCAGCGCCCAGGAGAAGATCATGCCGATCGCGGCGAGGCCGAACCCGGCCCACCAGCCGAGGCCGTTCCACGACCCCATGCCGACCGCGAGGAGAGGGCAGAGCAGCTGCGAGAACAGCGAACCCAGGTTGATGCCCATATAGAAGATCGTGAAGCCTGCATCGCGGCGTCGGTCGCCGGTCTCGTAGAGCTCGCCGACCATCGTCGAGACGTTGGGCTTGAAGAAGCCGTTGCCCATCGTGACCAGCGACAGGCCGACGAGCAGCACGAGGGTGAACAGGAACGAGCGATCGCCGCCCGCCTCGAACCCGCCCTTCGCGATCGTCCGCGCGACCGTGCCGTCGGCCGCGAGGAGCTGAACGGTGCCGTCCTCCTGGCCCTTGATCGCGAGCTTGCTGGCGCCGTCGATCACATATTGCTGCTGGGTGGCGCCGGCCTTGTCGACCGTCACTTCATAGCGCTGGCCGTCGATCGTTGCGAAGGGTTTGGCCTCGGGCCCGGCGGCAGCGCCGATCGACAGCGTCAGATAGCCGAGCGACATGATGATCGCGCCGAACTTCACCGATTGCTTGGCGCCGAGATAGCGATCGGCAAGCAGTCCGCCGACCAGCGGGGTCAGGTACACCAGCGCGGTGAAGCCGCCGTACAGGCCGTTGGTCGTCTGGTCGGAAAACAGGAAATGCTGGGCGAGGTAGAGCGTCAGCAGCGCCCGCATGCCGTAATAGCCGAAGCGCTCCCAGGCCTCGGTAGAGAAGAGCCGCGCGAGCTGGCGCGGATGGCCGAACCAGGTCGCCTCGCTGGCGGGGTTGATATGGGTGATGTCCGGCTCTGCCGGGTTATCGGCAGTTGGCGTGTCTACCATGCGATGTTTTGCCCTTTGATTATATCGGTTTCCGGGCTGTCGCCCGGTGCATGGCGCGAGACTAGCTGGAATGAAGCAGCTGTAAAGCATCGGCCGCCGACCGCTCTTCCAATGGCCGGCGCGCGATTGGAATGTTGGCGCCGGCGCCCGCGCACCCTAGATGGCGGCGATGTTCAACGACACCAGCACGCCGCTCTCGCTCCTCACCACCCGCCGTTCGGGCAAGCCGCGCGACCTGGTCGCTCCGGGGCCGAGCCCCGATCAGCTGCGCGCGATGGCAGCGATCGCCGCGCGCACGCCCGATCACGGCAAGCTCGCCCCCTGGCGCTTCGTCATCGTGCCCGACGATCGGCGCGCGGCGCTCGCCCGGAAGCTCGGCGAGATCCTGACGGCGGAGAAGGAGGGGTGCGGTCCACGCGACGTCGAGGCGGCTGAGCAGTTCGCCACCCAGGCGCCGGCGCTGGTGGTGGTGCTTTCCACGCCCGTCCATGGTCACAAGGTGCCGCTATGGGAGCAGGAATTGTCAGCGGGCGCGGCGACGATGAACCTGCTCCATGCGGCGCATGCGATGGGCTTCGCGGGCGGCTGGTTGACCGGCTGGGCGACCTATTCCGACGCGGTGCGCGACCTTTTCGGCAAGCCCGGCGAGCGCATCGCCGGTTTCGTCTTCATCGGCACGCCGGCACGTGAGCTGGAAGAGCGACCGCGACCCGAACTGTCCGAAATCGTACAGTATTGGGACTCGCAGGGGTAGACTCTCCGCCTGATTGGTGTATTAAGGCAGCATGACAGCGCTAGAGCATGAGGACAGCCCGGTTTACCTCAAGCTTCGCGCCAGCATCGCTGCGGCGATCCTGCGCGGGCAATATCGGGCAGGGGATCAATTGCCGTCGGTGCGCGCGCTGGCGGCCGAGCATGGCGCGAACCCGCTGACCGTTGCCAAGGCGTATCAGAGCTTCCAGGACGACGGCTATGTCGAGGTTCGCCGCGGTGTCGGCATGTTCGTCCTGCCCGGCGCAGTCGAGGCGCTGCGCGTCGCCGAGCGCGAGCGGTTTCTCACCGGCTATTGGCCACGCGTGAAGGATCACATCGCCTTGCTCGGGCTCGACATCAACGAACTGCTCGACCGCGAGCCGGCCTGAGCGGCTGGCGCCGTGCGGCAAGCTCGCGCTAGAGCGGAGCGAACCATGGCGCTGGAGGCTCGATGTTACTGATTGTGGGGACGCTGCGGCTCGATCCCGCGCGGCTCGAAGCAGCCCGCCCGGCGATGGATCGGATGGTCCAGGAGTCGCGGCTGGAGCCCGGCTGTGTCCAGTACGACTATTCCGAGAACCTGTTCGATCCCGGCCTGATCCACGTCACCGAACGCTGGCGCGATCGCGAGGCGCTGGCCGGTCATTTCTCCGCGCCGCATCTACTGGAATGGCGTTCGTCCTATGAACGGCTGGGCGTCCATGACCGCGACCTGACGCTCTACGATTGCGCCAGATACGAAGCGATCTGACCTGTCCGCGAGAAGCCGTCAGCGCTTGTTGCCCGCGCCATCCACGCCCTCGCGGATCATGACTGGCCTGTCGCACCCGTCCTCGAGGCGCATCACCCCGAGATACTGATTGGCCATGGGCTGCTGGGCCAGAGTCTGCGGGCGCACGCTGAGGGCGGGTTTCGCGGCGCGCTCGGTCTTGGCGCTCTGGCATCGGGCGGGAGCGGCGGGCTTGTCGCCGTCGCGCGCCATGGCCGCTGCGGGTATCAGGGCGAGAGCGAGTATAATGATGCGCATCGGCGGTCCCCTTCACTGACGACCGAGGAATAGCACTTTCGAGCTATGGGATCGAGCCCGTTGCGCCGGGCCGATTTTACGGCCGCAGCACCAACGCCCGTGCGAACACC
>JBEVLV010000204.1:0-44415 GCA_040508955.1 Sphingomonas sp. | reverse complement strand
AGCATGGCATCGCCAAGCGCAGGCGCGGACTGGTGTGGGGCAGCCTCGGCGTGCTGCTGCTCGGTGCGCTGGTCGCGCTGATGCCGGCATTGCCATCGGGCCGCGGCACGGTGGTGGTCGGTGCCAAGGGATTCTCCGAGCAGTACATCCTCGCCCGGGTCATCGGGCACCGGCTTGAGGCGGCGGGCTACAAGGTCCGCTACCGCGAGGGCCTGGGATCGGCAGTGGCGTTCAGCGCGCTCGCGAGCGGCGATGTCGACGTCTATGTCGAGTATTCCGGTACGATCTGGACCAACCAGATGAAGCGCAGCGACGTGCCGCCGCGCCGGGCGATCGTCGACGGCGTGGCGGAATGGGTGCGGCAGGTGCATGGCGTGACGCTGCTCGGCTCCTTGGGGTTCGAGAATGCCTATGCCTTTGCGATGCGGAGCGCGGATGCGAAGCGGCGCGGCATCCGCAGCATCGCCGATCTCGCGCCCGTCGCGCCGACGCTCAACCTCGCCACCGATGTCGAGTTTCTCGAGCGCTCCGAATGGGCGGCGGTGAAGCGCGCCTATGGGCTGAGCTTCAAGTCCGCGCACCCCTATCAGCCGACCTTCATGTATCGCGCGCTGGCGAGCGGCGCGGCGGACGTGATCCCCGCCTTCTCGTCGGACGGCCGTATCGCCGCGGACCATCTGACGGTGCTGAGCGATCCGCGGGGCGCGATCCCCGGCTATGACGCGATCCTGCTGCTCGCCCCGCGCCGGGCCGGCGACGCGCGCTTCCAGGCGGCGCTGCGCCCGCTGATCGACGCGATCCCGGTCGAGAAGATGCGCGAGGCCAATTATTTGGTCGATCGCGATACCGACAAGGCGAGCCCCGACGAGGCCGCCCGCTGGCTTGAGCGTGGACTTGCCCGCTGAACTTCGGTTATCGCTAACATCAGAAGAAAACGGGAGAGAGACGATGCGCGCCGGCCTGGGGCTTTTGCTGACCACCACGATGTTCACCGCCGCGCCGGCATTCGCGCAGCAGGCGCCGACAGCGCTGTCTGACGCCAGCATCGCGCATCCCGCCAAATGGCCGGCCGCCGCCAGCCAGGGCCTGGTCGACCCCGCGACCGAGAAATTCGTCACCGACCTGATGGCGAAGATGACCCTCGCGGAGAAGGTCGGCCAGATGATCCAGGCCGATATCGCCAGCATCAAGCCCGAGGAGCTGCGCCAATATCCGCTCGGATCGATCCTGGCGGGCGGCAGCTCGCCGCCGCTGGGCGCGCCCGATCGCTCGCCCCAGGCCGATTGGGTGGCGACGTCCAAGGCCTTCCGCGCCGTGGCGATGGAGCCGCGCGGCAGCCATGCGCCGATCCCGCTGCTCTTCGGCATCGATGCCGTGCACGGCAACAGCAACGTCGTGGGCGCGACGATCTTCCCGCACAATATCGGCCTGGGCGCGATGCACGATCCCGCGGTGATGCGCCGCATCGGCAAGGCGACCGCCGAGGAGACCGCCGCGACCGGCCCCGAATGGGCGTTCGGGCCCACGCTCACCGTGCCGCAGGACGATCGCTGGGGCCGCGCTTATGAGGGCTATTCGGAAGATCCGGCGGTGGTGCGCTCCTATGCCGGCGAGATGGTGCGCGGACTGCAGGGCGAGCCGGGCACCAGGCACCGCATCCAGCAGGGCTATGTCGCCGCGTCGGCCAAGCATTTCCTGGGCGACGGCGGCACGTTCGAGGGTGTCGACCAGGGCGATGCCCGGATCGGCGAGGACGAACTGATCGCCATCCACGCCCAGGGCTATGTGCCCGCGATCGACGCGGGCACGCTCACGGTGATGGCGAGCTTCTCGAGCTGGAACGGCGCCAAGATGCACGGCAACAAGTCGCTGCTCACCGATGTGCTGAAGGGCCGGATGGGCTTTCAGGGCTTCGTCGTCGGCGACTGGAACGGCCATGGCCAGGTGCCGGGCTGCACCACCACCGATTGCGCGGCGACGTTCAATGCCGGGCTCGACATGGCGATGGCGCCGGACGGCTGGAAGGGCCTGTTCGAGAGCACCGTGGCCCATGTGAAGGACGGCACGATCCCGATGGCGCGCGTCGACGATGCAGTGCGCCGCATCCTGCGCGTGAAGGCGAAGCTGGGCCTGTTCGATCCCGCCCGCCCCTATGAGGGCAAGGCCGGCGTGATGGGCAATGCCGAGCATCGCGCGGTCGCCCGCGAGGCGGTGGCCAAGTCGCTGGTGCTGCTCAAGAACCAGGGCGTGCTGCCGATCAAGGCCTCGGCGAATGTGCTGGTCGCCGGACCGGGCGCGGACTCGATGGGACAGCAGACCGGCGGCTGGACGCTGAGCTGGCAGGGCGACGGCAACGACAACGCCATGTTCCCCAACGGCCAGACCATCTTCTCCGGCATCGCCGAGGCGGTGAAGGCCGGCGGCGGCACCGCGACGCTGTCCGCGGACGGCAGCTTCTCCGCCAAGCCCGACGTCGCGATCGTCGTATTCGGCGAGCAGCCCTATGCCGAGATGCGCGGCGACATCCGCACGCTCGAGTTCCAGCCCGGCGACAAGCAGGCGCTGGCCACGCTGAGGAAGCTCAAGGCAGCGGGCATCCCCGTCGTCTCGGTGTTCCTGTCCGGCCGACCGCTCTGGGTGAACCCCGAACTCAACACCTCGGACGCGTTCGTCGCGGCCTGGCTCCCCGGGACCGAGGGCGCGGGCGTGGCGGACGTGCTGATCGGCGACAAGGCCGGCAAGCCGCACAAGGATTTCCAGGGCCGCCTGTCGTTCAGCTGGCCCAAGACCGCGGGCCAGTTCACCCTCAACAAGGGCCAGCCGGGCTATGACCCGCTATTCGCGCTGGGCTATGGCTTGAGTTACGCCAAGGGCGGCACCGTCGGCACGCTGAGCGAGGAAGCGGGAGTCGACGCCTCGCGCGCCAATACCAGCGTCTTCTTCGCCAAGGGCACAGCCCAGGCCCCCTTCTCGTTCGCGACCGACAGCCAGGTGGCGCGCAAGCCCGTCGACGGCCCGGCGACGCAGGAAGGCGCACAGCAATTCACCTGGCCCGCGGGCGCGGCAACCTTGCGCATCGGCGGCGCGCCTGCGGATCTCTCGCGCGAGGCCAATGCCGATCTCTCGCTCCAGATCATCTACCGGGTCGAGACCGCGCCGACGGGGCCCGTCAAACTGCTGATGGAAGGCGGCGCCAATAGCGGCGCGATCGATGCGACCAGCCTGTTCGCCGGTCCGCCCGGCAGCTGGAAGACCGCCAAGATCCTGCTCAAATGCTATCAGCAGAACGGCGTCGACCTGACCAAGGTCGCCGCGCCCTTCGCGGTGCAGGCCTCCGGGCCGTTCAGCTTCGCGATCGCCGATGTGCGCATCGTATCCGATCCCAACAATTCGGTGTGCCCGGGCAAATGAGCTGGCTGGTCGAAGGCGGCAACATCGAGACGATCGAGATCGCGCGCGGGCCGTATCGCGCGCAATTCCTCACGCTCGGCGCGGCGCTGCGCATCCTGGAAGTGCCCGACCGTGACGGCGCGGGCGCCAATGTCGTGCTCGGCTATCGCGACGTGGAGGAATATCGCGGCCATCCGCGCTTCTACGGCGCGGTCGCCGGGCGCTATGCCAATCGCATCGGCGGCGCGAAGTTCAGCCTGGATGGCCAAGCCTTCGCCGTACCCGCCAACAACGGCCCCAACAGCCTGCACGCGGGCCCCCTGGGCTTCGACCAGCAATTCTGGACGGTGGAGCGGCACGATGCAGCATCGGTCACCTTCGGCCTGTTGAGCCCGGACGGGTTCAACGGCTTCCCCGGCAATCTCCATGTTCAGCTGCGCTATGTGCTGGAGGAGCACGGCCTGGCCATCGCCTTTACCGCGACCACCGATCGCCCCACGGTCGTCAACCTGACCAACCACGCCTATTTCAACCTGGCCGGCGAGGCGAGCGGGCGGTCGATCCTCGATCATGTGCTGCAGATTCCGGCCAGCCGGATGACTCCGGTCGACGCCACGCTGATCCCGACCGGAGACTATCGCAATGTCGCCGGCACGCCGTTCGACTTCCGCACGCCGCATGCCGTCGGCCGCGACATCGGTGCCGAGGACGAGCAGCTGCGGCTCGGCCAGGGCTATGACCACAACTTCGTGCTCGACGGCGATTTCGGGAAGTTGCGCCGGATCGCGACGCTGTTCGATCCGGCATCGGGCCGGGTGATGGACCTGGAATCGACCGAACCGGGCGTCCAGCTCTATACCGGCAACCATCTGGCGAACGGCGCGCCGGGCACCGGCGGCCGCGTCTATGCCGCGCGCGACGGGCTATGCCTGGAGCCGCAGAAATTCCCGGACAGCCCCAACAAGCCTGCCTTCCCCTCGGCACGGCTCGATCCCGGCCAAACCTATCGCCACGACATGGCGTTCCGCTTCAGGACCGCGCGTGATATCGGGCAGGCCTTCGGCTGAGGGGGCTCCCCGGCGCTGCATTCGGGAGTTCGCCGAAATGAAGTTCCCCGCGCCCTGCCCCGAAATCCCCGTCTCGGACCTGAGCGCGGCATTGGCCTATTACCACGAGCAATTGGGTTTCACGCTCGACTGGTCGGACGAGCAGCTCGGCCTCGCCGGCATCTCGCGCGGCAATGCGCGGTTATTCCTGTCGACCGCCGGATATCGATCGGTGCTCGGCATCAAGGGGCCGGCACTGTCCTGGCTAAATCTCGCCGATCGCTCCGAAGTGGATGCCCTCCATGCGGAATGGGCCGCGGCAGGCGCAAGGATCGTCGGGCCGCCCGAGGCTCAGCCGCACAAGCTCTACGAGTTCTTCGCCGAGGATCCGGACGGCAACCATTTCCGTGTCTTCTACGATTTCGCGTGGGAAGAAAAACAGCCCGCCCGCACATGAAGAGGCCTTCCCCGGCCGATGCCGGAGAAGGCCTGTTTCACCCGTATCAATCGGATTAGAGCGTCGGCACGCCGTCCACGCGACGCGGCACGCCGGCATCGCCGTCGCGCAGTTCCGCCGGAAGCAGCGCCGCGGGCAGGTCCTGATAGCTCACCGGCCGCAGGAAGCGATCGATCGCCAGCGTGCCCACCGAGGTGCTGCGCCCGTCCGAGGTCGACGGATAGGGCCCGCCATGGACCATCGCGTCGGTCACCTCGACGCCCGTCGGCCAGCCATTGGCGAGGATGCGGCCGACCAGCCGCTCCAGGATCGGCAGCAGCGTCTGCGCGACTTCGATATCGCCGTCGTCGAGGTGCAGCGTCGCGGTGAGCTGCCCTTCGAGCAGCGCGACGACCTTCAGCATCTCGTCGAGATCGGCGCAGCGCACCAGCAGCGAGGTGGCGCCGAACACTTCCTCGGCATGGCTCGGATCGGCGATGAAGTCCGCGCCGCTCATCGTGAACAGCGCGCCCTGGCCGGCGGTCGGCGCGGTCGGCTCTTGCCCTTCGGCGAGCAGCTTGATCGCCGGCGCCGAGGCCCAGCGCGCGACGCCGCTCTCATAGGCCTTGTGGATGCCCGGGGTCAGCATGGTCTGCGGCACGGCGCAGGTCATCGCATCCGACGCCGCGGTGACGAAGCGGTCGAGCGCGGGGCTCTGCAGCGCCAGCACCAGGCCGGGATTGGTGCAGAACTGGCCCGAGCCCATCGTCACCGATCCGACATAGGCGGTGCCCAGCGCCTCGGCGCGCGCTTCCAGCGCGGCGGGGAGCAGGAACACGGGATTGATGCTGCTCATCTCGGCATAGACGGGGATCGGCACCGGCCGCTCCTGCGCCAGCTTCATCAGCGCGAGGCCACCGCCGCGCGAGCCGGTGAAGCCCACCGCCTTGATCCGCGGATCGGTGACCAAGGCCGCACCGAGCGCGTTGCTGGTGCCGTTGACCAGCGAGAAGACGCCCGCGGGCATGCCGGTCGCTTCCGCAGCGCGCGAGATCGCGCCGGCGATCAGCTCGGACGTGCCGGGATGCGCCGGATGGCCCTTCACCACCACGGTGCAGCCAGCGGCCAGCGCCGATGCGGTGTCGCCGCCGGCGGTCGAGAAGGCGAGCGGGAAGTTGCTCGCGCCGAATACCGCGACCGGGCCGAGCGGGATCATGCGCAGGCGCAGGTCCGGCTTCGGCGCCGGCTGGCGCGTCGGATTGGCATGATCGACGCGCGCGCGCAGATAGTCGCCCAGGCGCAGCTCCTTGGCGAACAGGCGCAGCTGGTTGGCAGTGCGGCCGCGCTCGCCGGTCAGGCGCGCCTGGGGCAGGCCGCTTTCCTGCATCGCGCGCTCGACAAGTGCGTCGCCCAGCGCCTCGATCTCATCGGCGATCGTCTCGAGGAACTTGGCGCGCGTCTCGCGCGGCAGGGCCGAATAGGTTGGAAACGCCGCTTCGGCGGCAGCGCAGGCAGCAGCGACGTCTTCCGCCGTCGCGACGCTGAAGCTCGGCTCGATGGCCTCGCCCGTGGCGGCCGCGATCGCCTTGAAGCTCTCGTCGTGCTTCACGCGCTTCGATGCGATGAACAATTCCCCGGTCAGCGCCACGTCTGCTCTCCCAATGGTCTAAAAAGTTAGCGGTAACATTTACACGGGGATTTAGGCGCGCGAAGCCTTCGGTTCAATCCTCAAACCGCCGCAATCCTCAGCAGCAGACGCCGATCGTACCGCGTCGGCCGCCCGGATCGCGCGCCTCCATCGTATCGGTCAGGCCGCGCTCGACCAGCTTGGCCATCGCGTCGTGCGCGCCCTGCGCATCGCCTGCGGCAATCGCCTCGTACACGGCGAGGTGGACCGGCAGCGCGTCGTGCGGCGCGGGCAGGCGATGCTGCTTGAACGCGGTCGTGATCGCGATCGCCGCGGCAACGCCGCTCGTGAGCGAAATGATGAAATCGTTGCCCGATGCCTCGAGCAGCGCGGAGTGGAAGGATTCGTCGCAGCGCCGGCCGATCTCGGTGGCGAAGCCGTGCTGGGCGACGCCGTCGAGTCCTGCCTTCATTCGCGCGACCTGCTCATCGCTGCGCCGCATCGCCGCCAGCCTTGCGGCATCGGGCTCGACGATCCGGCGAAGTTCGAAGAGGCTCTCGATCAGCCCCTCGTCCGGCTCGTTGGTGAAGATCCAGCCGAGCACGTCGGGATCGAGCAGGTGCCATTCCTTACGCGGCGAAACCTGGGTGCCGATCTTCGGCCGCGAATGAACGAGACCCTTGGCCGCCAGGATGCGAATCGCTTCGCGATAGGCAGTGCGCGACACGTTGAACTGCATGCTCGCGGCGATCTCGCCCTCGAGAATCTCACCCGGCTTGAGCACGCCCGAGACAATGCGGATGCCGAGATCGCGCGCGACCGTGCCGTGAAGGCGCAGCGAACGCGGGCGCGGCGTGCGCTGCCGGGGCTTTCTGGTGGTGAGGGCTTGGGGCTGGGCGGCGGTCATCCGGATCCTCGTTTGCCCGGCTGCGGTGGCGGAGACGGAGGGATTCGAACCCTCGGTACGAGTAAACCCCGTACGGCGGTTTAGCAAACCGCTGGTTTCAGCCACTCACCCACGTCTCCGGAAAAGGGCCCGAAGCCGAGGGCTATAGCGACGGTGTCTGATGGGATCAACGGGAGAACCGCTTGAACGCGAAATCGACTCGGGTCGTCGTCCGTTCATTGCGGGGACAGGGGGTAAAGCCTAGCGTTGCAGGTGAATTTCAGGGTGTGGGGTAGGGCTGGCTGATGCGTTTCGGGGTTTGGATGCTATGGGCTGCGGCCGTCTCGTTGGCCGTCGGGGTCGCCCCCGCATCGGCCCAGATGACGACCGTCGATCCCAATACCACGATTGATTCGGACCTTCAGGCACCTCCGCCGGTCCAGAACAGCGGCAATACGATGCCTGCCGATCAGGGCCCGTATCGCGATCCCGTGCCCGCAGAGGCGCCCGCCCGGGACAATGCGGCTCCGGCGGCCACGACAGCAGTTCCCTCGGGCGCGCGCGCTGGCGATGCCCGAACACAGGCCACCGATACGTTCCAGCATGACGACCTGCTCGCGGCTGCAGAGGGCGTGTTCGGCAAGGGCGCCTCGGGACTGGCCGGGATCCTGGAGAATATCCTGAAGGACCAGGGTCAGCCCAACGCTTATATCGCCGGCAGCGAAGCCTCGGGCGCCGTCGGCGTCGGCCTGCGCTATGGCAAGGGCGAGATGTTCCACAAGGTGGAGGGCCAGCGACCGGTCTATTGGACCGGCCCCTCGGTCGGCTTCGATCTGGGCGGCAACGCCAACAAGGTCTTCGTCCTCATCTACAACCTTTACGACAGCCAGGATCTCTACAAGCGGTTCCCCGCCGGAGAGGGCCATGTCTATTTCGTCGGCGGGTTCTCGGCCAGCTATCTGCGCCGCGGCGACGTCGTGCTGATCCCGGTCCGGCTGGGCGTCGGCTGGCGGTTGGGCGTGAACGCCGGCTATATGAAGTTCAGCGAGAAGCGGCGCATCGTCCCGTTCTGATACGGATCCCCGCGCCTTTTTGCATCGATTTGGCGCGGAACCGCACGCCGACGTGATCGTTCTTTCCGGCTAGGCCGGGGACCGTGCGCGGTTGTGGGGAATGAATGACGTCTGAAACTGGCAAGAGCACGGGGACGGCACCCCAGATCGAGCTGCTCGTCCAGAGCGTCACCGACTACGCGATCTACATGCTCGACCCCTCGGGGATCGTGATCAGCTGGAATGCGGGCGCCGAACGGTTCAAGGGCTATGCCCGGCACGAGATCATCGGCAGGCATTTCTCCAGCTTCTATACCGACGAGGAGCGCGCTGCCGGGATTCCCGCCATCGCGCTCGAGACCGCGGCGCGCGAAGGCCGGTTCGAAGCCGAAGGGTGGCGCGTGCGCAAGGACGGCACGCAATTCTGGGCGAACGTCGTCATCGACCCCATCCGTGAAACCGACGGTACGCTGGTCGGCTTCGCCAAGATCACCCGCGACCTGACCGAACGTCGTGCCGCCGACGAGGCGTTGCGCCGCAGCGAGGAGCGCTTCCGCCTGCTCGTCCAGAGCGTTACCGATTATGCGATCTACATGCTCGATCCGAACGGCGAGGTCGTGAGTTGGAATGCAGGTGCCGAGCGCTTCAAGGGCTATCGTGCCGAAGAGATCCTCGGCCAGCATTTCTCGCGCTTCTACACCGACGAGGATCGTGAGAGCGGCCTGCCCGCCAAGGCACTGGGGATCGCCCGGACCGAGGGGCGCTACGAGGCGGAAGGATTGCGCGTCCGCAAGGACGGCACCCATTTCTGGGCCAGCGTCGTCATCGATACAGTGCGCGATGCCGACGGTACGCTGCTGGGTTACGCCAAAATCACCCGCGACCTCACCGAGCGCCGCAAGTCCCAACTCGCGCTCGAACAGGCGCAGGAAGCGTTTTTTCGGTCGCAGAAGATGGAATCGATCGGCCAGCTCACCGGCGGCGTCGCTCATGACTTCAACAATCTGCTGGCGGTGATCATCGGCAGCCTCGATCTCGCGCGGAGGCGAATGGCCGACGGCGCGGACATCACGCGTTTCATCGACAATGCCATGGCGGCGGCCGAACGCGGAGCAACGTTGACGCAGCGCATGCTCGCATTCGCGCGCAAGCAGGAGCTGCGGCTCGAAACGGTCGATGCCATGGCGCTGGTGCGCGGAATGGCCGAATTGCTCCAGCGCACGATCGGCGCGCGCGTCACGATCGACACGCGGTTCCCGCTCCTCCTGAAGCCGGTGCGCGCCGACCCGGCGCAGCTCGAGCTCGCGCTGCTCAACCTGGTGGTGAACGCCCGCGACGCGATGCCGGATGGCGGCCACATCATCATCGCTGCGCGCGAGGAAGAGGCCGGCCGGCACGACGACCTTGCGCCGGGGCGCTATGTCTGCCTGTCGGTCGCGGACGACGGCGAGGGCATGGACGAGACGACGCTGACACGTGCCCGAGAGCCCTTCTTCACCACCAAGGGCATCGGACGCGGCACGGGCCTGGGGCTTTCGATGGTGCATGGCCTCGCCGAGCAATGCGGCGGCAGGCTGCATCTGAGGAGCAAGCCCGGAGAGGGGACCACCGCGGAACTCTGGCTGCCAATCTCGCTGGGAACGCTCGTCCCCCTGCCTTTCCCGGAGATTGTGCGGACGGCGGCGACATTGGACAAGCTGACGATTCTGGTGGTCGACGACGACCCGCTCGTACTCCACAACACCACGGCGATGCTCGAAGATGCGGGCCATCGCGTTGTGCAGGCTCTGTCAGGCAAACAGGCACTCCAGGTGCTGAGCGAAGCGAAGATCGACCTGCTGGTTACCGACTATGCGATGCCGGAGATGACCGGCACGCAGCTGGCCGAGGCTGCCGCGGCCGGATGGCCGGGCCTGAAGATATTGATGGTGTCGGGCTATGCGGAGTTGCCGGACGGGGCCGCATCCGGCATCCCGCGCCTCGCCAAACCCTTTCGCGAAGACCAGCTTGCCCGTGCGATTTCCGAAACGATCGGGACTGAGCAGCCCAGCGGTCGCATCCTCGCTTTTCGACCGCGCTAGGCCTCGCAACGCCAGGCCAGTTGCTCCAGGCTCAGCCGGGCGCCCTCTTCGTTGTCCTCCGGGCGAAGGCCGATCGGCAGGTTCTCGAACAACAGCACGACTTCCGTGCCCGTGGCCCGCTGCTCGAACAAGGCAGTCATCGTCATCTCGCCATGGAACTCGGGATCGTCGCTGACGAAGCGGATCGCCTCGACGATGCGCACGGGCGGCGCCAGCTCGACGAAGCGCACCTCGACCGCGTCTTCCCGGTCGGCGGTCTTGCCGTGAAATTCCCGCTCGTCTTCGGGGTAGACCGATATCCACCGCCTTCGCGCCCATCAAAGCTGTGGATGCGTCCGGTCATGCGCGCCGGCGGAAGCCATTCGGCCAGCGCGACGGGATCGAGGAAGGCAGCATACAGCGCCTCCCGGGTCGCCTGGATCACCCGCGAATTGCGGGTCGTGCTCACCCGAATTCCACCGCCTCGAAACGTACCGGCTGTCCGACGGCCTTGTCGGCAAGCTCGGCGTCCCACATCACGCGGTTTCCGCGCACGATCGTTCCCACCGGCCTGCCGGTCAGCGTCATCCCGGTAAAGGGCGACCAGCCGCACCGCGACGCCAGCCAGCTGTCTTCGACGGTCCAGCGTGCCTTCAGATCGACCACGCTGAAATCGGCGTCATAGCCGACTGCGATCCGCCCCTTGCCGACGATGCCGAAGATGCGCTGCGGCCCGGCGCTGGTCATGTCGATCAGGCGCTGCAAGGTCAGCCGCCCTTCGGCGACATGGTTGAGCATCAGTGGCAGCAGCGTCTGGACGCCCGGCATGCCGCTCGGACTGTTCGGATATTCCTGCGCCTTTTCCTCACGCGTGTGCGGCGCGTGATCCGATCCGATGACGTCGGGTACGCCCTGGCGCAGCCAGTTCCACAGCCCGTCGCGATGCGCGCCCGAGCGGATCGGCGGGTTCATCTGCGCATAGGTCCCGAGCCGGGGATAGGCATCCTCGCCTGCCAGCGTCAGATGCTGCGGCGTCACCTCGCAGGTCGCGATGTCCTTGTTGCGGCCGAGCAGCTCGAGCTCGGCGGGCGTCGTCACGTGAAGGACGTGGATCCGCCGCCGCGCCGCACGCGCGAGCCGCAAGATGCGCGTCGTCGCCAGGAACGCGCTCTCGTCGTCGCGCCACACGGGATGCGAGGCGGGATCGCCCGCGACGCGCTCGCCGAGCCGGGCCTGCATGCGGCTCTCGTCCTCGGCGTGAATCGCGACGCGCCGATGGCCGGAGGCAAGCACGCGTGCGAGATTGTCGTCATCCGATACGAGCAGATCGCCGGTCGACGCCCCCATGAAGATCTTTACGCCCGCCGTGCCCGGCATCCGCTCGAGCTCGGCCAGGCTCGCGGCGTTGTGGTTCGTCGCGCCGACATAGAAGGCGTGATCGCACCACATGCGATTGTTCGCCCGCGCCAGCTTGTCCGCCACCGCATCGGCGCTGTCGGTGTTGGGCTTGGTGTTCGGCATCTCGAACACCGCCGTCACGCCGCCCAGCACCGCAGCCCGGCTGCCGCTCTCCAAATCCTCCTTGGCCTCGAGTCCCGGCTCGCGGAAATGGACCTGCGTGTCGATCACGCCGGGAAGGATATCGAGCCCGGTGCAGTCGATCGTCTCGCCCGCGTCGCCGACATCGCCGATCGCCACGATCCGTCCACCCGAAACGCCAACGGCGACTTCCGCCGGCCCACTCGGCAGATGTACCCGGCCACCCGTCAGCTTGAGATCGACGCTCGTCATATCCGCCTCTTCCGTCTGGTGCCCGTGCCTCCTACCTGTTCGCCATGACCGATACCACCCCCGGCACCTGGCTTGCCGATCGCGCGCTGCTTCGCCTCTCCGGAGAGGATGTGCGCGGCTTCCTGCAGGGCCTGGTCACTCAGGACCTGGATCTGGTGACTTCGGAAACGCCGCGCTGGGCGGGTCTGTTGTCGCCCCAGGGCAAGGCGCTGTTCGATTTCATCCTGTGGGCCGATGGCGACGCGATCCTGATCGACTGCGAACGGGATCAGCGCGAAGCCTTGGCCCGCCGCCTCGCAATCTATCGGCTGCGGCGCCGGATTGCGATCGACCCGGCCGAGATCGAGATCCATTGGTCCCGCGACGCACACAAGGGCGTGCCGGACCCGCGCCTTGCAGCGCTTGGACATCGCTGGCTGGAGCACGCGGAGGGCCACCCTGCCACGGGCTGGCTCGCGCATCGGCTCGCGCTGGGCGTAACGGAAGGCATAGCCGAACTCGGCCAGGACCGGACGCTGTGGCTGGAGTGCAATGCCGCTGAGCTCGGCGGCGTCAGTTTCGGCAAGGGTTGCTATGTCGGGCAGGAGAACACTGCGCGCATGCATTACCGCGCCAAGGTCAATCGCCGCCTCGTGGTGGCGCCGCTCGGTGAACCGGGAGACCGGACGCGTTCGGTCTATCCGGAGCTAGGCCGGATGATCGAACTGCGCCGTGTCGAAGCGTTGGGCGATGCTTTCATTCCGGACTGGTTGCGCGCCGCATTGGCAACGGACGTCACGAGCTGACACCAATCCGCGCGAAGAAACCGCAATCCAAAGAAAAAGGGAGGCCGGTTGCCCGGCCTCCCCGATTCTCAGTCGCGATGGACCGGTGGGGCTTAGTTGCCCGAACCAGGTCCGTACATGACTTCCACACGACGGTTCTGCAGCTCGCGAACACCGTCGGCGGTGTCGACGCGCGGGCGGCTCTCACCGAACGCTTCGGTCGTGATCGCCGATTCCGCGATGCTGCGCGCGGTGAAGTAAGCCTTCACCGAGTCAGCACGGCGCTGCGAAAGACCGACATTGTAGCTCGCCGAACCCGAACGGTCGGCGTGGCCCGCCAGCATCACCTTTGCGTTGCCGCAATTCTGGTAGTTGCTGATGGCGTTGTCGAGGATGCTCGCGGCCTCCGGCGTGATGTCCGACTTATCCCAGTCGAAGAACACGATGTACGGTCCGGGGGTGCACTGCACGACTTCCGGGGTCGGAGTCGGGGTCGGCTCCGGCGTGTAGACCGGGGTCGGCTCCGGCGTCGGAGTCGGGGTCGGCTCGGGAGCCGGCGCCGGCGGCGTGCCGAAGTTGAACGTCAGGCCGCCCATGATGCTGTGCGAACGGAAGCGTTCGTGAACGCTGCGTCCAAGCGAGTCCCGCAGCTCAACACCGGGGGCGTTGAAGAAGCGATACTTGAGCGACACGTCGATCTTGTCAGACAGCGGCGCGCGAATGCCGGCGATCGCCTGCCATGCAACGACGGTGTCGGAATCGTCGAGGAAGTTGCCATTGGAGTTGAGGCCAATCTTTTCCTTGACCCGCGCAACACCGAGGCCGGGGCCAACGAAGCCCTGCACGCCGTCATCGTCACCGAAGTCCCAAAGGCCGTTGACCATGAAGCTCAGGGCAGACGAGCTGCCCCCGGCATAGTCGTAGCGACCTGCGGGCGCGAGAGCGGTGCCACCAGCGCCCGTCGTATAAGGCGTGGTCGTGGTCGAGGTGTAACCCGACACGCCAGCCTTACGGTAGCCGACTTCGGCCTCGAGGCGGAAGATGCCGAGATCGTAACCGATCACGCCATCGACATCCCATCCGGCCTTGTGATCGACATTTCCGGCGTCGGTCAGCGGCCCAATGTCAAACTTGATATCTTCGACGAGCATCGCTCCACCTTCAACGCCGACGTACCACGCGTCGTCGCGGGCGAAGGCGGGCGTGCTCAGCGCGGTCGTCGCAAGTGCCAAAGTTACGGCAAGCTTCCGCATCATAATCCCCTTTCCTGGTTGTCCGTACGGACAGCGCAAACTCACTACCGAAACGAAAGTTTCCGCGCAAGCACACAAATCAGGGGACTGTTGCATTATCGTCACAGTTTTAGCCCGGATCAATCAGGCCATGGACGCGCAACGTGTTCAGCAACCCCGTGATTGCAGCTCGAGCTTCGACGTCAACTGCCGTGCCGCCCACAGGTTCCGCAATCGAAGCAGCGCGCGGCCCTACCACCTGCTGGCCTTCGACCATCAGGCGGCCATAGCTTCGGCCAACAACCCATTCGTCCCCCGAAAACAATGCGAAGCCCTGTTCCGCGGCAACCCACAGTCGCATCCCCTCGAAAGGCGCGACGAAGCGCCATCCGCCGCTCGTCATGGCCGCAACCTCGCTGGCGTGCCCCGACCATGCGCCTACGGGCGAACCGCCGATGATCCAGCATGCGCCCGGAAGCGGTTCCTCGGGCGGCACGTTCGCGCCTGCAGCAAGCGCGCTACCTTGCACCGCAACATCGAGCCGAACCAGGGCTTCGTTGTGGAGCATCTCCTTTTGGGCTTGGCCCGGCTGGAGCAACGGCAACGCGAGACGAGCGGTCGGCAGTTCGGACATCAACTTTCTCCCAAGATCGGCAACCAGAGTTCTGCGGGCCGGGAAAGCGCATGCGTGCCGATCTGCTGCACGCGGATGCGATTGGGAGCGCCGCGATCGCCCGCGGCCAGAAGGACCGTCGGTGTGTTCGTCTCGACGACGCGCTCCGGGGCACCTTCCGGCCCGATGGCGACGCGATAGCGCTCACCTTCCTCGCCCAGCGGTACTTCGAGCCCGTCCATCCAGCGCCAACCCAGGCGGCTGCGGCGGACCCAACGGATCTCGGTAGTTCCGTCGGGAAGCTCCGTCGCCATCAGTTGCACAGGCGCGGGTGGCGCGATCGAAATGCCCGTGACGAAAACCGACGCCGTCGCTGCTTCGGCGTCGCCGACGCCCTGCGCCAGTATCCGGACGCGCGCGCCCGCCTCGATCCCGGGCAGGTCCTGGATGGCGAGCGCCTCGCGCGCGATCAGTACGAACCGATCGCCCGAAGCCTGGGTTCCGATCGCATGCTCCGTACCCCGGCGTCCCCGCCACAAGCCCGAAAGTCTCCAGAGGCCGCCGCCCACGGGCTGCGCCCGGGCGAACTGGACCAACTCGTCACCGATCATCGCCAGATTAGCCCCGGCATCGAGCGCTGCGTCATCCGCGTCACTCAGGACCATGTCCTCGTGGGCAAGTGCGACCTCGATTCGATTGATATGGTCCGTCAATCCCGCCGCAGCGCTGCCCGGCGGATCCACCACTTTACCGATCACGGCCGGCAATGCCGTTCCGCCGATGGCCGACCAGGTCGCGCCATCGTCTCCGCTGATCAGCAGCGCCGCGCCGCGCCACCCAGATCCAGTGCCAGCCGCGGCGATTGCCAGGCGCGGCGCGTCCGCCAACCCGCCGTCCAGCGGCGGCAATTCGAAAGCGTCGACGATCGTGTCGCCGATCATCAGGTCCGGTGCGGGCAGCACGCGCCCGCCGCTCGCATCAGCAGGCAGCATCGCCGGCGCGATCCGCAGGCACTCCAGCGTCAGGACCATCGCCTCGAGCGACCAGCGGTCCACGCGCCAGGTGCCGGGCTCCCCGGTTATCATGATACGTTCCCCGGGGCGTACGCCCAATGCGCGCCAGCCGAGCGCCAGCGTCCGCCGTTCCCGCTCGAGATCGAACCGCGCAAGCGCACCCTCGGCGAGCGTCTTCGCGGCGCTCGCATCCATCGCCGCGGCAAGTTCCAGCCGCGCTTCGCGGATGCCTGCTCCCGGTCGCACGGCGCGCTGCACGCCGGTCTGATAGTCACGCCCAGGCTCGTAGTAGCTGAGCGACATCGATCGGGGAGCGGTGTCCGGCGCCGCGATCGTCCTCGCGTGACGTGCATTCCGCCGAGACGTGGAGCCCATCCCCGCATCCTCCAGCACAACCGCGAGGTCTTCGCCTCCAAGCAGCGTGAGATGTTCGGGCTCGGCGCGGAACCAGGAGCCGGTTGCGCCGGCCAGCGTCTCCACCGCCGCACGCACGCTAGCGCCATAGGCGGAAAAGCCCGCGAGAGGGGGCGTGGCGTCGTCGCCCTCGATCGCGCCCTCGCTCAGCTCGCGCACGATCGCACCGGCTTCCACCACGCTCGTGTCCGCGGTCACCTCGAAAGTGAGAGAAGGTATCCGGTTGCCGAACTCGGCAAGGTCGAGATCCTCGAACACTGCATAGGCCATGCCGCGATGCGCCGGTGTCGCCCGGATGCCCTCCGCGGCAGCGATCAGCGGATCGACTGCCTGATCGTCGCTGCCGAGATGCAAGCGGAAACCCGTTCGCACCTTGAAGTCGCCTGCACCACCTCTCAGCAGCTTGCCGTCGGCCCAGATACGCCCGACGTTCAGGATCCGCCGACCCGACAGCGCCACCGCGAACGACGCGGTATAGCTGTAGCTGGTCGTGGAAGGGCGGCCTTTGCCGCTGCTCTGCGTGCTGCGGTGCTCGATCAGGTCCGTCGCCCAGATCACTGACCCCGCCACGCGCATCGTCCCGAACAATCTGGGGATCTGCGTGCCGTACGACGATGTCTGGATGCGGAGCTCGGTCAGCCGCGGCCCTTCGCGCCCCTTGGGTTTGAACAGCACGTCGCGATCGAACGCATTGCCCAGCGCAGCTCCCACCGCGGCACCGATGGGCCCGCCCACCAGGCCACCCGCCACCGTCAGCACCACCGTCGCCATGTCAGTTCTCCTCGGCCGGGCGCCATCTTCCGACGATCGCCCAGGGTATCGGCCCCGGCCGCTCCACCACCCGTCTCAGCTGCGCGTCGGCGTGCACGACACCGTCCCCGGCTGCGATCGCCAGGTGCAGCTGCCCGGCACCGACCATCGCGAGCAGCAGGTCGCCGGATCGTGGATCGCCGGTCGCACGCAGGCCCGCCGCTTCGATCGCGCGCCGCGCCATCTCGGCATCGCCGGTCCGCATCGCATATCCGACGGGCACACACGCCTCGAAGCCCTCCGCCCGCAGCGCCAGCGCGGCGAGCCCGACACAATCGAGCCCGCTCTCCACATCCCTGCCATGCAGACGAAAGCGCGTACCGATGGCGGCCCGCGCCACCGCCAGGCGTCGCTCCCCGGGCTTCATCCGCCGGGATATCGTGTCAGCAGGTCGATCCCGGGCAGATAGGGCTCGCCCCGGAAATTGGCGGCATTGCCGAACCGCGCCGCGCAGGTGGCGATACGCTTGTCGCATCCCTCGGTCAGCGCGACGAGCGCGCCGGGACCGTCGAAGCGCGGCGGCCGGCGCAATGTCAGGGATGCCCCCGCCGAACGCGCGATCGCGTCCTCCAGCCCCGAATTTGCTCCGCCGATCCAGCGCAGCCGTCCCCCGCCATAGGCATTGAACACCGGCTCCTCGACATCGAGCGTTACCACTCCGTCCTCCACCTCGACGACACGCGCGAACCTCCGCCGTCCCGCCATCGCAACGCCGCATCTTTTGTCGCCCAGCTCCGCCCGGCACTCGGGTGAGGTCTCCTCGACCACCGGCCGCTCAAGCGCCGCCGCAATCCCCCGCAATTCGGCCGTCAGCATTCCGTCCCGCGTCTCGATGCCTCCGATCGTCCCGGCGCCCAGCGGTACGCGCGCGTCGGGCCGGGTCCAGTCCGTCGCGAAAAGATCGACGCGCGCGCCGTCCCAGCGCCCCACCAGCAGATCCGCTTCGCTGATCGCGGCGCTGGTCAGCACCCCGCTCACATCCATGCTGTCGACATCGAGTTGTGCGCTCCGCGCGATGGCGCTCGGCGTCATCCCCGGCGCAGCGCGGTAGAGCACTCCTTCAATATCCAGGTCGCGGTCGTGCGCGGTGAGTCCGATCGTCACGCCGTCGCACCGCTCGATCCGCCAGCACAAGGCGACGGTGGTGAGATCCCCCTCCAGCCAGCTCATTCGCGGATCTCGACCAGCGGCACCGACGCCGCCGCGCCCGCCAGGAACGTCGCCCGACTGACGTTCAGCCGATCCTCGGCGAAGCGCACCGGCACGTCGAACAGGAACGAAGCCGTCACTACCGCCCCGTCCTCCGGCGGAACGTCGAGCGTCACCATGCCGCCATCACCCAGCGTGAACGCCGGCGTCTCGACGCCATCGACGGCGATGCGCACGCTACCCCGCACCGGTCGGGTGATCCGCCGCGCGACGCCGCCATAATGCCGGACCAGGGGAAACGCCGCCCGCGTGCCGTCCCCGATTGCGATCGCCTCGCCGCTCCCGGAAAAGTCGAACGGATCGCGCAACCGGAAGCCCCGCGCTGGCCCCATTCGCGCGCGGAAGAATGCCAGCAGCGCGACGATATCCGCCTCGGATCGCACACCCGGCCCCACGTCATAGCGCGTCCGCGCCTCGGCCCATTCGGCGTTGCGCGCCTCCCGGCCGCCCGCGCTGGTGACAATCGCCGTCGAGACCTCCGGAGCCACTTCCGCCTCGCGTCCCAGCGCGATCGGGAACAGCACGTCGTCGAACGCGTCCATGTCTTCCTCCTCCTGGTCGAAATGCACGAAGCCGTCACGAACCGCCTGGGGCAGCGCCCAAACGAAGGTCTCGGCGACGCCGCGCGCTCGTGCCCGCCCCGCGGCCGCGTCGATGTGCCGCCACTGCGCCTTGTCTGCGGGCGCCAGCACGAAGCCGGCCAGATAATGCTGCCGCTCGGTCGGATAGCCCAGCCGCGCCTCCGCCTCCGTGATGCCCCGGGCCGTCGCCGCCACATCGCCCCCCGCCGCCCAGTCGTAATCCTCGAGCTGGAGCACATCGAACGCCGGCGCCGCCCAGCCGACCGGCATGTTGGCACGCCGAAGCTCGGGCATCGCCCGGTCCAGCAACGTTGGAAGATAGGCCAGAAGCAGCACCTCCGCGCCCGGTACCGCGCCCTTCACGGCGTCGCGCAGCGTAAGCGTCGACGCCGCGAGCAGCGCGCCCGCCGCGTCGAGCACTTCGGGGTCGGGAGTCCCGCGCAGGTTCTGCTCGGACGGATCGCCCAGCGTCGCCCGAGCAGCGGCGTCATGGATGCACAGCCGCCCGTCGGCCATCACCCACCACCAGGGCTCGCCGATCTGGAAGCGCACCGGCATCCCCGTCGCGGTGGCGATCTGCACGAACGCCAACGCAACCGCACGCAGATAGGCCATCGCACCGCCATGCGCCGGCGAGAGCAGCGCCGAGGGCGGGCTCCACCCGGTCAGTCCGGGCGATCCATCCGCGGCGCGCTGCTTCCAGTCGCCCCAGCAATGCTGGTCGAGCAGTTCGTAGCTCAGCGACCAGATCAGCGAATATCCCATCGCCTTCGCACGCACCGCATAATCGGCATGCCAGGCCGCACAGGCATTGTTGAGCGCGCCGCCCGCCAGGCTGGCATAATAGCCGCCCGAATTCGCCTCGAGCCGGAAGTAATGGCTCATGCCGACATAATGGACGATCGACCCGCGATAGCCGAGCTGCAGTGCGTTCCTGAGCACCCGCTCGGGCGTCAGATGATAGCAGTCGTCATAACCGGTCGCGATGCCTAGCCCATGCTCGGGCACCACCACATCGCCGATCGCGAGCACGACCCCCGGCCCCTCGCAGGTGACGTCCGACAGCTCCACCCAGGCCTCGACCGGTCCCGCAAGCGCCCCGTCGTCGCCGGTATAGCCGCCCGGCACCAGCGACACGAACATCCGGTCGACATCGCCCGCCCAGACCGGATCCGCCTCGCCCGGCAGCAGGAAGCCACCATCCACCCGCGCAAAGTCGATGGCGACCCGCGCATCCTCCGCCGCCCCCTCGGCATAGTTCCACAGGCGCACATACCAGGACCTGGGAGCGCCTGCCGCGTCCCGTCCCTCGATCGTCAGCACCGGGCCGTTGACGGCATCGAGCGCCAGCATGCCCGCCGAGCGCCAGCGGAACCGCAGCCGGCATCCCCGGAAGTCCCGCGCCGTCTCGTAGGCGAGCAGCACATGGTCGTGCCGGTCCTCCGCCTCCCAGATCAGCCCTGCCAGGTCGTCTGTGCGATGAAAGACCGCGTCGACCCGGAGCGCATCGGGCGCGATCGTCGTCACGCTCGCCATCATCGGCCGCGGAAAATTGACGGTCCAATAGGCGGGATTGAAGCGCGATATCACGCCCTTCACCTGCCCGCGCCGCCGTTCGGCCAACCAGTATCCCACGGATCTCCTCCTCTGATTGCCCCGTTGTCGCATCAGCGATAGAAATCGCGCGATGCACCTGTTCCGCCCTTTCCGCTCGGCCGTCAGCGTCTCGCCCCGTTACCGCTCGGCGACACCGCTCTTCGATGTGGACAAGGGCGATCGGCCGCTGCTCGCCGGCCGCTACGTGGAAGCCCGCGAGGGCGGCGGGATCATCTTTGACCTGCTCGACGGGCATTATGTGGTCAGCGGAGGCGCTGCTCCTGACACCGTGGCGCTGATCCCCACTGCCGCCCATTCGGCCAGTTATGTCTTCCAGCAATCGGATGGCGGCGGAGGCGAGGCATTTTACGGCATGCTGCGAATCTCGGACGCGCCCGGCTTCCTGCTCTTCTCGCCGGAGAGCGTTCGCAAGCAAGCACTCGAGGCCGCGGACGCCCATGGCGCGTCGATCGACTCCGCCGGTTGCGTCTTCATCCGGCCAGCAGCGCTGCTCGCCGCGCTCCTGCCATTGTCCTTTCACGCCCCGGCCGATTGCTGGAATCACTACGTCCCCGTCTGATCACTCCACGCTCGCCAACGCCGCCTTCACCGCGCGCGCGACCTGGCGGCTCGACTGCGCCAGCGCGCGTGGCGCTTCGCCCGAGCCGGCATTGACCGTGATCGCCACCCGCACCTCACGCGATCCCGCCGATCCCGCTGTCACCTGCCCCGCGCTGGTCGGCACGAACAGCTCCGGACCCCGCTCGCCGACCCAATAGGGTCGCCCTGGACTCACCGGTCCGCCAGTCGCACGGCCCGGCGCTCCGCCCACCAGCCCGCCGAGCAGACTCAGCAGGCCGCCGATGCCGCTACCCACACCGCCGCCGACCGAGTGCATCGCATCGCGGATCGCCGCCCGGGCGATCTCGTCGATCACCTGCACCGCCATCGTACGCAGATCCTCGAAACCCAGCTTGCCAGTCCGCACCGCCCGCAGCAGCGTGCTCTCGATCGCCCGCCCCGCGCGATCGACGCCCGCCTCCAGCGGGCCCTCCAGCTCGCGGCGCATCTCGGTCACGTCGCGGGCAAAGCCCTGGGTGTCGGCGCGCACACTCACCACCAGCCGTTCGATCTCTTCATCCATCGGGAAACAGCTCCTTGAGCCGCGCGAACGCGGCCATGTCGAGCGGCGGTGCCTCTTCGCCCGTCAGCGCCGTCACCAGCGCGGAAAGCTCCGCCGGCGTCGCCGCCCAGAAGGTCGCGGGCGCCCAGCCGAACGCCACGCCTGCCGCGCCCGCCAGCCGAACAGCGCAACCGGCAAATTCCATCACCGTCCCGCCAGTATCTGTCCGATCAGCGTCTTGAGCGCCGGCGTCGCCGCCGCCAGTCCCTGCGCCGCCACGCCTTCCGAAAAGCCCTCGCGCGTCAGCCCGTCCGGCCGCGCCTTCAGGCAATGCCAGAACAGGCCCACCATCTCGCCCAGCCCCAGGCGGCCTTCGGCCGCGCGCTCGACCAGCGCGAACAGCGGCCCAACCTCCTGCTCGGCCGCGACCAGCGCCTCGAAGCTCGGCCGCAATATGAGTATCTCTCCGCCGATCCGGATCTCCGCCTCGCCCCGCGCGGGGTTGGCGCCGCTCATGCCGAGACCACCGGCCCGGAGCTCTCCAGGCTGAGCGTGTAGCTGCGCTCGCCGTTGAAATCCCCGGCATAGTCGAGCCGGGTCACCAGGAACCGGCCGGTCAGCGTCTCGCCGCTCTCGAAGCTCAGCCGGTAATCGTCGATCAGCCCGGAAAGCGCGTTGGCCTTCACCCGCGTCTCCGCCGCCGATCCGGTGAACACGCCGGCGCCCGACACGCTCACCGATCGCACTCCGGCGCCGGACAGCAGCTCGCGCCACCCGCCCGAATCCTTCGAGGTGATCACCACCGCCTCGCCGTTCACCGAAAGCTGGGTCGTCCTGAGCCCCGCCACGGTGGTGAACACCACCGGCGCCGCGCCATTGCCCACCTTGAGCAGGAAAGCGCTCCCCTTCTCCGCCGCCATGATCGTCTCCTCGCCATTGTCAGATTTCCGATCGGAGCATCCGCACCCGATAGTCGCTCGTCGCCGCCCAGCGCTCATCGCCTTCGCGCAGCGTGCGGCCGCGCACGAATGCCAGGCTGGCGATCCGCCACCCGTCGCCCAGCGCATGCGGCATCGCCGCGATCGCCACCTCGATTTCGCCCGCCAGTGCGCGCAACCGCGCCGGCCGCTCGCCGGTGTCGAACAGGCTCACCGTGATCCGCGCCTCGCGCCCCGCCATGTCCTTGGTGCCCCAATCGGTCAGCACCGCCTCCTCGACCAGCACATAGGGCCGCAGCCCGCGTACCGGCGGAGCGTCGAAGATCGCGGTGACCGCGTCCGCCAAAGGCACATGCCCCTCCAGCGCGGCGCGAAACGCCGTCTGCAGCAATTCCTGCACGCTCATTTGAGCAATCCTCCCAGCCAGCGCAGCGCGGGATCCTCCAGCCAGCGTCGCCCCAGCCCGCGACCCACGATCGTCACGCGGTCCGTCCCTGCCGCGATCTCGAGCCCCGGCAGCGCCACGCGCGCCTCGGTCGCGAGCCGCTCGACGGCCCGATCTACCGCGCGTTCGCCCATGGCGCGCCCGCGCGCCTCCAGCCGTTCCATCATACGCAGCGCCGATCGCTCAGCCGCATCCGCCGGAACGGCCGCCAGAGCGCCGCCACGACGGCCGGCGGGGTGGCGCCTTCGACACGCGCCTCCAGGCAATGTGCCGCGAGCAATGCCGCGCCCTGGGCAAGCGGCGGCGGCAGGTCCACCCATCCTGCCGCCGCCCCGGCCGCGAAAGCGACACGCACCCGCCCCGCCGCTCCCGCCGCCGTCACGCGCACCCAGCCGCGGCCATTCGCGTCGATATCGATCGCATAGCCGTCGGCCGGCAGCGCGAAGGCCGATCCTTCCGCCGGCAAACCCTCGACCCCCGTGATCGCCGTCACCGGCACGGCGCCCAGCAACTGCCAGGCGCGCGTGGCGGGAATCACCGCCTACCAGGCGCGCGCGATCCAGGCCGTGCCGGTAAAGGCCTCGCCCAGCGCGAGCGCCGTCGCGGCCACCCGCTCGATCGCCGCATCCTCGCTCGTGCCGTCGATCCGCAGGTGCGCCTTCACGGCATCGCGCGCTGCAGCGATCGCCGCCGCCGGAAAGGGCGGTGCATCCATATCCTGTCTCCTGATTGTGCCGCAGGCGCGGCCACGCGCTTATTCGTCGGGCGTGGGCGCTTCGGCCGACTCCTCGGGCAGCAGCTCCCGCCCCTCGCCCGGATCGTAGGGCGTCTCACCGTCCCACTCGATCCGGTTCACCGCCACGCCATTCTCGATCACCAGATAGACCGCCATCGCTCGCTCCTCAGCCGAAATGCCAGGTGAGCCGCAGCTCGCCGCGTCCGCCGGCGCCCCCGGCACCCGAAATATAGCTGGCATCGCAGCCCCCACCGCCGCCACCGCCGCCACCGGGATTGCCCCCGGCGCCGCCGACACCGCCGTTCGCGGCGGATCCGGCATATCCGCCGCCGCCGCCCCCGCCGCCGATCTGGACCAGCGCGTCGGTGACATCCGTACCGGCCGCCCCCGGTCTGCTGCCGGTCGTTCCGCCGCTACCGCCACCGGTGATGCTATTGGAATGCCCGCTGCCGCTGCCGCCCGCGCCCGCGTTTCGCAGGACATTCGACGCATCGATTCCGCCGCCGCCCGCACCCCCGCCCGCAATGCCGGTCCCGCCCGGCAGCGAGCTGCTCGTCGTGGCCGAGATGCCGCCCGCCCCCGAGGTACCGAACGTGCCGGTAACGGGCGCCGTCCCGCCGGTGACGGAAGCAGCAGTGCTCCCCCCGCCGCCCCCGCCGCCGCCATCTGCCTTGACGAGCGCGCCCAGCGAGGTGATGCCGCCTGTTCCGCCCCCGCCGCCGTTCCCGGCAGCGGTGCCCGCGGAGGTACCCGAAGCACCGCCTGCGCCGATGCTGACCGTCTCGCTCGCCCCATGGGCGCTCGCCGGCAGCACGAGATAGCTGACGGCGGCCGCCGCGCCGCCCGCGCCGCCACAGCGGATGCTGCCCGTCGCGCTGCAGCGCCCGCCACCGCCGCCACCGCCACCCCCGAGCGCGAGCACTTCGAGGCTTGCCGCAAGCGGCGGCCTGAAACTCGTACCCGAACTCGTGAAGACCTGCCGCAGCGGCTGGAGGTTCCAGTATGCCACGACCCAGGCACCACCCCACCAGGCGAATTCGACAAGGTCGCGCCCGGTCGACAGCCAGGCGGCATCGCCGCCACCATTGGTCTGCACGGTGACGCGATTGGCGCTCGTATCGGCCTTGACGATGCGCAGCACGTCGCCATCCGCGGCGCCGCTCGCGGGGAGGGTCAGGATGACCGCGCCGCCGCTTGCATCGACGCGGACGAACTTGCCCGCATCGCTCTGCGCCAGCGCCGTGCTGGCGCTCTTGTCGACCCGCGGCAGTTGGTGCTGCAGGGTATAGAGTTCGTCGAAATTGGCGTTCGCCTTGATCCAGGCGACTCGTTCGGCGTCACCGCTTCCGTCGTTGGCGGATGCCCCGACATTGATGGTCTGTCTTGCCATAGGTCAGCTCCTGTCGGTGGTGCGCAGCGTGGAATCGACCGTCGTGGTCGTTCGATCCGCCGTCATCGACGAAGTCGGCGGCTGCGCGATCTGGCCAGGGCGCCGAAGCGCGATGGTCAGGATCGAAAGACCGAGGCCCGGCATCAATAAAGCGCCAGGATGTCGGCCGCGGTGGTGCCGGTCGCACGCACATATTGGGCGCGGAACGGCAACAGACTGCCGCTGGGTACGTTCTTCCAGCTCGTGTCGCTCGCGGCACCCGCACCGCGCATCGCGATCGTGCCGCCGGTGCCGACATAGAGCGCCTTGGGAATGTCGGCGAGCGCGTTGGAATCGTGCGGCGTCACCGCCACGGCCCGTGTCGCCGGCGCCGACACCTGGTCGGCGACGTTCGAGAATTGGTCTGCCATCTGGTCCTCCGGGAAAGGCGCCCCTCCCCGCCACGCGGGGAGGGGATGCCGCTCAGCTCGTTGCGAACTTCATCAGCTTGATCGCCTCCGAATTGCTCACCATCCCGCCGATGCGCTTGGTGGCGTAGAAGTGGACGAAGGGCTTGTTGCTGTACGGATCCCGCAGGATCTGGGTCTCGCCGCGCTCGGCGATCAGATAGCCGGCCTTGAAGTTGCCGAACGCGATCGACAGGGAATTGGCGGCGATGTCGGGCATGTCCTCGGCCTCGACCACCGGATAGCCGAGCAAGGTCGCCGGCTGGCCCATCGCAAGGCTGGGCGCCCACAGCAATGCGCCGTCGCTGGTCTTGAACTTGCGGATCCGCGCCAGCGTCGTCGAATTCATCACCCAGCTCGCGCCCTGGCGGTACGGCGCCCGCAGCGTCTGGACCAGGTCGATCAGCTTCTCCTCGGGATTGGCTGCGAACGCCCCCGCCGCGCCGCTCGGGACATATTGCAGCTGGCCGAACGTCCGCGTCGCGTCGCCCGCGGTCGAGATCGTGCCGGTCAGGAAGCCCCTGGGCTTGTTCGTGCCGTTACCGTTGACGAACGCCGCGCCTTCGGCGCTTGCGAACTCGCGGGCGATCTCGTCGGCCAGCCAGTCCTCGACGTCGAACATCGCGTCGTCGAGCATCGCCTGGCTCGCCGCCGGATTGGCGAACAGCTCGCCCGAAGGCGGCGCAATCTCGTTGAACACCGGCGTATCGGTCTCGGCCCGCGCGCCCGTTTCGGACGACCAGCCGCTCTCGAAGCCGCCGCTGGTCACGAGCTTGCGGTAGCCGCTCGAGCCTACCTTCACGACATTGGCGATGCTGCGAATCGGCGAGATCGCCTTCAACGTCGCATCGATCTTGCCGTCGATCTCCTCGGGAACGGCATAGCCGCCCGCGGCATCGGTGGCGCCCGACATCGCCTTTAGCTCGATCCCGCCGCCGGCGCGCAGGAACGTCTCGAACGCGGCGCTCCCCACCGGGCGCCCGCCCGCCAGCATCGGCCGCGCCGCCGGCACCCCCGCCAGCTCCACCGCCTCGAAGCTCGCCTCGAGCGAGTCCGCCTTGAATTCGATCATCTCAGTCTCCCGTCCACGCAAAAAAGCCCGGACGGGATTCCCGCCGGGCACCAAAGTCTCGATTGCATCCAGGGCGCGCAGTCGGCTGGTCCGCCGCCGTCACGAACTTGTCAGCCGCGCTGCGCTATGCTCCAGCTTGCCCCATGCTTGTCACCCTCGCCCAGTCCGCGATTCACTTCAGCGACCTGGGCCTGTCGCCCGTCGCGCTCGACCTCGGCTTCTTCACGCTCAAATGGTACGCGATCAGCTATCTCGTCATGCTCGCCCTGGGCTGGTGGTATCTCCGGCTGCTCGTCATCCAGCCCGGCGCGCCGATGACGCGCGCGCAGGTCGACGACGCGCTTGGCTATGTCGCGATCGGCGTGATCGCCGGCGGACGCCTCGGCTATTGCATCTTCTACCAGCCGAGCATCTGGCTCCAGCCCTGGCACGTGCTCCAGCTATGGAACGGCGGCATGTCGTTCCACGGCGGCCTGATCGGCATCCTGCTCTCGCTCTGGATCTTCGCCCGCCGGAACGGCATCCCGGTGCTGCGCGTCTACGACTATGTCGGGTGCGCCGCGCCCTTCGGCCTGATCCTGGTCCGTCTCGCCAATTTCGTGAACGGCGAGCTTTATGGCCGCCCGTCGACCTTGCCCTGGGCGATGATCTTCCCCGGCAGCGGCGACGGCATTCCCCGCCACCCTAGCCAGCTCTACGAGGCCTTTTTCGAAGGCGTGCTCGTCATGCTGCTCCTGCTCTACCTCTTCTGGAAGACCGACGCCCGCAATCGCCCCGGCCGCCTCGCCGGCTCGGGCGTGCTGCTTTACGGCATCATGCGTTTCCTCCTCGAGTTCACCCGCCAGCCCGACAAGGGCCTGGAGCATCTCGCCTGGGGCCTCACCATGGGCCAGACGCTCTGCCTGCCGATGATCGTCGCCGGCGCCTGGCTCATCCTTCGCTCGGCACGACTGCATGGACCCGCGCCAGCGGCTGCATAGGGCTCGCCACCAGGCTCACCTCCATCAGGTCAAGCCGCCGTATCTCGCGCGCCGCACCGCCCCGTGCCTCGCGCACCCGGTACCCGAACGACAGCCCGGTCACCGCGCCCCGCGCCACCGCGTCGGCCAGCTCGGGCGCATCCACCCGCCCGATCACCCGGAGCCCCCGGTTATCCTCCTCGATCCGCTCGACCGTACCGACCGGCGCGCCCGCATGCTGCCACAGCAAAGGCACCACTCCCGGCACCCCGAACGCCCCCTTGCGCACCACGTCGCCGCCCCGGTCGCGCACGTCGAACACCGAGGCATAGCCCGCGAAGCGCACGCTCACTTCAGCCAGCCCGGAAAGCCCAGCTTCACCGCCAGCCCCACCAGCACCAGCGCTGCCGCCATCCGCCCGACCCACGAGAAGGCCGCCTTCAGCGCCGATCGCTTGGCATCGCGCCATGCCGCCAGCAGTTCGCGAAGTTCTGCCATGTCCTTGCCCGCCGCAGCATCGTCGAGCCCCAGCTTCGACAGCGCCCGATGCGCCCCCAGCTCGCCCGCCTCCTCGGCGATCGCGCGCAAGGTCGCCAGGTCGGCGCCCTCGCTCGCGGCCTGTTCCATCAGCTGCGCCAGCATCATCCCGTCGCTCATGTCAGTCCCACCATTGCTCGCTTTTCATCGTCGGAAAGGAAATCCGCCGCGCTCACCTGCGCCCAGAGCCGCTCGCGATCCTCGGCCAGCGCCGTCACCCGATCGAGATCGACCGCAAGTGCGGCTCCCGGAAACCAGCCGCGCAGACCCTGCGCCAATTCATCGAGAATCTTCGCAGCCAGCGGCAGGATCGCCAGCCGCCACAGCGCCCGATTGGCCTCGCGGTAATTGGCATAGGCGGAGTCGCCCGGCAGCCCGAGCAGCATCGGCGGCACGCCGAAGGCCAGCGCGATCTCCCGCGCCGCCGCCGCCTTCAGTCCCACGAAATCCATGTCGGCCGGCGACAGACTCATCGCCTGCCATCGAAGCCCGCCCTCGAGCAGCATCGGCCGCCCGGCATTGGCGGCGCCGGCGAACCCCGCCTCCATCTCGCGCTTCAGCCGCTCGAACTGGTCGGGCGCCAATGCCGCGCCATCCCCCGGATCATAGACCAAAGCACCCGAAGGCCGCGCTGCATTGTCGAGCAACGCCTTGTTCCAGCGCGACGCCGCATTGTGGATCGCGATCGCTCCCGCTGCCGTCGCCAGGCAGCCCAGCCCATAATGATCGTCAGCCGGATGAAACGCCTTGATGTGCACCACCGCGGGCCGGCCGCCGGGATCCTCCGCCGCCAACCGCGCGACATGCTCGCCCACGCGGTAGCGATAGGCCACCGGCCAGCCGCCGGCATCGGGCTCCACCGTCACCCTTTCCGGCCGCAACGCATAGAGGTCGCGCACCCGCCCCGCATCGTCGCTCAGCAATTGGACATAGGCGTTTCCGTGCAGCAGCAGCTGCGCCGCTACCGTCTCGAGCAATGCCTGCCCGCTCGATCGCGCCGTTACCAGCGCGACCAGGGCCGAATCGCTGCTCGCCAATGTTGCGCTGCCCACGCCTTCGGCGACCAGCTTCACCGCGCGCTGCGCCACCGGATTCTGGCAATAGCCCTCGCGCACCTGCGCCTCGTAGGAGCGCGGCCATTCGCCGAACCCCGCAAAGGCGCCGGCACGCGACAAGGGCAGCCGCGCGGCATCCCGCGCGGACTTTCGTCCGAACCATTTCATCGAAATCTCCCGTTTCCGCCCGTCGAGAGGCGGACCTCAGCTCAGCGCCGCGTCGCGAACCAGATCACGTGCCGCGGTCCCTTGCCGTTCTGCCGCGCGCGCACTGCCACTTCCTCCACGAAGAAATCGGCCTCGCGCAGCCGCCGCGCGAACGCGTTGTCCGGCGCGGCGGACCACACCGCCAATATCCCGCCCGGCTTGAGCGCCGTCCGCGCCGACGCCAGCCCGCGCATCGAATAGAGCCCGTCATTGCCGGGCCGGGTCAGCCCGTCCGGGCCATTGTCGACGTCGAGCAGGATCGCGTCATACAGGCCCGGCGCATAATGGATCACCCGCCCGACATCGTCCTCGATCACGCTCACCCGCGGATCGTCCAGGCATCCCGCGGCCAGCTCGGCCATCGGCCCCTTCGCCCATTCGATGATCTTGGGCACCAGTTCCGCCACCGTCACGCGCGCCTCGCCGCCCAGCAGGGCGAGCGCCGCGCGCAGGGTGAAGCCCATCCCGTACCCGCCGATGAGCAGGTGCGGCTGCTTCTTGCCCAGCCGCTCGAGCGTCATCACCGCCAGCGCCTCTTCCGAACCGCTCATCCGGCTGTTCATCAGTTCGTTGCGGTCGAGCACGATCATGAAGTCGCCGCCTCTGCGGAAAAGCCGCAGAGGATCGCCGCCGGGCACTTCGGCTATGTCTATCAGTTCGCGTGGCGTCATCGTCGGGCTCCGGGTTGCACCACCGCTCTACATCAGCATCGCCCGCAGGACACACCCCTTGCCGCACCAGTCCGCGCAGGACCCTGCCGGCACGCCCGTCTTATAGCCCCCGCACCCCCGCATTGCCGCGCCGCCCCAGCATCAGCGCGCTGATCGCCCATACGAGCGCGTCGGCCCGGTCGGGCGAGCGGCCTGGCCCCTCATAGCCGCCGCCGGCCTGCAGTCCGCACAGCTCGTCCTCCAGCTCGGGCCAGGCGCCGACATGCCAGGCCTTGCCCGCCTCGTAGAGCAGCGCCACCGGCTCGGCCCGCGCACTCTTGCCGCGGCTGGCATGCACCAGCCTGAGCGGCAGTCCGGCATCCGCCGCCCGCAGCACGCTCGCCACCATCTCGCCGCCCTGGTTCTTCTCCGCCACGACCTGGTCCGCCTCGTGCCGCGCCGCGCACGCCGCCACCGCCTGCGCCCAGCCTTCGGGCGAGGCGCCGGCGACACTCGCATCCTCCAGCACATAGGCCTTGTCGTCCCGCCCCAGCCCGACCGCGACGATGCCGCAGGCATCCCCGTCCGCACTCGCCGGCGGATCGACGCCGACCACCACGCGTACCAGGCCAGGCGCCTCGCGCACGCGCCGCATCTCGATCAACCCGCGCGGCCATAGCGCACCGATCACGTCGTCGATCAGTTCGCCGTCCAGCTCCTGCCGGCCCAGCCGCGTCCCCGCATAGTCCGCCATCATCGCCTCGACGAAGCTCTCCGGCAGATGCGGATTGTCGCGCGTCCGCCCCACCGTCTCGCGGCACCCGGGCATCGCCATCACGCGGCGCATCAACTTGGTCGGTCGCGGTGTCGTCGTCACCACCACGCGCGGCGCATCCCCGCCGCGCATCCCCATCAGCAGGTTGTCCCAGGCCATCTCGCCCGCGCCGGCGCGCCATTTTCCCAGTTCGTCGCACCACGCCGCATCATGCTCGGGCCCGCGCAATTTCTCGGGCGCTCCGGCCGAAAACACATAGGCGCAGGCGCCCGACGGGAAATGCACCTCGCCGGTCTGCATGATCCAGCGCAATTGCTCCTCTTCACGCGCCACCGCGATCAACCCGCTCGCGCCCTCGATCATCACGCGTCGCACATCCTCGATCGTCGCACCCACCAGCGCGATCCGCGCGCCGGGCCGGGCACGCGCGACGGCGCTCACCCATTCGGCGCCCGCCCGTGTCTTGCCGAAGCCGCGTCCCGCCCGGATCAGCCATATGCGCCAGTCGCCGGCAGGCGCGCGCTGCCCGGCATGCGCCCAGCGCCACCAGCGCGCCTCCAGCTCGCGACGCTGCGCCTGGCTCAGCGATTGCAGCGCATTGCTTTGCAGGTACTCGGGCAGCAGCGACAGCCGCTCGATCGGATCGAGCGCCCGATCCGGCTCGCTCATATCCGCTCCCGCACCTGCTTTTCGAGGATGGCGAGCTTCTTCAGCAGCGCCGCATTCGTCTCCTCTTCGGTGGCGATGCGCCGCTCGCCGCGCCGCGGCGGCCGCTTGCCGCCTTCCATCGATACCCGGTGATGTCCCAGCACCTGCAGGATCGTCCTGGTGTCCATCTTCTCGACCGCCGCGTTGGCGGCCTCCGCAACATCCTCACCGCCATCGCCCGGCTCGATCGCGTTCATCGATTGCAGCGCACGGTGGAGCAGTTCCATCTCGAGCCGCTCATAGCCGGCCAGCATTGCATCACGCCAAAGCCCGGCGAACGCGGGATCGGTCCGCCGCAGCCGATAGATACTGGACTTGTGTAATCCCGATTGATGCGCTGCCAGCCTGACGTTGCAGGTCAGCGCCAGCGTATCGAGGAATCGCGCCCTCTTGGTCTTGCCCAGGCCATTCTTGGGGTTCCGGCGTACCTGCACCGGCCGCCGGTTGCCGCTTCCGATCCGCACCTCGTCCATCTATCCATCTCCAACGCAAACGGGCCGGCGCACCAAGGTGCCCGACCCGTTCAGAAGCCCGTGGGCTCCGACTCGCAATTCGTCATCGTTCCCGATATGTACCCCATCAGCGTGACGATGTCAAGTATTTTGTGCCTATTTGGTTATCTCATGGCACGTCATATTGCGTTCCCGAAATGATAACGTTAACCATGATATAGCCTCGAGGCATCTTAACCCGTTCAAAAGCTATTGGAACGTCCAGCGATGCGGGGGCATCGGAGCGTGATCGCATCGCAGGATCGGGATCTCCTCGTCGTGACTAGCCGGACCGTGCCTTGAGGCGCTGTCCCCCTGCCTACCGCCATGCGCAAGCAACCGCGGCTCGCCGGAGAGAACGAAGTGATTCCGCGTAACGCGCTCCGCGATCGGGCGCTGATGCCTGAACCCGAAGGTACAGACCCGAACGCCGCTCGCGCACCGCGGGGAAAGATGCGTTTCGATTTCCTGACTGCGTGGGCATGGCGCAGCGCGCGCGAGGCCGACCGGCTTGCCGCGCCCGCGTCGTCCAATTTTCAGTATCCGCTCCACAATCCCGTGCTGCGGCCGATCCGGCCGGTGATCATCCTGATCTGCGTCGCCAGCATCCTGCTCGCCGCCCTGCTCTGGACGGCGACGCTCCACACCATCGCTACCGAGCGGAACCGCGCGATCGCGGCCGCGATCCGCGAGAATCGCAACAGCTCGATCGCCTATGAGCAATATGTCGCGCGCACCCTTGACGCGGCCGATGTCGCCGCGCTCGCGCTCGCCGAGCAGTTCCGCGACGTCATCCCGATCGCGCCCGGCCAGGCGCCGGTCACGATCCGCAACGCCGTCGCCGCCAATCCGCTCTTCGCCTCCGTCGCCGTGGTCGACGCCAACGGCAATATCCGCTGGACGACGCTGAACCATCTGCCGCCGATGAACCTGTCGGCCGAGCCCGCTTTCCAGGCGTTCAAGTCGGGGAAGCAGCCGCGCGAAGTCTGGATCAGCACGCCCAGAATGTCCCCGTTCCTCCATCGCCCGCTGATATCGGTCTCGCGCGCGATCCGTCGCGCGGACGGCAGCTTCGGCGGCGGCATCATTATTCGGGTCCCGGTGGAGCGGCTGACCGATTTCAACGAAGGCGCGGCGACCCGTCCTCTCGATCTGATCTCGGTGATCCGCCTCGATGGAATGACGCTGGCGCGGCGCGAGGGCGGTCATGTCAGCTATGGCCAGGATCTGAAGGGCAGGCTGGTGATGCGCCGGCAGTCCGTCGATCCCAATGGCACCTATCTCGGGCCGAGTTCGATCGACGGCATCTGGCGATATTTCAGCCATCGCCGGCTCGACCGCTACGGTATCTTCGTCACCGTCGGCGTCGGCCAGGCCGATGTGCTCGCCGACGTTCAGGCCAGGGCGCGGCGATCGCAGCTGGCGACGGCCGCGCTCACCGGCGCGATCTTCGCCTTCGCCGCCTTCGCCATCTTCGGCATCCTGCGCCGCGAACGCGCCGCGCGCGATCTGGCGGGCGCAAACGAACGGCTTCGCGAAGCACAGCGGATCGGGCGGATCGGCGATTGGGAATATGATCTGCGCAGCGATCGGCTGATCCTCTCGGATCAGCTCTGCGAGATGTACGGTCGCGACCCCGGCGACGATATCGTCGATCCCGGCGAGGCGCTCGACCAGCTCGACGAGACCAATCGCGAGATATTGATGTCGGCCTATCGCGCGGCGATGCGCGACAAGCGCCCGCAGAGCTGCGAGATCGTCACGCATCTGCCCAACGGCACCGTCTCCTATCGTCGCATCCGCATCGTGCCCGTGCTCGGCCACGACGGCGAGGTCCGCACCTTGATGGGAACCGAGCAGGACATCACTTCCGAAAAGGTCCACCAGCAACTTCGCGACGAGGTTGCGCACATGTCCCGTGTCGAGGCCATCAACGTCATGGCATCGACCATGGCGCACGAGCTGTCCCAGCCCCTTACGGCCGCTTCCAACTATGTCGCGGCGGTGCGGATCGCCGCCAGCCAGCGGGCCGATGCGGATCCCGCGACGATCGCCCTGCTGGTGAAGGCCGGCGAGCAGATCGGCCTGACCAGCAAGATCATGGAACGCGCCCGCGACATGGTCGCCAACGGCACTGCCGGCGAACATAGCGCGCTCCTCGCCGAAATCGTCGAAGATGCGATCGCGCTGGTGAAGGTGGTCGATCGCGATGGCGCCGCCGCGCTGGTCGAACGGCTCGATCCTGACATCCATCGCGTCGCGGCGGACAAGG
Source organism: Sphingomonas sp. (assembly GCA_040508955.1). Classification (GTDB taxonomy): domain Bacteria; phylum Pseudomonadota; class Alphaproteobacteria; order Sphingomonadales; family Sphingomonadaceae; genus Sphingomonas. The sequence continues at coordinate 10,091 of JBEVLV010000204.1, read as the reverse complement.
TGCAGATCCAGCAGGTCCTGCTCAACCTGCTTCGCAACGGCTGCGAGGCGGCCGCGGGGCACGATACGCCGGAGGTCATCGTCTCCAGTCGTCGCGAGGCCGATGGCATGGTGCTGATCTGCGTCGAGGATAATGGCCCGGGAATCCCGCCCGAGATCGGCGATATCTTCTCGCCCTTCGCCTCTTCGAAGGCGCACGGCCTCGGGCTCGGCCTCTCGATCTGCAGGGCGATCGTCGATTCCTATGGGGGGCATATCTGGTGCGAGCAGGGCCGGACGACCGGCGCGGCGGTCTGCTTCACCCTCCCGTCCCTCGACTGACCGGGCGCTCTGCACGGTTTCTGCACCGAATCGACGCTGAAGGGCAGCACCACGCCCCCACCCGATGGATGCACCCGCGCCAAAAAGGGCACCTCATCCACGGAGGCGCCCATGCGCTACAGCTTCACGATCAAGGCTCTCGCGGCAATCGCCCTGGTCGCAACTGCCGATACGCTGTTCTACCTCCACGGTTCCGGGGCGACGCTCGGCGCGTTCGCACTGTTCTGGACCTTCCTGCTCGCGGCCTGCGGAACCCGGCGATCCCGCTCCGCCTTGTTCGCCGCAGCGCTCGCCGCCCTCTATGCGCTGGTGCTGGTCGAGGCGCCGTCGCTGCTCGGCTGGACTCTTTTCTGGGTCGCGATCTCCAGCGCCGCCCTGCTGCCCAGGCGTCGGTTCGACAATGCCGGCGATTGGGCGCTGCGCCTCCTGGCATATGTTTTCCACGGCATCCTCCGGCCCGTCGCTGACCTGCTGCGCATGGTCAGGATCAGGCGCTTCAACTCCATGATCCGATTGGGCGGGCTGCTCCGCACTATGGCGTTGCCCTGTCTCGGCAGCGCACTTTTCATCGCGCTGTTCGCCGGCGCCAACCCGATCATCGGAAACGCGCTCCTCTCGCTGCAGCCACCGTCGCCGTGGGACGTGGTGCTGCGCCTCTCCTTCTGGACACTCGCGCTATATGCGGTCTGGCCCAGCCTGCGCCCCGCACCCGCCGCCACGCGAGCCACCCCGATAGCGTTCGACATGCCCGTCATCGGCGGCATCCCACAGCGCTCGATCACGCTCTCGCTCCTGCTCTTCAATGCGATTTTCCTCGTCCAGAACCTGCTCGACATCGCATTTCTGTGGAGCGCCGCGCCGCTTCCGGGGTCGATCACCCTCGCCGATTATGCGCATCGCGGCGCCTATCTATTGATCGTCACCGCCCTGCTCGCCGGCCTGTTCGTCCTGCTTTTCCTCCGCCCCGGCAGCGAGGCCGCGCGCAAGCCGGCGATCCACTACCTGGTCATCGCGTGGATCGCCCAGAACCTGCTGCTCGTAACGTCGAGTATCCTGCGTACCTGGGATTATGTCGAAGCGTACTCGCTCACCGTTTTCCGCATCTCGGCGCTCGCCTGGATGGGATTGGTCGGAATCGGACTGTTCCTGATCTGCTGGCGGCTGGTCGCCGAACGCTCCACGCGCTGGCTGATCAACGCCAACGCCATCGCCGCGGCGCTGGTGCTGAGCGCCGCGAATGTCGCCGATCTCGGCGCGGCCGCAGCCTGGTGGAACGTGCGGCACAGTGACAGGGTCGGGCAGACCGGCAATGCGATCGACCTCTGCTATCTCAATGAGCTCGGCGGTTCCGCGCTGCTCCCGATCATCGATCTCGAGAAGCGCGCTCGCGGCCCGGTATTGCGCGACAGCCTCGCCGCGATCCGGAGCGATCTGATGCGCAATCTCGCTGCCGATCAGGCCGACTGGCATCGCTGGACCTGGCGCGGTGCCCGCCGCCTGGCAGCGGCCCAAGCTATTCTGGGACCGAACCCGTCCCGCCCGGCTCCCGCTCCTTATGGCCGCGAATGTGGCGGCGCGTTCATCCCACCGCCGCCACCACCACCACGGCGGGAATCCACACCGCCCCCACCCGCGCCGTTGACCAACAAGGCCGAACAATGATCCAGTGCCCCATGCCCCGAACCATATTGGTCGTCGACGACGATCCCCATATCCGGCAGCTCCTGCTCTTCGCGCTCGACAAGGCGGGGCTCGATACGATCGAAGCCGAGGACGGCGAAGCCGCGCTCGCGCTTGCGGCCCAGCACGACCCGGATCTCGTCATCCTCGATATCAATATGCCGCGCATGGACGGGCTCGAGGTCTGCCGCCGCCTCCGTGCCGCGGGCGAGACGCCGATCCTGTTCCTGTCCTCGCGTGACGACGAGATCGATCGCGTGTTGGGGATCGAGCTGGGCGCCGACGATTATGTCGTGAAGCCCTTCTCGCCGCGCGAAGTGGTGGCCCGCTCGATGGCGATCCTCCGCCGCACCGCGGCGCGCCCGCCCGCGATCGACGAGAGCCGCCCGGCGATGCGCCAGGGCCGCCTCGCGCTCGATCTCGACGGCTGGCACGCGACCTGGGACGGCGCCCCGGTGCAGCTCACCGTCAGCGAGTTCACCATCCTGCGCACCTTGGCCTCGACCCCCGGCAAGGTCTTCTCGCGCGACGCGATCATCGATCGGCTGCACGGTCCCGGCTTCGCGATCACCGATCGCACGATCGACAGCCATATCCGCAATCTGCGCGGCAAGTTCACCGCGCTTGGCGGGCTGGACGTGGTCGAGACCCGTGCCGGCATCGGCTATCGGCTGGGGAATTGCACCGGCCAGCCCGGATGATCGCCGCGATCAAACAGGCGATAAAGGCGCGCTGGCCGCGCATGCGCCTGCGCACGATCCTGTTCGCCACGCTGTTCTTCGTCGCCGCGCTACCCGGCTTCGGCGCGATCTTCCTGCGTGTCTACGAGAATACGCTGGTCCGGCAGACCGAGGCGGAGCTGATCGCCCAGAGCGCGGCGCTCGCGGCAACCGCACAGGCGCTCTGGCCCGGCGCGCCCCCCGAGCTTCCCGATCCGCGGCATTTTCCGCCCGAACCCCAGCGCATCGATCTGAACGCCACGCCGATCCTGCCGGAACGCCCGTCGCCGGTTGCCGCCCGCCCGCGCGATCCGGCGGGGCTCGAGGTCGCAAACCATATGCTCCCCGTCGCCGCGACTACGCGCCAGACCACCCGGGCATCGATCATCCTGCTCGACCGCGCGGGCAACGTCCTGATCGGCCCCCAAGCGGGGAATTACGCCGGACTTCCCGAAATCCGCACAGCGCTCGCCGGTCAGCCCGCGACAACGCTCCGCCGCAACGGCGACTATCGCCAGGTCTATCGCTTCGAATGGCTTTCGCGCGCTGCCGCGATCCGCGTCCATCACGCCCGTCCGATCATCGTCAACGGTCGCGTCGTCGGCGTATTGCTACTGTCGCGCTCAGCCCGCGCGCTGTTCAAGGGCCTGTACGAGGATCGCGGCAAGATCGCACTCGGCATTCTCGTCATCTTCGGCATCCTGGTCGTGCTGAGCGGGATGCTCTCGCGCGGCATCGCGCGTCCGATCGAGGCGCTCAGTGCCGCCACCCGCGCCGTTTCGGCAGGCGGCGCCATGCCCGCCGTCCCGCCAACCGCGGCGATCGAGATCCAAAGCCTCTATGTCGATTTTGCCGCGATGGCGCAGGCCATCGACCGCCGTTCGCGCTATCTTCGTGATTTCGCCCATGCGGTGAGCCACGAGTTCAAGACCCCGCTGGCCGGTATCCGCGGCGCGCTGGAGCTGTTGCGCGATCATGCCGGATCGATGTCTGAGGCCGAGCGCGACCGCTTCCTCGCCAATGCCGATGCCGATGCCGAACGGCTGACGCTGCTTGTCTCGCGTCTGCTCGAATTGGCACGCGCCGATATGTCCCAGTCAATCGTACTCGCCCATACGCCGCTCACCCCGATCGTCTCGAGGATCGCGGATGCCGAACGCTCTGCTTCGTTCGCGATCACGGTCCGCCACTCCGAACCGCTCTCCGCCGCGGCGCCGGCCGATACGATCGAGACCGTGCTCGCGGCGTTGATCGACAATAGCCGCCAGGCCGGGGGGAGGGTGGTGACGATTGCGCTTGAAGGCGACGATGACGACGTGTCGATCACGGTCGCAGACGACGGCCCAGGCATCGCCGAGCCCGACCGCGCCCGCATCTTCGAGCCCTTCTTCACCACCCGTCGGTCGGACGGCGGCACCGGCTTGGGATTGCCCATCGTCCGTTCGCTGCTTGAGGCGCATGGCGGGTCGATCGCGCTAATCGAGAGCACCGAGGGAACGGCCTTCCGTATTCGCCTTCCCCGCGAGGCGCGCGCCGTCATCGTCTAGGCGAGCGCCGCCACCGCCGCTTCCCAGGCACGCGCCTCGTCTTCGCGCCGCGCGTGGATCACCGGTGACTGGGCAATTCCGGCGATCGGATCGACATCGATACTGGCGTCGTAGAGGAAAGTCGCATTCCCGCTGATCGTGACGTTGCGCGCCGCGTCCGCCCGCCCGCGCACGAGCCCGCCCTTGTTGAACACGCGCACTTCCTGCCCGAACGGCACCCGACCGGTCAGTCCGGCAGCCAGCACCGACGCCGCCATCGCGCTGCCGCAACTGTCGGTCAGGCCCACGCCGCGCTCGAACGTCCGCACATAGAGGTCCGCCGGTCCGCGCTGCTCGACGAACGACACATTGGCGCGCGCAGGGATCAGCGCCGGGCCTGCCTCGCACCAGCTTCCCAACGCCACCAGCTCGGCGTCGTCCACGCGGTCGACAAAGGTCACCAGATGCGGATTGGGCATCGCTACCGCGGTGAAGGCGCGGTCGCTCGGCAACCCCGCAATGATCGCATCGATCGCGCTCTCCACGCCACTGGTCAGCCCGACATCGGAGGCCGCAATCGACGCCGGTCCGACAGTGGTGCGCACCGTCGTCACGCCCGCGGCGAGATTCCCCTCCCGCGCCACGTCTGCCGAGCTCGTCTTGAGCCCCACCATCGCCGCGTCGACACCCAACAGCTCGAATCCCAGCCGCGCCGTGCAGCGCAGGCCGTTAAGGCATGTCTCCGCCTCCGACCCGTCGGAATTGAACATCCGCATGCCGAAGGCGGTCGCTCCGGTGCCGTCGGTCAGCAGCAGCAAGCCGTCGCCGCCCACCGGACCTTCGCGATCGGCGAGCGCTCGGGCAATGCCTGCCCATTCGGCGTCGCTGCGCGCCACGCCGCGGGCGTCGATCAGCGGAAAGTCGTTGCCCGATCCGTGGCATTTGATGAAGGCGATCTGCATGCGCCCCATCTAGGGGGCGACGCACGACTTGGCTACGCCGCAACAGCCTCTGCCGGCACGGGGCCGCCCATCGCCTGCACCGCGGCGCGATCCTTTGCGATGACCGCCGCGAAGCTCGGCCGCGCATGGATCGCCGCGATATAGGATGCGGTGCGCGGATAGCGTTTCGCATCCACCATCACGTCGATACAGCTCAGGGTCGCGAGCGGGCTGGCCACCGCGATATCGGCCAGCGTCAGCCGGTCCTCGACAAGGAAGCCGCTATCGGGGATCACGCTCTCCAGATATTCGACCAGCGGCGGCAATTGCTCGCGCTCCGCCGCGTCGGCCGCTGCATGGTCGCACGGCTGCTTGAGCACGCGCGGCAGGACGAAACGATTTCCGAAGATCGCGCTGCCCGCCGCCGTCATCAGCGTGTCCGCCATCTCGTCGAACCATATCGCCCGCGCCCGCGCGCACGGTTCGGCGGGGATCAGGCAGGGATCGGGAAATTTCGCCTCGAGATAGGCGACGATGGCGCTGGAATCGCTGATCGTGAAATCGCCGTCCTTCAGTGCGGGCATCTTGCGGAACGGGCTCGCTGCTTCGAATTCTGGACCGCCTCGCCCCATCCCGGCCAGCCGCAGCTCGGGTTCCAACCCCTTCTCATGGGCGAAGACCATGCATTTGCGGACAAATGGCGACAGCGTCGAACCAAAGACGATCATGAGCATTCCTCCCCGCAATGGGCACTGGCTTAGTATTTCGGTCGCGCGAGCAACCTAGTTTACCGCGACAGTCTGGCGGTGCTGTGCAAGGATCGGTCGAGTGACCGCCTTCACATTCCTCCTCGCGCTCGCGGGCGCCGCGGCATTTTATGTCATCTTTCGCCGCATTGCCTTTTTGGAGGATGAGGTACGTCGCGTCGAGTCGCTGCTTGCTCGGTTTGAGCAAAGCGGCGCAGTTTCCCCACCGGTCGCCCCAAATGAAATTCGGGAACCGCTTCAAGCGCCTGCAGCGCGCCCGGCGCGGCTCGAAGCGGAACCCAGGCCGCCCCGGATCGAGACACCTGCCCGCCCGAGCATCAATCTTGAATCGCTGATCGGCGGCCGATTGCCGATCTGGATCGGCGGTATGGCGCTTGTGCTCGCCGGCTTCTTCCTCGTCCGCTATTCGATCGAGAGCGGCCTGCTCGGTCCGGCGACGCGCACCTTGCTTGCCGCATTGTTCGGAATCGCCCTGATCGCCTCCAGCGAGGTCGCGCGGCGGCTGCCCGCGACGCGCGACGATCCGCGCGTCGCGCAGGTCCTGGCGGGTGCCGGCGTCGCCAGCCTCTACGGCACGCTCTACATGGCCGCAGCGCTCTACCATCTGATTGCGCCGCTCACCGCCTTTATCGCGGTGGCGCTGGTCACCGCCGCCGCAATGGCACTCTCGCTCCGCCATGGTCCACCAACCGCGGTGATGGCGCTTCTTGGCGGGTTCGCCGCGCCGCTCGTCGCGGGTTTTGACGCGGCGGGGATTGTACCGCTGCTGGTCTATCTTGCCTTGTTCACCGCCGCCCTGTTCGGCCTCGCGGTCCATCGCGGCTGGGGCTGGCTCGCGCTCGCCGCCAGCGTGGCCGGGTTCGCCTGGATCAATTTCCTGCTGCTGGCCCTTGGCGGCGACCCCGATGACCTTTCCGCGGTCGGCGGCTTCACCATGCTGCTCGCGGCCGGTGCCGGCGCGGCGCTGCCCGCCGCCGGCATGCGCAATCCCTGGCTGCGTGTCGCGCCTCTCATCGCGGGGCTGGTCCAGCTCGTGGCGCTCGCGCCCGCGCTCGATTTCGGCGGCGTGGCCTGGAGCTTCTACGTGGTGCTCGCAGCCGCCGCCCTGCTCCTGTCGTGGCGTCAGCGAGTCTACCAGCCGGGAGCGCTTGCCGCCCTCGGCTTCCTGCTGGTCCTCGAAGCCCTGGCCTTGCTCCAGCCCGAACGCAGCGCGACGCCGGTCGCGGCCGCCATCGCCGCCCTTCTCTTCGCGCTGCCCGGTCATGTCCTCTCGCCGCGCAAGGGCGCCTGGCCAATGCTCGCGCTCGGCGGAACGGCCGGACCGCTGCTGACAGCCCATGCCTGCGCACCCTCCCTTTTGTCGGCGCCGATCTGGGGAGTATTGGAGTTGCTGGCGGCGGCGGCCTGCGCCAGCCTCGCCTGGCGCCTGCGCAGCGACAAGGACGATCCCGCGTTGATCGGCGCGAGTGCGCTCGCCGGCCTGCTCGTCACGCTCGGCCTCGCCCAATTCCTGCCCGACGCCTGGCTCGCAATCCCGATGACGCTCGCCCTGGTGGCGCTCGCGGCGTGGGCGCGTGTCGCGCGCGCGCCAACGCTGTTCGCGCTCCCGGCCCTGCCCTTCGTGGCGGCGCTCGTCGCAGCCGCGCTGCCGATCATCGCGCTCGCCGATCTCGTCTTCGGTTCGGTCGCGGGCGATCGCCTGCCCTATCTGCGCCTGCCGGAGTTGGGAACACTCCTGCGCGCACTAGCGCTGCCGGTCGCGGCGGCATTGCTGCTGTTGCTCGATCCGCCCCAATTCGGTCGCGCCCGCCGCGTCGTCGGCGCCGCAGCGATCACGATCGGCATCCTCCTGCTTTATGCCGTCGCCAAGCACATCTTCGCGATCGCCACGCTCCCGCGCTTCGTCGAACTGGGCTTCCTCGAGCGCGCGCTGTTCACCCAGGCCTGCCTCGCCACGGGCTGGCTCCTGCTTCGCAAGGGCTGGCTCCGCAGCCTCGGCGGTGTGCTGTTCACGCTCGGCCTGTGCCGCTTCATCTGGTTCGATTGCGTCGTCCTCGATCCCGCCTGGATCGAGCAACGGGTCGGCAGCATCCCGTTGGCGAATGCGGCGGTGCTGCACGCTGCGCTCACCGCTTTCTGGCTATGGACGCTTCCGGCCCGGCGGCCGATCCGCGTCACCGCCGCGCTGCTCACCCTGGTCGCCGCGCTGGCCGCGGTGCGCCAGGCCGCGCACGGCAGCCTGCTCACCGGCCCGATCGGGACTGCCGAGAATGGCGGCTATTCGGCCGCGTTGCTCGCCATCGCCCTATTCTGGCTCTGGCGCGGCATCGCCACGGCGGTGCACGATCTGCGGATCGCGGGGCTGGCCCTGCTCACCCTCGTCACGTTCAAGGTCTTCCTGGTCGATGCATCCGCGCTCGACGGGGTGCTGCGCATTCTCTCCTTCCTCGGGCTTGGCGTCGCGCTGATCGGCATCGGCTGGGCCTATGGCCGCTTCGTCGGCAAACCCGCGCCGGAGCCTGCCGCCGAAACCTGAGCGCCGCCGTTCATTTCAAACCATAATGGTCCCCTATCCGGTCGAGCGCGAGCCCCAGCACCAGCTTGCCCGCGCGGCTCGGCCAGCCGAGCGCCTTCTCGGCCTGCACCAGCCCCTCGCCGGCACAGACCACGCGCCACACGATGTCGGCGAGCCCCGGACCGACGGCCGCCACCGCTGCGTCGAACCGTCGCTTCGCCGCGATCTGCGCCAAGGTCGGATCCAATCCTTCGGTCGAACCCCGTCGCCCCCGCGCGGCCGGTGCCGCGTCCCAGCGCATCGTCACACGCGGCCCCAGCGCCGCCCTTTCGTAGTCGGCGCGGATCCGTTCACCCGCCTCATATTGTCGCGCATTCACATGGCCGCGCGAACGCAGCCAGGACAGCGGCGATTCGGCAAGGTTCACCGTCACGCTTCGTCGCCTTCGTGTGGGCGCGCCACCAGCCGCGAGATGTCCGTCCTCGATCCCACGCTCCACCAATTCGCGCATATGATCTCCTTTTGTTCCGATTCGCCCCTCTTGCCATGAAGGCACATCTGTAGGAAAGCGAAAAACCAAACCGGTTAGGACTCGCCTCATGATCACCGCCATCCGCGAAGTTCGCCGCGCCAAGGGACTGACGCTCGAGGAAGTCGCCCAGCGCTGCGTTCCAGCCACCACCGCGCAGACGATTGGCCGGCTCGAAACCGGTACCCGCACCGTGTCTGTCGGCTGGCTCAATCGCATCGCCGCCGCGCTGGAGGTTGATGCCGCCGATCTCGTCCGCCTGCCCGATCGGCCCGAGATCCCCGTCGCCGCCATCCTCGACAGCGAGGGCGCCCAGGCGCCGCGCCACGCCGCCGCGGTCGTCCCTCCACGCGGTGAGGAGGGAATGGTGGCGATCACCGTACAGGGCGGAATCGGTGATTATCGCGCGGGCGACGCGATCTGGTGTGCCTCGCTGCCACCCGAGGCCTTCGTCACCGCGCTCAACCGCGACGTGCTCGTCCCCCGTCCCGCCGGCCGTTTCCTGTTCGGCCGGCTGATCGGACGGGAGGAGGGCAAGCTCCACTTGCTGCCGCTCGGCGCGGGGGGCCGCCAACAGGTCGTCACCGATCCGCCTTGGATCGCCTGCGCGGTGCGGTTGGTTCGCGTGCTATAACTACACTCTACGCACTTGCCGAAAGCTGCCGAGAAGCGCAGTTTAGGCCATTACAACAGGAGGGGAAATGCAATGCGAACCACGCTGATCACAGCGGCCGCGGCGCTCATGGTCGCCACGCCCGCTTTCGCCGATGACTGGGACTTCATCCTGCTCAACAGCTCGGGCAAATCGATCAAGGCGATCGAGATTTCCCCCGCCGGGAGCGGCAGCTGGCAACCCAACAAGGTCGATCCCGACATGAAGCGTGATGCGGTCATCAAGACCGGCGGCCGCATGACCGTGCATTTCGACAAGGCCGGCAGCCAGTGCCGATACGACATCAAGGCCACGTTCGAGGACGGCAGCGCCGGCACGTGGAGCAATATCAACGTCTGCGACAATTCCTACATCACGGTGAAATACGATGCCAAGGGGGCGCCGGTCTTCACCGCCAGCTGACAAAGTAGTGAATTAGGGC
>JBEVLV010000203.1:0-7075 GCA_040508955.1 Sphingomonas sp. | reverse complement strand
TCCACCCCATGGCGCAGCCATTGGCCTAACCGCCTGCGGGCGCGAAACCCGACAGGCTGTGAGGATCAGTAGCGGTAGTGATCCGGCTTGAACGGACCTTCGACCGGCACGCCGATATAATCGGCCTGCTTCTGGGTCAGCTTGGTCAGCTTCACGCCGAGCTTCTCGAGGTGCAGCTCGGCGACCTTCTCGTCGAGATGCTTCGGCAGGACGAACACGTCGTTGCCGTACTGCTCGCCCTTGGTCCACAGCTCGATCTGCGCCAGCACCTGGTTGGTGAAGCTCGACGACATCACGAACGACGGGTGGCCGGTCGCGTTGCCCAGGTTCACCAGGCGGCCCTTCGACAGGACGATGATCTGCTTGCCGTCCGGGAACTCGACCAGGTCGACCTGCGGCTTCACCTCGGTCCACTTGTAGTTCGACAGGGCGGCGATCTGGATCTCGCTGTCGAAGTGGCCGATGTTGCAGACGATGGCCATGTTCTTCATGCCCTTCATGTGCTCGGCGGTGATCACGTCGGCATTGCCGGTCGCGGTGCAGAAGATGTCCGCGCGGGTCACGGCCTCTTCCATCGTCACGACCTCGAAGCCCTCCATCGCCGCCTGCAGCGCGCAGATCGGATCGACTTCGGTGACGAGCACGCGCGCGCCGCCGTTGCGGAGCGACTGGGCCGAGCCCTTGCCGACGTCACCGAAGCCGGCGACGCAGGCAACCTTGCCGGCGAGCATCACGTCGGTGCCGCGGCGGATCGCATCGACCAGCGATTCCTTGCAGCCATAGAGGTTGTCGAACTTCGACTTGGTGACGCTGTCGTTGACGTTGATCGCCGGGAAGGGCAGCTCGCCCTTCTTGGCGATCGCATAGAGGCGATGGACGCCGGTGGTGGTCTCTTCCGAAACGCCCTTGATCGCCTTGACGGTCGCGGTCAGGTAGCCCGGCTTCTTGGCGATGAACGCCTTCAGCGCGCGCTGCATCTCGACCTCTTCCTCATTCTCCGGCTCGGGCATGGTCTGGCCGGCCTCGAGCTTGGCGCCCCACAGCGCGAACATCGTCGCGTCGCCGCCGTCGTCGAGGATCATGTTGCAGGTCTGGTCGGGATCGCCCTCGCTGCTCCAGTCGAAGATCGAACCGACATAGTCCCAATATTCGGCCAGGCTCTCGCCCTTGATCGCGAACACCGGCACGCCCGACGCGGCGATCGCGGCGGCGGCATGGTCCTGGGTCGAGAAGATGTTGCACGTCGCCCAGCGGACCTGCGCGCCCAGCGCGGTCAGCGTCTCGATCAGCACGGCGGTCTGGATCGTCATGTGGAGCGAACCGGTGATGCGCGCGCCCTTCAGCGGCTGCGACGGACCGAACTCGCTGCGGAGCGACATCAGGCCGGGCATCTCGGTCTCGGCGATGTTCATTTCCTTGCGGCCGAAATCGGCCAGGCCGATATCGGCGATCACATAGTCGTTCTTGTCGAGCACGGTTGCCACGAGCTGTCTCCAATTGAGCAAATCTGCGGGGCCGGGAATCCTCCCAGCCGCCATACGGCGCGCCGTAGCGGTTTAGCCAGCCGCGTGCAACGTTAATATAAAGATATCTTTATATGTCATGCTCAGGGCCAATTCCGAGACCCTGTGTCTTGCTGCCGATTGCCCCGCCGCATAAAAAGAAACGGTCCTCACCGCCGCTCAGCCGGGAAATACAATGTCGAAACGCTTCGGATTACTCGCATGCGCCTTGGCGCTGCCTCCCCTTCCCTGCGTGGCGCAGGTGCCGGCGCAGGACGGGGACAGCGCCGGCATCGTCTTCAGCCACGGCCTCGAAGGGACCATGGCGCGCGACCTGATGATCCAGATGGGCGCGAGCAAGCGCATGCGCGACAATTGCTGGACGCTGGGTTGCCTGCTGATCGTCAACGAGACCAAGACCTACGACGTCATCGGCTTCTATATCGACACGGCCAAGGCCGGCGCCGCAGCGCATTGGAGCAAGAACCAGTTCGGCGACGCGCTGCAACCGATGAAGGTCACGCTGCGCTTCAAGACCGGCGGCGCCACGAGGTGCGACACGCCGATCCGGCTCGTGCTCCGCGAGCATGACGGCAAGGAGCAGATCGAAGTCTCGGGCAAGGCAAGCCTGTGCTCCACGCCGCACCAGGACAGCGTGCTGCGCATCAAGGCCTTCGAGCCCAAGGTGACGCTCGACGAAGGCAGCAAATAACCGCGCGAAATAGCCGCGCGCGAGACCTTCCTGCGCGGCGACTTCGGCGACATCGTGGAACTTCGGCTTCGCCCCGGTGGGGTCCGATCGGCATGGCCGTGCGCCGGCAACCTGGTCTCCCGCCCCGGGGACCATCTCGTGCCGGCCAATTGACAGCATTTCCGGCCGATGCCAGCTTCTATGCGGGGAATTCAGGGGGATATACATGAAAGCTATCGCACGGCCGTGCATCGGCGCGCTCGCGCTCGTCAGCCTGGCATCCACGCCTGCGCGCGCCGCAGGGTCCGCCACAGGCGCCGAGGACAAGCCCGGTTCGCTCTACCTCCAGTGCGACGGCCAGCCCAACAACATGACGACCGGCGAGTCCGCGGCACGGCTGCTCGGCGCGGTGACGTTGCTCGGCCTGTTCGCTCCCAGGGTCGAGGCGGCGGACGCTTCCAAGCGCAAGTTCGGCGCGGAAGGTGTCTCGGTCTGCACTGCCCTGCTGGACGGCGAGAAGAAGGAAGGTAATCCGTCACGCCGGGTCGATCTTCTGCTCGGCCGGGCGATCCACCAGATCGAGGCGAAGAATTACCAGGCGGCCATCACCGATGCCGGCCTCGCCCGGCGCGAAGCCGAAGCGGCTGGCCTGATGAGCGATCCTTACTACGCCCGGTCGCAGGGCCGAGCCTTCGGACTGGTCGAAGCCGCCGCGCTCTATCGTCTCGATCGCGTGGACGAGGCCCGGGATACCGCGCTGCGCGACACGACGGCCGCACGCCATTCGTTCATGAACCTCATCTCCGTGCCATCCTATCTGCTCGGCGGATACACGCCCTCCGAGACCGAGAGCGCCTATATCGGCTGGCGCGCCCGCGCCGGCGTCACCGGTGCCGCGCTCAGCGCCAAGCGGCTCGAGGAATGGGGCAAGTTCGCCGAGGCGGCCCAGGTCCGCGATGCGCTCGCCGATTTCAACCTTGCAGCGACGCCCGACCTGCAGAGTTCCGCACTGCTCGCGCAGGCCGCGGTCACCCATGCGCTGGCGGGCAACGACGCGATCGCGGCCGAGCGCGCCGCGGCCGCCCGCACCAATTTCGAGAAGCGCCGCGATGAAGGCAAGCCCGAGGGCAACGGGTCGGAGATCGTCGAGTTGCTCGACCTCTATTCTATCCTGCATACCGCCAAGGCCGGCGACCTCAAGACCGCGCGGCGCTTGTTCGCGGCACGCTCGCAATGGGTCGCCGCCTCTTTCGGCTGCGTGGTCGAGGCAACGCGCCGCCTGCGCGACGGGGCAGCAGCGGATGAGATGATCGGCGGACTCGCCAATGCGCCCGAAACGATGCGCAAGGACCGCGACACTGCCACCCGCGCCGAGACTCTGGCCAAGGATACCGACAACAAGACGCTGTTCTGGCTGCTTCCCGGCGTCGATCCGGCCAAGCGCTACGAAGCGGTGTCGAAGCAGGTCTGGCGTACCGACAAGTCCAAGCTGCTGCTCCAGGTCAAAGACACCGACCAGGTGAAATTTAAGATGGAGCGCCTGTTTCTCTATGGTTTCGACACCGACGTGCTGGTCGATGCCTATGCGCTCCACGCCGCGCTTCTCGCAAAATCGCGAGGGCAGCAGGGGTTCGTGATCATGCCCTCGCTCGTCGGGGGCACGCTCATCGCCAATTTCCGCACCGGCAATCGCGGCGAGCCCGGACTGCCCGACGTGCTGTTCAACGATGCCGACGAAGTGATCGCCGACCTCTCCAAGATCATTCCCGATCCCGAAACGCTGAAGGCGCTCCAGGCCCGGCGCGCCGCGGCGCGCTGAACGGGGTCAGCGCACCATCCGGTAGCTCACGAACGCGATCGACTTCGAATCGGGCGACCAGCTGGGCACGTTGATCGTCCCCTGCCCGCCGAACAGGCGCGTGAGCACCTGGGGCGGCGCGCTGCCGTCCGCAGGCATGATCCGCAAGGTCACGTCGCGGTTGGGCGGATGATCCCCCAGCGCGACGTCGAGGCCGAACGAGATGAAGGCGATCCATTTCCCGTCGGGCGAGAAATGCGGGAACCAGTCGCGAAAGTTCGGATCCCGGGTGACCTGCTCCGGATCGGAGCCGTCCGGCCGCGCCCGCCAGATTTGCATCGCGCCGGTCCGGGTCGAGTTGAAGTAGAGCCATTTGCCGTCGGGCGAATATTCGGGACCGTCGTCCACCCCCGGCCCGACGATCAGCGGCCGCGCCGCGCCGCCCGCCAGGTCCTTCGTCCAGATATCGTAGCTGCCGTCGCTCTTGCCCACCCGGACATAGGCGATCGTCTTCCCGTCCGGCGTCCAGCCATGCCAATAGGAGCGCGCCGCCGGATCGCTCACCAGCGAGCGCGGCTTTGCCGACCCCGCCAGCAGCAGCACCGAGATGCGCGACAGATCGTCGGGCTCGCTCTGGTCGGAGATGACGAGCTGGCTGCCGTCCGGCGAGATGCCGTGGTCGTTGTTGTTCTTGATATTGGGCCCGGTCTCGATCGCCACCGGCGTGCCGCCCTCCACGGGCACGCGCCAGATCCGCCCACCGGCATTGTAGACCAAAGCCTTGCCGTCCTTCGTCCAGTTCGGCGCCTCGATCTTGCCGTCGAAGGTGCGGACGATGCGGCGGTTCTGGATACCGCCCACCTCCATCACCTCGAGCGTGCTCTCGACCTTCGCCGGATAGCCCGTGTCGGGCACATAAGCGAGGCTCGGCACCTTCATCTCGACGTTCGAGAAGGTCGCCGTCTCCGTTACCGCATCATTGTGCGCCGACACCGCCAGGCCGACCAGATAGGGTGCCGAGAAGGCGATCCGGTAATTTCCGCCGGCATGGCGCAGCACGCCATCCTCGCCCGCGACCGAGAACCACACATAGTCCCCCTCGCGCTCCAGCTGGACGCGCCTCGGATGCCAGGTCGCCGAGACGATCTGCCAGGTCGGCCCGTCCTGCACCTCGCGATACTGCAGCGAGACCATGCCGTCGCCATGCACCATCACATCGGCATAGGGAGATCCCGGCGTCGTGTTCTGCCGGATCATCAGCCCTGCCTTGCGATGCGGATCGACGCCCTTCCCGTCCCAGGCGATGTCGGCCGCGACGTGGAGGTCGCCCGAGCCCTGCGTCCAGGCATAATGGAACGCGTCCTTGGTCCCCCAGATGTTCGCGCCGCTCGCGGTGATCCGGTAGCGCCCCGCGTCGACACTCGCCGTTCCCGGCGTCGCGGTGCTCCCGATATCGGCCTGATTCTGGAAGATGCCGACGGGCTGTGCGCTCGCAGGCAAGGCGATCACCAGCGTCAATGCGGCAAGCAGATGCTTCATGTCCGGCCCCTCTCTCGAGCCCGGATCACTGCCCGGGTCTGGGCGGATGGTAGCGTTAACTTCGCTGCTTGGCTATGCCCGTCCGGTGCTGTTCGCCAGCAGCCGCGGATCGATCCCGGCGCCGGCGAATCCGCTCACCCAGCGATCCTCGGCATCGATATCGTAGAGCAGCCCGGTATCGCCCTCGGTGTTGAACCAGCCGTGCCGCGTCATCTCGGCGTCGAGCTGCCCTTCGCCCCAGCCGGCATAGCCCAAGGCCACCAGCCAGTTGCTGGGGCCCTTGCCCTCGGCGATCGCCTTGAGCACGTCGATCGTGCCGGAAAGCGCCCAGCGCCCGCCCACGTCGATCGTATCCTGCCCGCCCCAGTCGGGCGAGTGGATCACGAAGCCGCGTCGCGGCTCGACCGGCCCGCCGAAATGCACCGCCGCGTCCGGAGCCTCGCCCGGATCTATCTCGAACTGCTCGAGCAGGTCGTGCAACCCCAGCCCGTCGATGGTCTCGCCGATGCCGATGCCCAGTGCGCCTTCCTCGTCATGCGCGCACATTGCGATCACCGCGCGCTCGAAGCGCGGATCGCCGATACCCGGCATCGCGAGCAGGAACTGCCCAGTGAGGAAATTCGTCGACTCCATACGCAATCAACTTACCCGCACGGTTTCCGCTCCGCCACGCTTGAAAATGTAACGTTCGGAGCCGATTGGGGTCCGGCACCCAAATAGGAGAGAGTGACATGACCATCCAGGTTGGCGACAAGATCCCCCAGACCAATTTCGTCAAGGTGACCGCCGAAGGTCCCGAGCAGGTCGATTCGAACAGCTATTTCGCCGGCCGCAAGGTTGCGCTCTTCTCCGTTCCGGGCGCCTTCACCCCCACCTGCTCGGCCAAGCACCTCCCCGGATTCGTCGAGAAGGCCGACGAGATCAGGGCCAAGGGCGTGGACGAGATCGCCTGCACCGCGGTCAATGACGCGTTCGTGATGAGCGCCTGGGGCAAGTCCGCCGGCGTTGAAGGCAAGGTGACGATGCTTGCCGACGGCAACGGCGCGTTCGCCAAGGCCGTGGGCCTCGAAATGGACGGCACCGGCTTCGGCATGGGCATGCGCGGCAAGCGCTTTTCGATGATCGTCAACGACGGCACCGTCGAGCAGCTCAACGTCGAGGCGCCCGGTCAGTTCGAGGTCAGCTCGGCCGAATATCTGCTCGGCCAGCTCTAAACCGAGACCGTAACGGAACCGCCGGGAGGCGGTGGAGTTGAGTCAGGGCAATTCATCTCGAAGAGGAATAGTCATGGCCACCGAAACCACTCCCGGCGATAACGCGACCGCTGCCCAGGCGACCGCCGAAGCCAAGTCGTTCATCGCCCAGGCCCAGGAAAAGGTCAGCGGCGCGGTCGACGCCACCGTGACCGCGGTGAAGGAGCATCCAGTTGCCGCGGCTGCGATCGCCGCGGGTGCCGCGGCCGCGGTCGGAGGGGCGGCCTACGCCGCCACCCAGCTCAACAAGCCGGCGCCGGCAACCAACAGCAAGAATTAAGCGCCTGCCTCG
>JBEVLV010000202.1:0-8529 GCA_040508955.1 Sphingomonas sp. | reverse complement strand
GGGGTGAACACGGCGCGGTTCTTGGCGACGCTGAAGAGGCCGCCCTCGATGGCCTTCTGCGGATCACGGCGGAAGTACCACTCGGGCAGCCAGGGAAGCTGGAAGAAGAGCATGTACCAGCTCATGGCGAGCTGCTTGCGGTTGTGGCGGAGGGTCTTCGCGAGCACGTCGCCCGGGGGGCAGTTGAGGATCGAGAGCGTGCGCAGCGCTTCGGGATGACGCCGGGCGACCTCCCAGGCGATCGCGCCGCCCCAGTCGTGACCGACCAGGGTGAAGGTGCCGATGCCGAGATGGTCGGCCAGCGCGATCAGGTCGGCGACCGGCTTGGCCGGCGCGTAATTCTCGACGCCTTCGGGCTTGGACGATCGCGCGAAGCCGCGCTGGTCGGGCGCGATGACGTAGTGATCCTGGGCCAGCTCGGGGATCTGGTGGCGCCAGGTGCGGTGCGATTCGGGAAAGCCGTGGAGCAGGACGATCGCCGGATGATTCGGATCGCCGGCGATGGCGACGTCGAGCTCGACGCCGGTGGGAAGAGCAATTCGCGTCAGGTCCAGTGCCGGCATCCTCGCCTCCGTTCGCACCGCGCCCGTCGAGCGGCGCCGGGCGAGCCTAGGAGTTGGAGGCGGAAATGGGAATGTTTGTGGGGTCGGTCATTCCACTTGCGCGATAGCCTTTGGGCCGCGACGATGAGTCTCCTGACGGGGGAGGATAACAATGAACGGTGGCAACGCACTGGTATTGGGGGCAATGCTGCTGGGGCTTTCCGCCGCCGCGCCGCCACTGCAATCGCCCGACCCGATCGGCGCCGCCGTCCGCTCGGCAATGGCGGAGACCGGCTCGAAGGGCCTCGCCATCGCCACGATCGAGGAGGGCAAGGTCACCGCGGTCCGGGTGTTCGGCGCGCGCAACGAGAAGGGCGATCCACTCACGCCGAACACGATCCTGTACGGCGCGTCGCTGACCAAGGCGGTGTTCGGCTATCTCGTGACGCAACTCGCCGCAGAGAAGCGGCTGGACCTCGACAAGCCGATCGCCGCGATGCTGCCCAAGCCGCTGCCCGCCTATGGCAATCTCGACGCCTATGGCAATTGGGGCGACCTGGCGTCGGACGAGCGCTGGCGCGCGATCACGCCGCGGATGGTGCTGAACCACACCACCGGCTTCGCGAATTTCGCCTTTCTCGAGCCCGACGGCAGGCTGCGCATCCATTTCGACCCCGGCACGCGCTATTCCTATTCGGGGGAGGGCATCAGCCTGCTCCAGTTCGGCATCGAGCAGGGGCTGGGCCTCGATGTCGAGGCCGAGCTGCGGCGGCGCTTCTTCGGGCCGCTCGGCATGACCCGGACGAGCCTGAAGTGGCGCGCCGATTTCGCGAGCGACATGGCTGATGGCTGGGACGAGAAGGGCAAGCCCGAGCCGCATGATGAGCGCAGCCGGGTGCGCGCTGCGGGATCGATGGACACGACGATCACCGATCTGGCCCGGATGGCCGCGGCGATGGTGCGCGGCTACGGCCTGCCGGCGCGGTGGCGGGTGGAATATGCGAAGGGCACGCACGCCATCACCACCCGCCAGCAATTCCCGGCCTTCCTACCCGACGCCCCGGTCGCCGAGCGGTCCGGCGCCAAGGCCGCGCTGGGCGTGCTCGCGTTCGACGGACCGCAGGGACCCGGCTGGCTCAAGGGCGGCCATAACGACACGACCGCCAACACGCTTGTCTGCCTGGAGCGCCGCCGCCGCTGCGTGCTGATCCTCTCCAACGACGTCCGCTCGGAGCGCGCCTTTCCAGCGCTCGTCCGGGCCGCGCTCGGCGAGACGGGGGTGCCTTATCGGTGGGAGTATCCGGGTCTGCCGTCCTACTAGGGCGGAAAAGCCGGCCAAATTTTATGAAAGGCAGTGCGATGTGGCGACGGCATATTTTCATCGCGGTCCTGTTCATGGACGTGCTGCCGTCATCGGCGTGGGCACAGGATCAGGGGCGCTTCTGGCAAGGCTATCAGGTAACCCGACAGGGCGGCGGTCTAGGCATAGAGATCGACGAGGTCGTGAAATTCTCGTTCTCGGGATCTCCCGAGAATCGCCATTGGATCGCCGAACGAACCAAGCGCGACAGCAATTGGTGCGGACGGCGCGAGTCAGGAAAATGCCGCGCGACCACTAACTCGGTGCATGAGTGGATCGACGGGGCGCGATGTCCTGAACTGCGCCAGGCGCTCACTGAATTGGCGACTATCAAGTTTGGAGGTTTCGCTCCGCCTGATGGTATCGTTCCGACCATGGTTAGCGATACCCCGTTTACGGAAGTGACGGGCTACCCGGCCGCGGAGGCGGGCGTCGGCCCCCGGCTCAAGCTCGGAGCCTTTGAGGGTCCGATAGTGGATTGGTGGGATCGCAGCGAAACGCGCCTCCAACATTGTTGGACCGGCAAACCGGTCGGCAATGGGTGAACGAAACCGGAAAAGGCTGGCTCACCCCAAGAGCCGCGGCAGCCGTTTGCCCTTGGTCCGGCTGGTCAGGTGGAATTGCCGGCAGCGATCGCAGCGATAAGGTCGCAGCACCAGGCCGGCGCGCTGGACCGCCAGCAGCGCATCGGCCTCGGACGGATAGCGTGCCTTGCGGTTGCAGACGCTCAGCTTGGTGCGCATCCGCGCCTCACGGATAGCTGACGGTCTTCGGCACCTCGGGGATCGGGATCCATTCCTTGTCGTCGCCGGGCACCTTGGGGAAGTTGCCGGCCTTCCAGTCTTCCTTGGCTTGGTTGATCCGGTCGCGGCTCGACGAGACGAAGTTCCACCAGACATGGCGCGGCGTGGTGAACGCCTCGCCGCCGCACAGCGCCACCCGGCCGCCGCGATCGGAGCGCAAGGTCGCATGGGTGCCCGGGCGCAGGATGTAGAGCGTCATCGGCAGCAGCGGCATGCCGTCCAGGCTCGCCTCGCCCATCGCGACATAGAGCGCGCGCTCGTCGGCGCTGGGATCGATCGGGATGCTGCCGCCCGGCGCCAGCGCGATGTCGGCATAGATGGTCTGGGCATAGGTGGTGGTCGGCGCGCTCAACCCCCAGAGATCGCCCATGATGACGCGGGCGGTGGCGCCATGCGCCTCGATCACCGGCAGGTCGGCGGCGGCGACATGCTCGAAGGCGGGGTCGCGTTCCTCCACCGCCTCGGGCAGCGCGATCCAGGTCTGGAGGCCGGAGAGCTCGGGTCCCTTCTCGCGCTCGGCGGAGGGCGAGCGCTCCGAATGGACGATGCCGCGGCCGGCGGTCATCAGGTTGACCGCGCCCGGCTCGATCGTCGCGAAGGTGCCGAGCGAATCGCGATGGTCGATCGCACCGCCATAGAGATAGGTGACCGTCGCCAGGTTGATGTGCGGGTGCGGGCGCACGTCGATGCCGGTGCCGACATCGAGATGCGCCGGGCCCATCTGGTCGAAGAAGATGAACGGCCCCACCATCGTCCGCGGGCGCGAGGGCAGGGTGCGGTGCACCTTGAACCCGCCTAGATCATGGGTGGTCGGTTCGATCGTCTGGATCACCAGGTCTTCGCGCATCGGGCTTCTCCGTTTCGAACCCGGAATAGCGCGGAGGCCGATGCGGGGACAATCACCCTATGGGGTGGTTTCCGGAAACGATCCTATTCCCCGGGTGCACGGGCTTTGATCGCCAGCGCGTGGATGCGCTCGGCGAGCAGGTCGGCGAGCGCGCGGTTCACCAGCCGCTGGCGCTCGACGCGCGAGACGCCGGCAAAGGCCGCGCTTTCGATCGTGACGGTGAAATGCGATTCGCCCGTGCCGTCGTCGCCCAGATGGCCGCGATGCTGGGCGCTGTCGTTGCTGACATGGAGCTGCGTCGGGTCGAGCGCGGCGGTGAGACGGGCGGCGATCAGATCGGCCAGCGGGCCGGTGGCGAGGTCGGTCATCGCGACTATATAGGGCGATTGTTCGAGAGAGTCGCGTGTCCAGCAGCCCACCCAAAAAGGATCGTCCGAATGCCCGCTTCCACGGTCGCGTGGAGGCGCAGGGGCGCATGTGCGCCGAGCCCGGATGCGCCGAGCCCGGCGAGTTCCGCGCGCCGCCGCCGGAGGGCGCCGGCTTCGCGACCGACGGTCCGCCGCAGTTCCGCTGGCTGTGTCTCGATCACGTCCGCGCCTTCAATTCGGGCTATAATTTCTTCGCGGGGATGAGCCCCGAGGAGATCCACGACGCCCAGCGGCCGCTCGCTGGCTGGGAGCGCGAGACGCGCGCGTTCAACACGACAGGCGGCGCGGACCGCCCGCCGCGCTGGGCCGATTTCGCCGATCCGCTCGACGCGATCAACGCGCGCTTCCGCGACCGGATGAAGGACAATGCCGAACGCAAGGACGGTCGCCCGCTATCGGGCGCGGACCGCGAGGCGCTGAAGGTGCTCGAGCTGGAAGTGGATTCGGACCGCACCGCGCTCAGGAAGCGCTATTCCGAGCTGGTCCGGAAATATCACCCCGATCGCAACGGTGGCGACCGCAGCCAGGAGGCCCGGCTTCAACGCGTGATCGAGGCCTATCAGCAGCTCAAGGGTTCGCTGGCCTTCGCCTGAACCTCGCTCAACGCGTATTGACCGCCAGTTGCGCGGCGAACGCCCGCTGATAGGCCGGACGCGCCTCGCCGCGGGCGACATAGGCGGCGAGGTTCGGATATTCGCCGAGGATGCCCGACGGCTTCAGCCGAAGCAGCACCGACACCATCATCAGGTCGCCCGCGCTGAACGCGCCGTCGAGCCAGTCGGCATCGCCGAGACGCGCGGAGAGCTGATCCAGCCGGCCGCGGATGCGGTCCATGACCAGGGGCAGGCGCTCGGCGGTCCAGGGTTTGTCGCCCTCCTGGAACCTGGCGATCGCGAGTTCGAGGATGGGCGGTTCCACGGTGTTGAGCGCGGCGAAGATCCAGGTGATCGCACGCGCCCGCGCATCGGGGTCGTCCGGCAGCAGCCCCGGAGTGCGCTGCGCGATGTGGAAGACGATCGACCCCGTCTCGAACAGGGTGAGATCGCCTTCCTCATAGGTCGGGATCTGGCCGAACGGGTGCCGTGCCAGATGCGCGGCTTGCTTCATCGCTTCGAAGGAAACGAGCCGGACCGCATAGGGCAGGCCCGCTTCCTCCAGTGCCCAGCGCACCCGCGTGTCGCGGGCCAGTCCCTTGCCGCCGTCGGGCGAGCACTCGAAGGCGCTGATCGTGATCGTCATCGCGCCTCAGCTGGCCGGCGCGACCAGGCCGAAGGTGACGCCTTCGGGATCGGTGGCGTTCAGCACCCATTCGCCGCCCGGCACCTCCATCGGGCCCTGGCGCACGGTGCCGCCTGCGGCCTCGATCTTGGCCTTAGCGGCATTGATGTCCGGCACCCGGAAATAGAAGCCCCAGCCGGTCGGGAAGCCGGGGCCC
Organism: Sphingomonas sp.; assembly: GCA_040508955.1. Classification (GTDB taxonomy): domain Bacteria; phylum Pseudomonadota; class Alphaproteobacteria; order Sphingomonadales; family Sphingomonadaceae; genus Sphingomonas. The sequence continues at coordinate 3,114 of JBEVLV010000202.1, read as the reverse complement.
GCCTTCATCACCGCGCCGATCATCTCCTCGCCGCCATGGCCGATGAAGCTATAGTCGCCCATCTCGCCCATCGGCATCGCGCCGGTCTTCCGGATGTTGAACTGCTTCTCATAAAAGGCGAGCGCGGCAGCATCGTCGGTGGTGATCAGCTCGTTCCAGCTGACATGGCCCATGCCGTTTCGCTGATAGGCGTCGCTCGATTCCGCGCTCGCGCCGCGCATCACGTAGAAGGGCACGCCCTGCGGATCCGTGACCATCGCCAGCCGACCGACGCCGGGAATGTCGAACGCCGGCAGGTGAACCTGGCCCCCGTCCGCGACGATCGACGCGACCGAGGCGTCGACGTCGTCGACCCCGAAATAGCCGAGCCAGACCGGCTTGGCGCCCCCTGCGAGCATCTCCGCGCTCAGACCCATCACGCCGCCGACATTGCCGTCATGGGCGACGATCATGCGATAATCCATCCCGCCTGGGGCAGGCTCCGCGTCGATGTTCCAGCCGACGACCTCGTCGTAGAACGCCTTGGCGGCCTTGGGATCCTTGGTCACCAGTTCGTACCAGATGAAGCTTCCGTGCGGGTTCGTCATGGGGTGTCTCCAGGATCGGGGTTCAGGCCAGGGTCTCGTCGAGGATCGGCTTGAAGCCGCCCCACATCATGCGCTTGCCGTCGAACGGCATCTCGCCGTCAGGCTTCATCCGCTCGTCCGCCATCAGCTTGGCCCAGCCGGCGTCGCGCACTTCCTTCGAGGGCCATTCGACCCAGGAATAGACGACGCGCTCGCCATCCTCGCGAAGCGTGGCGCGGTTATAGTCGGTGACCTTGCCGTCGGGAATGTCGCCGCCCCAGGCCTCGACGACGCGAAGCGCGCCGAATTCCTGGAACAGACCCGCGGCTTTCTCCGCCAATGCGCGATAGGCTTCCTTCTTGTCCTCGCGCACCGGCAGGACATAGCCATCGACATAGCCGGGCGTACCGCCTTCTCCCCGCTCGACGATCGGGTCGAAGCTGGCGAAGATCATCCGCTTGGCGTCGAAGGGCATATTCTTGCTCATTTCCGCCATCGCCGGATCGTTCATCATCTTCTCATAGGCGGCCTCGCAGGTCGCCTGGTCGGGATATTCGATCCAGCTGAACAGCACCGTCTCGTCGGGTTCGAGCGCCACCGCCTTTTTGAGGTCGTTCAACTTGCCGTCCGGCACGTCGTCGCCCCAGGCTTCGACCATGCGGGTGGCGCCCATGCGCCTGAACAGCGCGACGGCTTCCTGGGCATGTTCCTGATAGACCTGCTTGTTGGCGGTAGGGACGGGGGTAAGGAATCCATCGACATAGGTCATCGTCTCTCTCCTTGTCCTTCGGTCTCAGCCGTTGCTGGCGGCGGCTTCGATTGCCGCGATGTCGATCTTCTTCATCGTCATCATCGCCTCGAAGGCGCGACGGGCGCTGTCCTTGTCGGCATTGTCGAAGCCCAGCGCGAGCAGGTGGCGCGGGGTGATCTGCCAGGAGAAGCCCCATTTGTCCTTGCACCAGCCGCACATGCTTTCCGCGCCGCCATTGCCGACGATCGCGTTCCACAGCCGGTCGGTCTCTTCCTGGTCCTCGGTCAGGATCTGGAACGAGACGCTTTCGTTCGGCGTGAAGTTGGGGCCGCCGTTGAGCCCGGCATATTTCTGGCCGGCGAGCGTGAACTCGACGACAATCGCGGCGCCTTCCCCGGTGCTCGGATTGTCGGCCGGTGCGCGCTGCACCTTGTCGATCCGGCTGTCGGGCAGCAGCGAGACGTAGAAGCTGGCGGCTTCCTCGGCGTTCATGTTGAACCAGAGGACGGGGGTAATCTTCTGCATGGTTCCTCTCCCAGGAAGCTTCAGGCGTCTTCGGTCTGGCCGGACATCGCCGCCATCGCGGCTTCCATATCCATGTGCATCGGCTCGAAGATATGACCGTCCGGATCCTCGAACGTGCGTCCGTACATGAAGCCCATGTCCTGCTTCTCCCGGATATCGATCCTGCCGCCGGCCGTCGCGGCCTTCTCGACGATCGCGTCCACCGCCTCGCGGCTGTCGCGCGAGATGCAGATCAGGACCTCGCTGGTCGCGTGTGCGTCGGCGATCGGCTTCGGCGTGAAGCCCTTAAAGAAGTCGTGCGACAGGATCATGAAGGCGATCGTGTCGGAAAGCTGCATCGCCGAGGCATGCTCGTTGCTGAAGCGTTCGTCCTTGGTGCAGCCGATCGCCTCGTAGAACGCCGTCGACCTCGCGACGTCCTTGACCGGCAGGTTGACGAAAATCATCTGCGGCATCTTCTCTCTCCTTCGATTGCGATCAGTAGGTGAGCGACGGGTACCAGTCTGCGCCGCGTCCCTCGGGTGTGGAATCGAGAATCGTCCAAAGTGGCATCAGATCGGGCGCGCCGCGCGGATCCTCGCCCGGATCGGCGGAATCCTCCCCCATCTCGCCTGCCCAGAACAGGCGGATCGTGCCGTCGCGGCGCGTGAAGACGAGGGGGTGGGGGATGTCGCCGCCGTCGGGGGCCACCGCGTGATAATCGCGGCTGAACGCCTGATCTGTGTCGGAATAGAGTCGCAGGTGCCGCCAGCCACGCTCGCGCTTGAAGGCCGTCAGCTTCTCGATCGGCGAGCGGGCGATGACCGCGAGGGCGATGCGCTGCTCGATGTCGGGAACCTCGCCGTCCCAGGACGAGAGCAGGGAGGTGCACATCGGGCATGGCCGCTCGCGCTGGGGGCCGAACATATAGGTGTAGACGAACAGCGTATCCTTGTCGCCGAACAGCTCGGCGAAGCTCCGGGCGGCGCCATCCTCACCGATGAAGCGATAGTCGCCGGTGACCGCCGGTCCCGGCGGCAGCGCGCGGCGCCGCACCGCGACGCGCTCCAGGTGGCGGCGCAGTTCGATCTCCTCGGCGAGCAGCGCGGCGCGGGCGGCGCTGTAATCGGGGCTTTCTCCCTCAAACGGGGTGCGGTGCGCGGCGAGCGTCGTGGCGGGTTCGAGATCGGCCCAACGATCAGACATCGTCAGTCGTCCTCGTCCTCATATCCATTCAGCATCAACGCCCGAGCCTTGATCTGGGGCATCTGGCACCAGTGGACGAGCGCCTCC
>JBEVLV010000201.1:0-7673 GCA_040508955.1 Sphingomonas sp. | reverse complement strand
GGGCCCGCGCCGCCTCTTTTCAGGGCTAAGGACTTGGTTTCCGCCGGCCTAGTGCCGGCCTTTTTTTGATCGAAGGAGCATGGCAATGCGCATCCCGTCCCTTTTCGCCGGCGTTGCGCTGCTCGCCCTTGCCCCCCCCGCTCTCGCCCAGAACGGCCCGGTCGTCCTGTTCGACGGTGGTACCGCACCGACCGTCGTGCACGACGACAGCCATGCGCTTCCGCTCGGCAAGGCCGCGGACCTGCTCGCGCGCGACCTCACCGCGCTCACCGGCAAGGCGCCGGTCGTCACCACGCGCACCGCGGCGAAGGGCGGGCCGGTGGTGATCATCGGCCTGGCGACCGCGCCGACGATCGCCCGCCTGCTCAAGGCCAACCGTATCGATCCTTCGCCGATCGCGGGCAAATGGGAGACCTATGGCCGCGCCGCAGTGAAGCTGCCCGGAAGCGCCGCGCCCAACGCGCTCGTCATCTTCGGCTCGGACGTGCGCGGCACGATCTGGGGCGTCACCGATCTCTCGCGCGAGATGGGGGTCTCGCCCTGGGAATGGTGGGGCGACGTCACCATCCGCCACCGGGACAAGATCGCGGTCGACGGGACCTTGCGCTTCTCCAGGACGCCGTCGATCAAGTATCGCGGCATCTTCCTCAACGACGAGGAGTTCGGCATCTGGCCCTGGGCCGCGAACACCTACGACCCCAAGCTCCACGACCTGGGGCCCAAGACCTATGCGCGCGTCTATGAGCTGATGTGGCGGCTGAAGGCCAACATCTTCTGGCCGGGCATGCGCGGCATCGAGAAGTCGTTCAACCAGATCCAGGGCAATGCCGAGCTCGCCTCGGCCTATGGCCTGGTGCGCGCCAGCTCGCACGCCGAGCCGATGACGCGTACCAACATCCGCGAGTGGGACGACAAGGACGGTCCGTTCAACTATTTCACCAACAAGGAAAAGGTGCTCGGCTATTGGGACGAGGCGGTGCGGAAATCGGCGCCGTTCGAGACGATGTACACGGTCGGCATGCGCGGGATCGAGGACCGGCCGATCCAGGGCGCCAACACGCCGGCGGACCAGGCACGCGCGCTCGAGAAGATCTTCGCCGACCAGCAGGCGATGCTCCGGCGCCATATCCACAAGCCGATCGACCAGATCCCGCAGGTCTTCACCCCCTATAAGGAAGTGCTGCCGGCCTATGATTCCGGGCTGAAAGTACCCGACAACGTCACCATCACCTGGCCCGACGACAATTACGGCTATCTGCGCCGCCTCACCAATCCCGCGGAGCGCCAGCGGCCCGGCGGCACCGGCATCTATTACCACCTGTCCTATTGGGGCTACCCGATGTCGTATCTGTGGCTCGCCAACATGCATCCCGGGCTGATGTGGGAAGAGCTGGAAAAGGCCTATCACTTCGACGCGCGGCAGATGTGGATCGTCAATGTCGGCGACATCAAGCCCGGCGAGTATCTGTCGCAGCTGTTCCTCGACATCGCCTATGATCAGGCCGCCTATCCCGACATCGCCAGCGTGAAGGCGCATCTGCGCGGCTGGGCGGTGGAGAATTTCGGCGCGGAATCGGCGGATCGCATCGCCGACATCCTGTGGCGCCAGTACGACCTCGCCTTCGATCGCAACCCCGAGTTCATGGGCTTCACCAAGACCAAGCCCGCCACGCCGATCCGCCAGACCGATTTCAGCATCACCGATTTCGGCGACGAGAATGCGCGCAGGCTCGCCGACTATACGGCGCTCAAGGACGAGGCGGCGGCGCTGGCCGCGGACATGCCCGCCGATCGGCGCGACGCCTATTACGAGATGGTGCAGTTCCCGATCGACATGGCGGCGGAGATGAACGCGCGGCAGCTCAATCTCGACAAGACGATCGCCTATGCGATGCAGCGGCGCGCAAGCGCGAACGACTATTCCCGCCGCGTCGACGCAGCCCAGGCCGCCATCGATGCGGGCGGCGCGCGCTACAACAACGAGATCGCCGGCGGCAAATGGCGCGACATGATGGGCATGCAGCCGCACGGGCTCGCGGTCTACCAACGCCCCTTCACCCCGACCTGGAGCAGCGCCGGCAATACCGGCTGCGGCATGCAGACCGAGGGCGGCGCCCTGTTCGACGGGCGCGGCTCCACCCCGGGCCAGCCGGAGGAATGGTTCGACAAGATGCCGCACCTCATCCGCGTCGGCGCACCCGAGCTGTCGCCTTTCCATGCCGAGCTGGGCGGCGACCGCTATATCGACCTGTTCCTGCAGAGCCCGGCAACGGTGCGCTGGACGGCGACCTCCGACGCGCCCTGGATCAAGGTGGACCACACTGCCGGCACGCTCACGCCAGAACAGCTCGAGCAGCGGATCCTGCTGTCGATCGACTGGGCGCATGCGCCCGCCGGCGGCCGGGGCATCATCAACTTCAAGTGCGAGAATGACGCGCGCGGCTTCCCCGTCACCGTCACCATCGCGCCGCCGGCCCCCGCCGGCGCCTCGTTCATCGAGGCGGATCGCATCGTGTCGATGTATGCGACCCATGCCGATGCGATCGGATCGGGCTGGGCGGTCCTGCCCGGCCTCGGCCATACCGGCGCGTCGCTGCGCGCCGATCTCGACATGGCCTCGATCGATGCCAAGGACGAGGCCGCGATCCGGCGCGCCCCCGCCGCGACCTGGCGGTTCGCGACCACCACCACCGACGATCCCGCCACGCTGCGCGTGATCGCGCTGCCGTTCCAGCCGGTCACCAACGGCAACGGCATGCGCGTCGCCGTGTCGATCGACGGCGGGCCGCTCAAGCTGCTCGACTTCGCGGCGCCCGAATTCAGCCAGCGCTGGCAGGCCAATGTCCAGAGCAATACCGCAGTCGAGAGCGTGCCCGAGCTGAAGCTGGCGGCCGGCGTCCATCAGGTGACGGTCTTCGCGCTCGATCCCGGCGTGACACTCGACCGGCTCGAGCTCAGCTTCACCGGCGCCGCGCGCAGCTACGGCGCCGTGCCGGAGACCCGCGTCGTCGCACCGGCGGCCCACGCGGTGGCGATTGGCGCAGGGTCGTGACTGGGTTATCCTTTGGATATGGACCCCGATCGGATCGAAGAAAGAACAAATTTGGATAAGCCTGCGCGCCGCGTTCGAGGTGCGACGATCATCGACGTAGCAAAACACGCCGGCGTTTCGGCGATGACGGTATCGCGCGTCATCAATTCGGGCCCCGGCGTCCGCGAGGAGACGCGCCAGATCGTCAACGAGTCCATTCGCGAACTGAATTATACGCCGAACGTCGCGGCGCGCAGTCTGGTGACTTCGGGCGAGCTGCGGATGGGGATCATCTATTCCAATCCCAGCGCCGCGTTCATGAGCGATTTCATGAGCGGCGTATTCGAGGAAGCGTCGGCGCAGGGCGTCCAGCTGCGGCTGCTACGGGGCAAGGATGGACGGCCGCCCACGCCGGAGGCGATCCATGAGCTGATCGCGTCCGGCATCAAAGGCGTGATCCTGGCGCCGCCGCTGGGCGAATCCGCCGCGGTCTGCGGGATCCTGCACGATGCCGGGCTGCCGATGGCGGTGGTCGGCGGCGTCTCGCGCGATGCGATATCGGTTCGGATCAACGATCGCAGCGCGGCCTACGACATGACCCGCCACCTGCTCGCGCTCGGGCATCGGCGGCTCGGCTTCATCATCGGCAATCCCGATCAGTCGGCCAGCGCGGCGCGGCTGAGCGGCTTCCACGACGCGGTGCGCGAGACCGGCGACGTCGAGACGACGGTGGTCCAGGGCGATTTCACCTATGCCTCGGGCCTGGTCGCCGGCGAGCAGCTGCTCGGCGCGGCCGAGCCGCCCACCGCGATCTTCGCGAGCAACGACGACATGGCCGCGGCGGTCGTCTCGGTCGCGCATCGCCGCCGGCTCGACGTTCCGCAGGACCTGACCGTGGTCGGCTTCGACGACACCACCGCCGCGGTGACGCTATGGCCGCCGCTGACGACGATCCGCCAGCCGGTGCGCGAGCTGGCGGTCGAGGCGCTGCAGCTGCTGACGCGCGAGATCCAGGATTCCGGATCGGACAAGAGAAGCGCTCGGCGCCGCCGCGTGCTCCAGCACGAACTGATCGAGCGCCAGTCCACCGCCGCTCCGCCGAACGCATAACGAAACGCCCCCGGGCATTGCCGGAGGCGTTCCGTTTCCATGCTCGCGCGTCGCGCGATATCAGAAGTTCAGCGAAGCCCGCACGCCGCCATAGCGCCGGAAGTCGCGCGGCACATAGCTCTGTACCGCCTGGGCATTGCCCTGGTTCCCGAACGAATTGGTGATGTTGTAGAAATACTGCTTGTCGAACACGTTGTTGACGAAGCCGACCAGCTCCCATTTGCTGGCATGATCGCGCACGCCGAGCGTCAGGTTCAGGATGCCATAGCCCTTCTGGATCGTCTCCGGATCGTTGTTGATGCCGAAGTTGAACTTGCTCTGATAGCTGTACGCCGCCTGGACGACCCCGTTCAGCGACGAGGTCAGCTCCGGCGAATAATCCGCGTTCAGCGACAGCTTCCATTCGGGGGCCTGGGCGGGACGGAAGCCTGCCAGGTTCTGCCGGGCCGGACTGCCGGCGCAGCCCTGCGCCGCCGTCTGGCCGGGCCAGCACTGCGCGAACGGGAAGGAGCGGATCGTCGCGTCGGTATAGGTCACGCCGCCCGACAGGTTGAAGTCCCGGCTGGGGTGGATCACGCCCTCCAGCTCGACGCCGCGGGTGCGCAGCTTGCCGACATTCGCCAGGCGGAAATTGCTCGTGCCGTCTGCCAGCGTCTCGATGCCCTGCGCCTGGAAATTGTCGAAATCGGTGTTGAACAGCGTGAGGTTCAGCGTGACGCGGCGATCCCAGAATTGCGATTTGAGGCCGAGCTGCCAGTCCTGCGAGGTCTCAGGCTTCACCGGCCCTGAATTCTGCCGGACCAGGTTGAAGCCGGTGCCGATGTCATAGGCCTGACCCTTGTGGCCGGTGGCAAAGGTGAGGAAGGCCATCACGTCGGGCGCCAGCTTCTGCTGCACGCCCGCCTTGTAGGTCTGGTAGGTCTCGGAATTGTCGCCGGCGAAGCGTGCATTGTTCGCGGCGATGTCGAGGAAGGTATAGTCGATCTTGCCCTTGCCGGCGCGCATGCCACCGATCAGCGTCGTCCCGTCGAGGATGTCGTATTCGACCTGGCCGAACGCGGCATATTGCCGGGTGCCGTTGGTGGCATACCAGCGCGCGACCGAGAAGAACGGCCCGCGGGTGAAGTCGCGCGTCAGATTCATGTTCGAATAGAACAGGCCCAGCGTGTAGCGCAGCTTGCCCGAGCCCGGCGAGACCAGCCGGAACTCCTGCGAGAAGGCATGAACGTTGAACGTGCCGAACTGGCGATTGTCGAGCGCCGTGACCGCGGATTCGTCCTGGTCGAGGATGTCGAACTGCTTGAAATGGTCCCAGGCGGTGATCGACACGACCGACGCGAAGCCGAGATCGAGCGAGCCGCGCAGCGACTGGGCAAAATCGGTATAGTCGGTGCCCGAGGTGACGTTGTTCACGACGTCGGTATTGTCCTCGCTGAAGGTCACGCCGGGCGCGAACACCGAGGGGCCATAGGCCGCATTGCCGCGCAGCCGCGCATTGGGCGAGACGCGGATGAAGGGGCGGCCGATCGTGCTGTGGCCGTCGATATAGCTGGCCTGTGCGGTGAAGTTCAGCGTGTCGGTCGGGTCCCAGACCAGCTTGCCGCGGACCGAGGTGATCTCGCGCCCGTTGACCTTCTCGCCGTTGAACAGGTTGCGGACATTGCCTTCGAACTTGTCGTAATTCCCGCTGACCCGGAAGCCGAGGGTCGGGCTGATCGGCCCCGAAAGCGCACCCTGGATCTGATATTCCTCGTCGGTGGTGACGAGTCCGCCGATCCGTCCGCTGAGCGTCGCGCTCGGCCCCTGCGTCACGATGTTGAGCAGGCCGGCCGAGGCCGAACGCCCGTAGAGCGTGCTCTGCGGCCCGCGCAGCACCTCGATCCGCTCGATGTCCGAGAGATCGGCGAAGGCGCGGGCGAGGAACTGGACCGGCACGTCGTCGATCTGGACCGCGACGCTGGGTTCGACGCTCGGCGAGAAGGCGAAGGTGCCGATGCCGCGGATCGAGACCGAGGCGTTGACGGGATGCTCGGCGCCGCGGACGACCAGCGAAGGCGCGGCGCGCGTCAGCTCGGAGAATTCGCGGATGCCCTGCGATTCGAGCGCCTTGCCGCTCACCACCTGGACCGCGAGCGGAATATCCTGGACGCGCTCTTCGCGCTTCTGCGCGGTGACGACGATCTCGCCGTCGCCCGTGGCGACCTGCTCGCCGGCGGGCGCCTGAGCCGGGTCGACAGCGCTTTGCGCGAAGGCTTGGCCGGCGCCCGCAAATGCAAGGCTGGTCGCCAGCAGCGCGCGCGCCACGGCCGTGGTGTCGAGAAATGTCATGGGTTGCCTCCCCTATGTGGATACCGAGCCCTTTGGGCTTCTGTGGCCGCCCTGTACCGCGCGCCGCGATCGGTTGCAATAGTTGTATGATAACTATGGATCGCATCGGGGCATTGTGTCACCGGGAAGCCACACGGACCTCGCCCACTTACCACTCCCTCTCCTACGCGGAGATGGAAGAGCCGGGCGCCGCGACGGAACACCGCCCAATGTTATAGCACAAATAACCGTCAACGCTGTCTGTCGATCAGGCTAGCTGGCAGATATCCATCACGTTCATGTCGTTATAGTCGAGATTCTCGCCGGCCATTGCCCAGATGAAGCTGTAGGCGCGGGTGCCCGAGCCCATATGCACCGACCAGGGCGGAGAGATGACGACTTCCTCGTTCGCCATGACGATATGCCGGAGCGCGTCCGGCTGCCCCATATAGTGGAAGACGCGGTCATCCTCGCCCAGGCCGAAATAGAGATAGATCTCCGAGCGTCGCTCATGGACGTGCGGCGGCATGGTGTTCCAGACGCTGCCGGGCTTCAGGATCGTCATTCCCAGGCACAGCGACGCGCTGGCGCAGGTGTGCGGCAGAATGAGCTGGTAGATGCTGCGTTCGTTGGCGGTCTCCAGGCTGCCCCGCTCCATCGGCGTCACGTCGGAAAGCGCGAGCTTGCGGAGCGGAAACGCCCGGTGCGCCGGCACGCTCAGCAGATAGAAGCGCGCACCGTCGCCGGCGAAACCCACCTTCGCCGATCCCATCGGGACATACAGCGCCTCGCGCCGATCGAGCGCGAACACCTTTCCGTCGACGGTCACCGTGCCGGGCGCGGAACCGATATTGACCACGCTCATCTCGCGCCGCTCGAGCAGCGGATGCCCGGCCACGCTGGCGGGCTCGGGCTGTGTCGGGAGGGCCAGCAACCCGCCCGCCGGCACGACTCCGCCGATGATGAAGCGCTCGCCATGCGAATAGGTCAGGACGATCTCGCCCGGGCGGAACAGGTTGCCGACGAGGTAGCGCTCGCGCAGATCTTCGTTGCTCGCGCCGGCCATCATGTCCGGATGGGTGGCGTAATAGGTCTTTTCGAACACCAGATTCTCCAGCGTCAAAGCGCGGCGACGGCGGTCGCGGCGAGCAGAAAGGCGCCGACGCCGTAATATTGGGTGTCGCTGGCCTCGACGCGCTCGGGCCGGTCGCTCACCTGCTGGACC
>JBEVLV010000200.1:0-21835 GCA_040508955.1 Sphingomonas sp. | reverse complement strand
GGGAGAGCCCTTCGAGCCTCTAGCTGCTCGCCCGCGGATCCGTGGACCCCGGCACAAGGCCGGGGTGACGGAATGGGGGTGATCGCGTCCGACCCCTTCCAGACAAGCAAAAGGCGCCCGGACCGAAGTCCGGACGCCCCTGCTGCAGCGGCGCCCAAAGGGAGGAAGGCGCCGCGAGTGCTGCCGTGGTTACGCGGCTTCGGCGTCGCGATGCGGGATCGCGCTCGGCGCGCTGTCGGTGCTCACGGCAATCTTCTTCGGCTTCATTGCCTCGGGGACCTCGCGGACCAGCTCGATGGTGAGCAGGCCGTCGGCCAGGTTCGCGCTTTCGACGCGGACGAAATCCGCCAGCTCGAAACGACGCTCGAAGCTGCGATTGGCGATGCCGAGATGCAGGTACGAACCCTGATTGTTCTCGTTCTCGCTGGCTTTCCTGCCGGCCACCAGCAACAGGTTCTGCTGGGCGGTGATGTCGATCTCGTCACTCTTGAAGCCAGCGACGGCGATCGTGATCCGATAGCGGTCGTCGGCGACACGCTCGAGGTTGAAGGGAGGGTAATTCTCGCTGCCAGCCTGGCGCGCGCTGGTTTCGAGCAGGTCGAACAGGCGGTCGAAACCGATGGCGGAGCGGCGGAACGGCGTAAAATCGAACTGACGCATTTTCAAAGCCTCCAAATGAGCAAATTGAACGTCTTGGCTCGGGCGCCCGGACCTCCGCAGCGCCACGATGCGCGACCCGAATGGCGCCACGCCCACTCAATCTGGGAGGCGGATCGCGTGTTTCAAGTACGACGAATCGCCGTCGATCGGGCCCGGCAACCGAAGCTACGGCTTTCTAAACATCTCCTTGCTGGTCAATTCACATCAAATAAGTGGAGATTAAGGACAACAGAACCAGAAGGGGATTTTGATGAGCCTGTCTTCGCTTGCGCTGCTGCTGATGGCCGGCACTTCGCCGCTCGCCGCTGCGCCGATTTCCGCGCCCGAAGACCCGCCCGTTGTCTTGGCGAAGGAAGATCCCGTCGCCGACGATACGCAGGCGAAGCCGCAGGACGGCGAGATCGTCGTTACTGCGCGACGCCGCGAGGAGCGCGTGCAGGAAGTGCCGATCGCGGTGGCGGTGATCAGCGGCACGCAAATCTCCGATAGCGGGGCGTTCAACCTGAATCGCCTTCAGCAGGCTCAGCCGACGCTGCAATTCTATTCGAGCAATCCACGTAACTCGGCGGTCAACATCCGCGGCCTGGGCGCGCCGTTCGGCCTCACCAACGACGGCATCGAGCAGGGCGTCGGCTTCTATGTCGACGGCGTCTATATCGGCCGCATCGGCGCCGCGACCTTCGACTTCGTCGATGTCGACCGGGTCGAAGTGCTGCGCGGGCCACAGGGCACGCTCTACGGCAAGAACACGACCGCCGGCGCGGTCAACATCACCACCTCGGCACCCAGCTTCACGCCCCAGGCGCGAGTCGAGGTGAGCGGTGGCAACTATGATTTCCTCCAGGCCAAGAGCACGGTCTCAGGCCCGCTGAGCGATACCGTCGCAGCGCGCATCTCGACCTCGGTCACGACGCGCAAGGGCACGATCTACGACACGACCAGCGACGAATATCTGCACCGGCAGGACAATCTCGGCATCCGCGGCAAGATCCTGTGGAACGCCGCGTCCAATTTCGACGTGACCCTGTCGGGCGACTTCAATCGTCAGAATCCGGAATGCTGCGTCCAAATTTATGCGCGGGTCGGGGCCACGCAGCGCCCGTTGAACCGCCAGTATGACGCCCTGGCCGCGGCATTCGGCTACACGCCGCCGAGCAAGGATCCGTTCGACCGCGTGACCGATCTCGATGCGAACATCAATTCGCGCCAGGAAATCGGCGGCGCCTCGCTCGTCGCCAACTGGGATATCGGCGGCGCGACGATCACCTCGGTCTCGGCTTGGCGCTACTGGGACTGGAAGCCGGCGAACGATCGCGATTTCATCGGCCTGCCGATCACCACCGTCTCGCAGAACCCGTCGCAGCAGAAGCAGGTCTCGCAGGAGCTGCGGATCGCGTCGAACGGCCATAACAAGCTCGACTACACGCTCGGCGCCTTCTTCTTCCACCAGACCATCGATACCCAGGGTTCGCAGGTGCAAGGGCCCGCGGCGAGCCGCTGGCTGCTCAATCCGGGCAACGTGCCGGTGGGCGCGGCGGGCTGCGCCACGCCGACGGCCAATGCGTGCAACCCTGCAATCCTGAACGGCCTGACCTCGACCAACACGATCGGCTTCGACAACACCAGCTTCGCGGTGTTCGGCAAGCTCAACTGGGAAGTGCTGCCCAGCCTGCACATCCAGCCGGGTCTGCGCGTCAACTACGACAAGAAGAGCGGTTCCTATGTCTCGGTGGTCACCACCGGCACCGGCAGCACCACGCTCAACAGCGACCAGCGCGGCGTGCTCGCTCCCCAGAGCTACAATCCGCGATTCAGCGCCTGGAACGTCTCGGGCGACGTCACGCTCTCCTATGATTTCTCCCGCGACATCCATAGCTACGCGACCTATGCGCGCAGCTTCAAATCGGGCGGCATCAACCTGTCAGGCCTGCCGCTCGACGCGAACAACAATCCGATCCTGAGTTCGGCGACGGTCAAGCCCGAGAAGGTCAATCACTTCGAGGTGGGCCTGAAGACCCAGTTCGCCGATCGCAAGGTGACGCTGAACCTTGCCGGCTTCTGGACCGAGATCGGCGATTACCAGGCGACCGTGACCAACGGCCAGCTGGGCGTGATTCGCGGCTATCTCGCCAATGCCGAGAAGGTGCGGGTGCGCGGCTTCGAGTTCGACAGCAGCTTCCGCCCGAGCGCGCGCTTCAACGCCTATGTCAACGGCGCCTATACCGACGCCAAATATGCCAGGTTCAAGGATGCGCCGTGCCCGCCCGAGCTTTCCGGCGGCACGACTGCGGGTGCGGGGCAGACGCCCAGCGCACCGGGTACGCCCGGCGGCCTGAGCCCGGCCTTTTGCGACATCTCGGGCCAGGTGCTTCCGGGTATCTCGAAATGGTCCTTCTCCGCCGGCGGCGAGTATAACGTGCCGGCCAAGCTGTTCGGCGCGTCGGGCGAGGTCTATCTCGGCTATGACGGCAGCTATCGCACGAAATTCTCGTCGAACCCGTCCCCCTCGGCCTACACCTGGATCGACGGCTATTCGCTGTCCAATTTCCGCCTGGGCTTCCGCACCGACGACAAGTTCAATGTCTATGCCTGGGTCCGCAACGCCTTCGACCAGCATTATTTCGAACTGCTCTCGACCCAGTCGGGCAGCACCGGCCTGATCGTCGGCCAGCCCGGCGATCCGCGCACTTATGGTCTGACGATCAGCAAGTCGTTCTGATCGTCCAAGGAGCTAGCCTCTCGCCATGGCCGGGGGAGGTTGGCGAGTGGAGCAGGGTCGACAATCTCGATCCGGCTCTACTCGATACGAGGGAGGGAGGCGGAGCCCGCGTACCGCCTTCCTCCCTTTCGCGGTGAAGAGGCGAAAACGGGAAGCGGGAAACCCGGAATGCGAAACGGCCGGACTGTTTCCAGCCCGGCCGCCTGCGTGACGAATGCTCGTCAGCCCCCTTTGTAAGGTCCCGCCCGCACGCTTGCACTTGCCTGCAAGCGGGGCTGAGACCCTCCCCGAACCACGGCCGTTTTTTGCTGCCTGCGCTTCGACACTGATTTGCTACGCACGCGTGCAGCTTTTGTCATCGGGTTTACATCCGTCTTGAACAGATTGGTCGCACCCTGTGTTGAATCGGCAACATCTCGTTAGCCACTAGGAATTCAGGTCTCCGCATTGCCAGCCGGTGCCTTGCTGGCCTAGAGCGGTGCCATGCTACTTTCGCGCTACGAGCGGATGATCGCCCGCCGCTACCTGCTGCCGGGCCGCAGCGAAGCCTTTATCGCCGTCGTCGCCGGGTTCAGCCTGGTCGCCGTGATGCTCGGCGTCGCCGCGCTGATCGTCGTGATGAGCGTGATGAACGGCTTCCGCGCCGAGCTGTTCGACAAGATTTCGGGATTGAACGGCCATGCCGTTGTCCAGGGCTATGGCAACCAGCTCCGCGACTGGCGAACCGTGCTGGACGAGGTCAAGCGCACACCTGGTGTCACCAACGCCACGCCGCTGATCGAGCAACCCCTGTTCGCGAGCTTCAACGGCCGGGTCGAGTTCGCGCTGGTCCGCGGGATGCGGGTGGAGGACATTCGCGATAACCCTACGCTCAAGGGCAAGGAAGTGGTCGGTTCGTTCAAGCGCCTAACGCCCGGTAGCGAGCAGATCGCAATCGGATCACGGCTGGCCGAATCGCTCGGCGCGACGATCGGCAGCGAGATATCGATCATCAATCCCCAGGGCGTCGCGACTCCGTTCGGCACCAATATGCGAATCGTGAAGTATCGCATCGCCGCGATCTTTGAGGTCGGCGTCTACGATTACGACAAGGCCTTCATCATCATGCCGATGGAGGATGCCCAGACGCTGCTGCTGCTCGGCGACGCGGTCGGCATGATCCGCGTCGACACGGTGAACCCGGACAAGGTCGGCGAGATCATGGCGCCGCTTCAGGACAAGATCGGCGACAAGGGGCAGATTACCGATTGGCGCCAGATGAACCGCGAGCTGTTCGAGGCGCTGTCGGTCGATCGCATCGTCTCGTTCACGATCCTTTCCATCATCCTGCTCGTCGCGTCGTTCAACATCGTTTCGTCGTTGATCATGCTGGTACGTGCCAAGACGCGCGACATCGCGGTGCTCAGGACCATGGGGGCGACGCGGGGCGGACTGATGCGAATATTCGTCACCGTCGGCACCACGATCGGTGCGCTTGGTGTCGGGGCAGGGGGCATTCTCGCCTTCTTCTTCATCACTTTCCGCGCGCAGGTCGTTTGGTTCATCGGCGCAGTGACCGGCCAGAAGGTGTGGGACCCCGAGATGCGCTTCTTGACCGAGCTTCCCGCCAAGACCGATCCCTTTCAGACCTTCGCGATCTGCGCGATGGCCCTGCTCTTCGCGTTCCTCGCCACACTCTATCCGGCCTGGAAAGCGGCGAGCACCGATCCCGTCCAGGTGCTGCGCTATGAGTGAAGCTGTTCTGCAGACCCGCGACCTGAAGCGCAGCTTCAAGCAGGGCGAAGTGGTGATCGAGGTGCTGCGCGGCGTCGACCTCGACGTCCAGCCCGGCGAGATCGTCGCGCTGCTCGGTCCCTCGGGCTCGGGTAAGTCGACCCTGCTCCAGGCGGTCGGGCTGCTTGAGGGCGGTTTCCAGGGATCGATCCGTATCGCCGGCAAGGAAGCGTCGCAGCTTCCGGCGGGCGGCAGGACCGAGGTGCGCCGCGACAGCCTGGGTTTCGTCTACCAGTTCCACCACCTGCTGCCCGATTTCAACGCGCTCGAGAATGTCGTACTGCCGCAGATGATCCTCGGTGCCACGCGCCCTGACGCCAATACCCGTGCCGAACATCTGCTGACCGTACTCGGACTCGGCCAGCGCCTGACGCATCGACCCAACCAGCTTTCGGGCGGCGAGCAGCAGCGCGTCGCCGTGGCACGTGCGCTTGCAAATCGGCCGGCACTGGTGCTGGCCGACGAGCCTACCGGCAATCTGGACGAGGCGACGGCGGACAAGGTGTTGGAGGAACTGCTCTCCCTGGTCCGTGGCGAGGGCTCCGCGGCGTTGATAGCGACGCACAACGAGCGGCTGGCGGCGCGGATGGACCGCGTCGTCCGGCTACACGAAGGCCGGCTCGAGTGACCGCATGGACCGACACGCCTACGCTTGTCGGCCGCCATGTAACGCTGAGGCCGCTCGCCCGTGCGGATCGCGATGCGATCGTCGAAGCATTTCTGGGCCTGGAAGGCCTGTTCACTACCACCGTCCCCAACGAAAAGACGATCGATCGCTGGTATGAACGCCTTGAGGGCGAACGTGCCGCCGGGCGGGCGCTGCCATTTACCGTGCTCGATACGGATGGGGGCATATCCGGCGTGACCCGCTTCATGCGGATGAGCCAGGGGCATCGCCGCGTCGAGATTGGCGGAACCGTTTACGCTCCGCGCGTTCAGCGCACCGGCCTCAATACCGAAGCGAAGCGGTTGATGCTCGGACATGCCTTCGATGGGCTGGGCTGTAACTGCGTGCAGCTGCGTACCGATTTCCTCAACTTCGCGTCCCGCCGGGCGATCGAGCGGCTCGGCGCGCGGATGGATGGAGTGCTGCGCGGGCATCTGATCCTGGGCGACCATTTTCGCGACACCGTGGTCTACAGCATCCTCGCGCATGAATGGCCGGGCGTTCGGCGGAATCTCGACCGGCTGATGGCGCAATACGACGGGGACGGCGCGTGATGAAGCTTGGTTCCATCCCCATTCGCGCAGCTGACGGTACCCAGACTGACCTCTCAGCCTATGACGGCCAGGTGCTGTTGATCGTCAATACCGCCTCAAAATGCGGCTTCACCCCGCAATATTCCGGGTTGGAAGACCTGTATCGGGCCCATAAAGATCAGGGATTCGCGGTGCTGGCATTTCCATGCAACCAGTTCGGCGGACAGGAGCCGGGCGACGCGGCCGAGATCTCGAACTTTTGTTCGCTTACCTATGACGTGACTTTTCCGGTCTTCGCCAAGATCGATGTGAACGGCGATCAGGCGGCGCCCCTATTTGAATATCTGAAATCTCAAGCACCTGGACTGTTGGGTTCAAAGCGGATCAAGTGGAACTTCACGAAGTTCCTGGTTGATCGCGCGGGTAGGGTAGTCGCGCGCTACGCGCCTACTACGAAGCCGCAGGACATTGAGAAAGCGATCGTCGCACTTATTTGAGATAGTTACCGGTATAATTACCTATTAACCATAATGGCGATAAATAGTATCTGGCAAGACTGGCTTGTCGAGGGCTATGTATCGTGTCTCTCGTAACTGACTTCGATGTCGCGGATGCCGCCGGCGGCAATGTGCCTTTGTCGCCCTATGCCGGGCGCGTCTTCCTGATCGTCAATATTGCCCTGAAATGCCCCTTTTCGCCGCAACTCGCCGAGCTTGAAGCCTTGCGCCGCGACTATGGCGCGGTCGGGTTCGAGGTGCTGGGGTTTCCTTGCGACGAGTTCACTGATCGCGAAATCGACGATCTCGACGATTTCGCTTCGCGTTGCGCCGCGGAATGGGGAACGAGTTTTCCGATTTTCGGGCGAGCGGTGACTAATGGCGCCAATGCCGCACCGCTCTTCACCCATCTGAAGCTGGTCGCGCCGGGACTGATCTTCAACAAGGCGGTCAAATGGAACTTCACCAAGTTCCTGGTGGATCGCCACGGCCATGTCGCCGATCGCCAATGCCCGACCATCGCGCCGCCGCGCCTCGCCGCATCGATCGAGGCCTTGCTCTAGATAGCCGGGCTTTGGAGAAGGAAGGTAGCGCGGTGGCGGGGCGGGAGGAGGAGGCTCCGCCACCGCGCATTCGCGGCCGCTGTCAGCGCCCGAGGGAGCGGCCGTGTAAACTCAGTGCAGGGTGCCGGGCAGGTGGATCGGCTTGGTGTAGGCGGGGGCGGGTTGGACGTCGTCGGGGATATCGCCGCTTACGAACTTGCCCAGATTGGCGAGGATCCCGAACATCGCGGTCGCACCCTCCAGCGGCCGGCCGCGTGGATCGCGACGCGGGGCGGGGCGGGCATTGCGGGCCTCGCGGCGGCGCGGCGGACGGCCCATCGCATCGAACCGGTCGCGCACCGAGGGGCCGTCGCCGAAACGGGCGGGCTCGCGCCACACCACGCGCATGCCCTTGGGGACCTGGGTCCAATCGCCGTGGGCGGTGCGGATAAGGTCGCAGCCGCAATGGTGGCAAAGGCTGAAATCGAGGCCCTGATTACGGCGATGCGTGGTCTCAGCCGAATGGCCAGCGATCGAACAAAGCAACGTCACGACTGCACTCCCTTAGTGGTGTTGGTGTTGCGGCGCGCCCGCAGGCGGAACGCGGCGAGTTCGCGGAACATCGCATCGTCGCTCTGTAGGGCGAGATCGGGGTTCCAGATTTCAAAGCTGTCACCCGCGCCGACGAAGAGCGCGAGGCGGTCGATCTTGCCGAGGTGACGCATTGCCGCCGGGATCCTGATGCTGTTGTCGCTGCGCGGCATGCGATCCGCCAAGCCGAAGGTGCGCCGCATGCGGTGATAGTGATGACGGGCATCCTCACCGCGATCCTCTTCGGCCAGGCGGCGGCGCTCGGCGACCGCGCGAAGCTCGGTCAGGCGCTCGCGGCCATAGCCGACCAGGCAGGCATCGGCGTCATGCTTGGCGACGACCAGGTCGGCGGCATCGGCGGGAAGGACGTCGGCAAGAAAGTCCGGAACGACGATATTGCCTTCCGCATCGACGTCGCAAATCGCGCTGCCATGGTAGAGGGTATTCATCGACGCAAAGCTCACTTCACCCGCGGCCGCAGGCGCGGCGCTCGTTCAAAATGTTCAGGGAGCGTGATTTTTCGGGTCGGACGACCCTCACGTTCCGCGGTCCGGTTTGGCGCGCCTTACTGGTTGCCGCCCCGTTAACTATGTTCTCGCGCAAAGCGTAACGAGTCGCCATTCAGGTCGCTCCCCATCAGGGGAGACCCGGAGCCACCGGTTACCTTCTGTTAACCTTCGCGCGACAGTGCCGTCGAAAGCTGTGGATAGCGCTGGCGGGCGGGTGGCGAATCAATCGCTTCCGCCCTAGGGTTCGGCATGGCGCATTCGGGTTTCGTTCCGCTCCGGGTCTTCTCGTGCTACACGATGCTGGAAGGCGCGATCGAGCCGAAGGCGATAGCCAAGCGCGCGAAGGAGCTGGGTTTCCCCGCCGTCGCCCTGTGCGACCGCAATGGGCTCTATGCCGCGATGTCCTTCTCCGAGGCGTGCATCAAGGCTGGCGTCCAGCCGATCGTCGGCACCTTGCTCGCGGTCAAGCGCCCGAACATGCCCGACGGCGTCACCGCGCCGATCGACTGGCTGGCGCTCTATGCGCAGGACAAGGCGGGATATGAGAATCTCTGCGACCTAGTCTCGATGGCCCATCTCGATCGTCCGATCGAGGAGGAGGCGCACGTTCCGTTCGAGGCGCTGACCGGCCGCACCGACGGGCTGATCGCGCTGACCGCGGGCGGCGAGGGCGGGCTGACGCGGCTCTATGCCGAGGGGCAGGACTCGGCGGCCGAGGCCTATGCCGCGGCACTGGAAGGATTGTTCCCGAACCGCCTCTATATCGAGATCGTCCGCCGCCTGAACGAAGTCGAAGGCCGGTCTGAGCCCAAGCTGCTCGACTATGCCTATGCCCGTGATCTGCCGCTGGTGGCGACCAACCCGAGCTGCTTTGCGGACGAAGGTTTCTACGAGGCGCACGACGCGATGCTGTGCATCGCCAATTCGAGCTACATCGCCAGCGATGATCGCCCGCGCAGTTCGCCCGATGCCTGGATGAAGCCGGCGAACGATATGAAATCGCTGTTCGCCGACCTGCCGGAAGGGATCGCGAACACGATGGTGGTGGCGCAGCGTTGCGCCTTTGCCGCGCCGAAGCGCAAGCCGATCCTGCCCAGTCTCGCTGGTGACCGCGAGGGCGAGTCGGCGATGTTGCGCGAGCTTTCGCGCTCCGGCCTGGAGAAACGGCTCGAAAAGGCAGGGATCAGGGATGCCGACGAGCGGAAAGTCTATGTCGACCGGCTGGAGTTCGAGCTCGACGTCATCATCCAGATGGGCTTTCCCGGCTATTTTCTGATCGTCGCGGACTTCATCCAATGGGCGAAGGCGCACGACATCCCCGTCGGGCCGGGCCGCGGCTCGGGCGCGGGCTCGGCGGTCGCCTGGGCGCTGACGATCACCGATCTCGATCCGCTCAAGCTCGGCCTGCTGTTCGAACGCTTCCTCAACCCGGAACGCGTGTCGATGCCTGACTTCGACATCGACTTCTGCGAAACCCGCCGCGGTGAGGTGATCCGCTACGTCCAGCAGAAATACGGTGCCGATCACGTCGCGCAGATCATCACCTTCGGTACGATGAAAGCGCGTGCGGTGATCAAGAGTGTCGGCCGCGTGCTGCAGATGAGCTATGGTCAGGTCGATCGCCTCGCCAAGCAGATCCCCAACCACCCGACCGATCCCTGGACGCTTTCGCGTACGCTGAACGGCGTGAGCGAATTCCTCGCCGAGTATGAAGGGCATCGCGAGATCAGGAATCTCGTTGATCTGTCGATGCAGCTCGAGGGCCTGCCAAGCCACTCGTCGACCCACGCCGCCGGCGTAGTGATCGGCGACCGCCCGCTTGCCGAGCTGGTGCCGCTTTATCGCGATCCACGCTCGGACATGCCGGTCACTCAGTTCGACATGAAATATGTCGAGGCGGCGGGACTCGTGAAGTTCGACTTTCTCGGCCTCAAGACGCTCTCGGTGCTCAAGAAGGCGGTCGAGCTGCTCGCCGACCGGGGTCTCGACGTCGATCTCGACACGCTGAGCTGGGACGATCCCGAAGTCTATGAGCTGCTCCAGCGCGGCGACACGGTCGGCGTGTTCCAGCTGGAATCGGAGGGCATGCGGCGCACGCTGACCGCGGTGCGCCCCACCAATTTCGGCGACATCATCGCGCTCGTCTCACTCTATCGCCCCGGCCCGATGGACAACATCCCGAGCTTCGGACACCGCAAGGGCGGGCGCGAGGAGATCGTCTATCCGCACGCGCTGCTCGAACAGGTGCTCGGCGAGACCTATGGCATCTTCGTCTACCAGGAGCAGGTCATGCAGGCCGCGCAGATCCTGGCGGGCTACAGTCTGGGCGGCGCGGACATGCTCCGCCGCGCGATGGGCAAGAAGATCAAGGCGGAGATGGACGCCCAGCGCGCGACCTTCGTGAAGGGCTGTGCCGAGCACAACAAGATCCCCGCCGGAAAGGCCAACGAGCTGTTCGACCTGATCGACAAGTTCGCCGGCTATGGCTTCAACAAGTCGCACGCCGCCGCCTATGCGCTGCTTGCCTATCAGACGGCCTGGCTTAAGGCGCATCATCCGCACGAATTCTTCGCGGCGTCGATGGCGTACGACATCCACCAGACCGACAAGCTCGCCATCTTCGCCGACGATATGCGCAAGCTCGGCATTGAATGCCTGCCGCCCGACATCAATTCGAGCCTCGCCGATTTCAACGTCGAGCGCGCGGGCGAAGGGCTGGCGGTGCGCTATGCCCTGGGTGCGCTGAAGGGCGTGGGCGAGCGGGCGATGGAATTGCTGGTCGAGGAGCGCGACACGCGCGGCCGCTTCCAGTCGCTCGACGATTTCGCGCGGCGCGTCGATCCGCGGCTGCTCAACAAGCGCCAGGTCGAGACGCTGGCGGCGGCGGGCGCGTTCGACGGTATCGAGCCCAATCGCGCCGGCGTCCATGCCGCGGCAGAGACGGTGCTCGCCGTCGCGCAGCGCACGCATGAGAGCAAGGCCAGCGGGCAGGGCGGCTTGTTCGGCGAGTCCGAACCCGGCGGCGGCGGGATCAGTCTTCCGAAGAGCGCGAACTGGTCGCTCATCGACCGGATCGCCGCGGAGAAGGACGCGTTCGGCTATTATTTCTCCTCGCACCCGCTCGATCGCTACGAGCATGTCGCGCGGAGCCATGGCGCGCGCGAGATCGTGTCGCTGGCCGATGTCGCGATCCCCGACGGCGGTCGCGTCGGCGCCACCATCGCCGCGCTGATCGAGGATGCGCGCTGGCGCACTTCTGCGCGCGGCAATCGCTATATGATGGCGACGATCTCGGACAAGAGCATGCAGACGCTGACGAGCTGCTTCGACGAGATGGCGTCGAAGGACATGGAGGAATGCTCCAAGGCCGGCGGGTGCGCGATCCTCACCGTCGAGCTCGACAAGCGTCCGGGCGAGGATACGCCGCGCATCTCGGTGAAACGGGTCCAGCCGCTGGAGAGCCTGGTGAGCACCGCTCAGCTCCTGCTGGAGGTGAGCGTGGCGGACGCATCGGTGCTGCCGGTGCTCGCCAACATCGTCGGCGATCTGCGCGGCGGGCGAGGTGAGATCATCCTCAACGCGCCGCTGGCCGGCGGCGAGGCCAGCGTGATGCTCGGCCGCAACTTCCGCCTCGATGGCGAGCTGGCGACGCGGATCGAGGGGCTTCCCGGCGTCCGCGCGGCGCGGCTGCTGACCGCAGGGCAGAGGCTCGCAGCGGCGGCCTGACCGGCCGCTCTCGACTCGTCCGATGAACGCGCGTTACCTTCCCGCAAAATAGAAGCGGGAGAGAGCCATGCTGGGCGGAATGCAGGATTTCGAGCTGCGGGTATCGACGCTGATCGATCATGCGGCCCGCGAACATGGCGCGCGCGAGATCGTCACCCGCTGGGCGGATGGCAGCGAGACGCGGACCAACTGGGCCGGCATCGCCCGCGACGCGCGCAAGCTGTCGCAGGCGCTGGAGCGGATCGGCATCCGCAAGGGCGACCGCGTTGCGACGCTGGCGATGAACCATAGCCGCCACCTCGTCGCCTGGTATGGCATCACCGGGATGGGCGGGCTGGTCCATACGATCAATCCGCGCCTGTTCGACGACCAGCTCGCCTTTATCGGCAACCATGCCGAGGATCGCGTACTGCTCTACGACAAGGCATTCGCGCCGATCGTCGAGCGGCTGAAATCGCAATGGACGACGATCGAGCACTATGTCTGCTTCGACGACCTCGGCCCCGAGGGGTTCGAGGCGTGGATTGGCCGGGAGAACGGCGACTATGCTTGGGCGATCGGCGACGAGCGCGAGCCGATGATGCTCTGCTACACCAGCGGCACGACCGGCAATCCGAAGGGCGTGGTCTATACCCACCGCTCGACGGTGATCCATGCGCTGACCGAGCTGCAGCCCGCCGAGTTCGACCTTTCCACCCAATCGGTCGCCATGCCGATCGTGCCGATGTTCCACGCGGTCGGCTGGGGGCTGCCCTGGGCGGGCGCGGCTGTCGGCATCAAGTTCGTCTTTTCGGCGGTCAACGAGCCCAGGATACTCTGCGAGCTGATGAACCGCGAGAAGGTGACCCATTCCGCCGGGGTGCCCACCGTCTGGTTCAGCATGTTCCAGCACATGGACGCCACCGGCATCGAGCCCGAGCATCTGAAGATCGTCACGATCGGGGGATCGGCGGCACCGCGGGCGATGATCGAGCGGCTGATGAAGATGGGCATCCGGGTCAACCACGCCTGGGGCATGACCGAGACCTCGCCGATCGGCACGATGGGCGCACCCTCGGCCGATTGGGACGAGCTGAGCTTCGAGTCGCAGGTCGACCAGGTCGCGATGCAGGGCCGGGTGCCGTACGGCGTCGAGCTGCGGGTCGTCGATGACGAAGGCGTGGTCCAGCCCCGCGACGGCAGGAGCTCTGGCCGGCTCCAGGTGCGCGGACCCTGGGTGATCCGCCAGTATTTCCGCGAGGAGGCGTCGGCGGTCGATGCCGACAACTGGTTCGACACCGGTGACGTCGCGGTGCTCCATCCCGACGGGACGATGCAGATCACCGACCGCGCCAAGGACGTGATCAAGTCCGGCGGCGAGTGGATCAGCTCGGTCGAGCTCGAGAATTGCGCGGTCGGCTGCGCAGGCGTCGCCGAGGCGGCGGCGATCGGGGTGCATCACCCGCGCTGGGAGGAGCGTCCGATCCTGCTGGTGATTCGCAAGCCCGGCAGCGACGTCACGCCCGAACAGATCCAGACGCACCTGGCGCAGCATGTCGCCAAATGGTGGCTGCCCGACGAGATCCACTTCGTCGAAAGCCTGCCGCACACCGCGACCGGCAAACTGCTCAAGACCGCGATCCGGGCGCAGTACAAGGATTTCAAGCTGGCTGCGGCTTGAGCGTCGGTTGATGAAGTTGATGGAAAACGGGGGTTGAAAGCCGCCTTCCCCAAAGGGCGCCGTGGCCAGAGTGCTTCAAGGCGACATCAAAGCCACATCGAGGCGACAGTCGGGCATCGCTGACGCGACAGGTGCGCGACGGGATTGCAACAGAATGCGTCACCGACGCGACAGGGACGCGCCACCAACGCGACGATCGCGCCGGGCCGGGGCTTCACGATCCACGATTCAAAGAGCCGCGCCGTTGAAAGGCGCAGCGGCGGCCGAGCAGGCGAAATCCTATTTTGCAAGCTCGGGCGGTGCCGTGGGGGAGAGGAACCGTTTCCGACGCCTGTCCGGTGGCAGTCGCTGGCGTTTGCGGCCGATCCATTCCAAACCGCAAGATCGGTCGAGCACGTGATGGCCCGGGGCGAGTAGCTGGCACCGCCACGGAGGAAGAACGATGAAGGCGGCGCTACAAAACTATCAAGCTCGGATGCAGCGGGTGCTGGATCATATCGACCGGCATCTCGACGATGATCTGGACCTTGAGGCGGTGAGCCGGATCGCGGCCTTCTCGAAATTTCACTTTCACCGGCAGTTTACGGCGACCTTCGGGTTGTCCGTGCATCGCTATGTCCAGCTTGCCCGTATGCGGCGTGCTTCGCACCGGCTGGCCGACGAGAACGCCGAAAGCGTCACGGAGATAGCGATGGATGCCGGTTACGACGCACCGGATGCCTTTGCCCGCGCCTTTCGGCAAAGGTTCGGGCAATCGCCTTCGTCGTTCCGGAAGTCACCCGATTGGGTGCCGTGGCTTGCGGCCTTCGGGCCTCTCGACAATGCGAGGAGCAAGCTCATGCAAGAGACCTTTACCCCTGACGACGTGACGATCCGCGACGTGGCTCCAATGCCGGTGGCGATCCTGGAGCATCGCGGTGATCGCGCGACGCTCAATGATACGATCCAGCGTTTCATCGCGTGGCGCAAGGCCGCCGGCCTATCGCCCGAGACGAGCCCCACCATCAACGTCTTCCGTTCCGAGAGGACGCCTGCGGTCCCGGCCGACTACGCCATGGACCTGTGCGTCGGGACCGACCGGCCGATCGAGGCGGGCGACGATCTGATGAAGGCCGGTATGATCCCCGGAGGGCGCTGCGCGGTGCTGCGTGTCAACGGCGCATCGCACAATCTGGAGCCCGCCGCGCTCTACCTTTATCGCGATTGGCTTCCGACGAGCGGCGAGGAAGTGCGGGACTTCCCGGTCTATTGCCAGCGACGCCTTTCGTTCTCCCCGGATGCGGCGGGCCATGAAGTGATCGCCGAACTCTTCCTGCCACTGAAATAGCGGTCGCCGACCGGGCCCTCTCCCGCTGGGCGGGAGAGGGCATCGGATCACTTCGCCGCCAGGATCGCCGCGCTTACCTCTGCCTGCTTGGCGTCGCGGAAACGGGCGCAGTTGCGGATCGCCTCCACCGAGCGCTCGATGTTGAGCGTGCTGCCATTGCCGTTCTGCGCGCGCAGCTTGGCGTCGACGGCGTCGGCCTGGCTGTTCGAGCAGAGCACCTTGAACATCTGCGCGGCGCGGCCCGAGAAGATGCCGCCCCCGCCGCCGTTCTTCACGAACTCGTCGAAATGGCTGATCACATAATCCGCGGCGAGATCGCGCGTATAGGGAGAGGCGAGGAGGCCCGCCGCGGTGAACACGCGTTGGCGCGAGTTCAGGCGCGTGTCGCGATATTCCTCGAGGAACCAGCGCGCGACCGCCGGATTGCCCGATGCGGCGATGCCCTTGCTTGCGGCCTGCTGGATCACCGCGTCCGGTGCGCCCCATGCCTTGTCTGCCAGCAGCTTGGCGAAGGCCGCGCCGCGCTCGTTGACCGCGACCGTCCCGGCGATCTCGGCATAGTCGGGGTCGAGCGCCTTGTGGTCGCCCGCCAGATACGCGTCGAGCGCGACGGTCAGCTTGCTGCGAAGCGCCGCGTCATGGCCGGAGATCGCGAGCAACTCGACCGTGTCGCGGCGCAGCTTGCGTGCGTCCGGCCCTTCCTTGGCATAGGCGCCTGCCACGGGATCGAAGCCGATCTTCGCGAGCATCGGTCCGTAGATATCGGTGATCAGCTTGCGATAGGCGGGCAGCGCCGCCTCGGTCACCAGGCCGCGCTTTTCCAGGCCCTGCAGCCGCTCGGCATTGTCGAACACGATCTTGTTCGCCGGGTGCGCGGCCATTGCGCGGGCCAGCGCGATCGGGCGCGCCACGCCGCTCTTGCCGGCATAGAAGCTCGCCCACAGGCTGTCGTCGAGCGCCAGCGCCTCGCCCTGGGGCAGGCCGGGGCCCGCCGCGATCAGCGAATCCCAATCGGCGGGATCGAGATCGAAACGGTAATAGCCCCAGCCGCCGGCATTGGGCATGATCGTGCCGCTGCCCTTGGCCTCGACAGGCTGGCTGGCCTTGTCGATCAGCGTGCAGCTCTTGGTCTCGCCCTGGCGGATGCAGAGCGGGACGATCCATTGCTGGGCGGGCAGGGTGCTACCGAAATAGGCGTAGCGCGACTGGGTGGCGGTCAGCGCGTCGCCCTCGCGGTGCAGCGTCACCACTGGCACGCCCTGCTGATCGACGAAGCTGCGCAGCGAATCGAGCACGCGCGGATCCTTGTCCGCATCGGCCAGCGCACCGAAGAACTCGTCGGTGGTGGCGTTGCCATAGGTGTGGCGGCTCATATGCAGCCGCACGCCGTCGCGGAACTTCTCGTCGCCCATATAGGCGGCGATCATCGCAACCACCTGACCGCCCTTGCCATAGGTGATCTGGTCGAAGGCGGCGTCGATATCGGCATCCTTGGTGATGCGCTGGTGGATCGGCCGGCCGGCGCCGAGCGAATCCAGGTCCATCGCCTCGAAGCCCTCGCCGATCGCGTCGACGCCGATATCGAGGTCGGGCCGCCATTCGTTGCCGATGCGATAGCCCATCCAGTTGGCGAAGCTCTCGTTCAGCCAGATATCGTCCCACCAGGCCGGAGTGACCAGGTCGCCGAACCATTGGTGCGACAGCTCGTGCGCGACGACCATGCCGAAGCTCATCTTGTCGTCGCGCGAGTCGCTCTCGTCGACGAACAGGATGCCGTCGCCATAGATATCGGCGCCGGCATTCTCCATCGCGCCCGGCATCACCGGCGAACCGATCTGGTCGAGCTTGGGATAGGGGAAGGGCTGGCCGAAATAGTGCTCGAGCAGCGCGACGATCTTGCCGGATTGGTCGAGCGCATAGTGCATCTGGCCGGCATTGGGCTTGGTGCCGATCACGCCGAGCGGCAGCGGATCCTTGCGCTCTGGCGTCGGCGCGATCTTTGCCTCGATCTTGGCGAACGGGCCGGTGACCAGGGCGACCAGATAGGTTGGCAGCGGCTTGGTCGGCGCGAAGCGATGCGTGACCAGCTTGCCCTTGCGTCGCGTGCCGGTCTCGGGCGCGTTGCTGGCGGCGAGAAAACCGGGCTTGGTGGTGATCGAGACGGTGAACGGCGTCTTGTAGCCGGGCTGGTCGAACGACGGGAAGGCGGCGCGCGCGTCGATCGATTCGAACTGCGACCAGCTATACCATTCTTCGCCCACCTTGATGCGATAGAGGCCGGACGGGCCGCTGCCGAAGGCGGCGTCATAGTCGAACTTCAGCGTGATCTTGCCCGCCGGCACGGTCCGCCCGAAATCGAGCAGGGCAAGGCCGGTCGGGCTCTTCTGGGTGAAGGTGACCGGGAATTTCCTGCCGCCGACCTTCGCGATCGCCCTGGTCACGTGCAGGTCGCGGCCATGCATGAAGATCGACGAAGCGGCCTGTTTCAGCTGGAGGTCGATCTCGGTATGGCCGCTGAAGCGTTCCTTCTCGGGCACCACCGTCATGTCGAGCCGGTAGGCGATCGGCTTGACCTGGTCGGGCAGCTTGCCGGCGGGCAGCGTATCCTGGGCAGAGGCGGCGGCGGGTACGAGCAGGGCGCAAAGCGCAAACGGGATAACGCGCATCAATACTTCCTATTGGGGTGGCACTGCCTATGGCCTGCAGGGCTGTGTTGCAACAGCACCGCACGCCGTTTTGTGATATAATGTCTCATTGGCGGACGGATCGCTTGCGCTGTCAACTGTCCGAGTTATGGTAGCGATATCATAATAAGGGAGAGGGTGGATGGCTCACTGGGTTCGCTGGCTTGCGCTCGCCCTGACACTGGGCACCGCCGCCGAGGCGAAGCCGGGCGAGCGCTGGGTCGCGGCCTGGGCCAGCGCGCAGCAGATCCCCGAGCCCGCCAATGCCCTTCCCAAGGAGGACCTGACCGACGCGACCCTGCGCCAGATCGTCCGCATCCAGGTGCCGGCTAGCAAGCTGCGGGTGCGCTTCTCCAATGCGTTCGGCACCGCGCCGCTGCGCATCGATGCAGCGACGGTCGCGCGCTCGGCCGACCTCGCCACCTCGCGGGTGGATGGCGCCACGCTCAGGACCCTGCGTTTTGGCGGTGCCGCGGCGGTGACGATCCCGGCGGGTGCCGACTATTGGTCCGACCCGGTCGAACTGGCGGTGCCGGCGGGTGGCGATCTCGCCGTCTCGATCCATCTGCCCGAGGCGCCCGCGCAGCAGACCGGCCATCCCGGCTCGCGCGCCACTTCCTACACGCTCAAGGGCGACCACACCGCCGATGCCGAGCTCGCAGGCGCAAAGTCCGTGGTTCATTGGTACCAGCTTGCCGGCATCGAGACCGTCTCGCCGCGCGGTTCCGCGGTGGTGGTCCTCGGCGATTCGATCACCGACGGCTTCGGCGTCCAGCCCAATACCAACAAGCGCTGGACCGACGGGCTGCAGCTCCGCCTGCGCGCGGCGCCGGGGCTCCAGGGTATGGCGGTGCTCAATGCCGGGATCGGCGGCAATCACCTGCTCACCGACGGGCTCGGCCCCAATGCGCTCGCCCGCTTCGATCGCGACGTGCTGACGCCTCCGGGGGTGACCCATGTCATCCTGTTCGAGGGCGTCAACGACCTGGGCGGCCTGACCCGGGAGGCGCCGGCGACGGCGGAAGCCCACGCCGCATTGGTCCGTGGCATGATCGATTCCTATCGCCAGATGGTCGCGCGTGCCCGCGCGCACGGCATCAAGGCGATCGGCGCGACGATCACGCCCTATGACGCCTCGGCCTATTATCATCCGGACGCACAGAACGAGGCGGATCGCCAGGCGGTCAACGCCTGGATCCGGGCGCCCGGCAATTTCGACGGCGTGATCGATTTCGACGCGACGCTGCGCGACCCCGCCCAGCCGAGCAGGCTGCGCAAGGCACTCGACAATGACGGACTACATCCGTCGGTGGCGGGGTATCAGGCGATGGCGGATGCGGTGCCGCTTGCGCTGTTGCGCTGAGGGGCGGCGGCGCCCAAAATTGACCAAATTCGCGGAAACGCGCGCAATCTCGCAAGATTGTTGCGTGGGTTCGGCGGTTCAAAGAGCGGCTACGGGCGGACCCATGCCGCTCGAGCCAAGCCGACCAAATCCTACATTGCAAGGGGTGGGGCGCCTGACGGAGAGTCCGTCACTGAGTGGAAAGCGGTGGTCCAATAAACGGGGTCGGATGGCCCGACCGTTAGACGTGCATGCCTCCGAGCCACCAATCATTACGGCCCGAGGCAGCTTCGCAACGTCTCACAAACTCGTCACCGTTGACGAACAAATCATAGTCATCGTCGATGATGAGAGCGGTGGATTTTGCGACCCGGAGCAAAACGGCCTTTAGCCGTTCGACGTTCTTATAATGTACTGCGTAGACTTCCCGCGATGACCCCAATTCTTCGATGCGAGCGAGGCGTTCTGGTTCGTCGACCCAATCGGCGCCATCAGCGCCCATCGGCTCAAACCTGACGTCCTGATATTGGGTTACACCAGCGAATACAAAATGGCCTCGTCCGTCCTTCTGTTCTGCCACTAACATGTCGGGCGCGGCCTTCGACAGAAACGATAGTTCCAGCCGGCGCGGTACGATTAGCAGTACGTAGAGCATCGAAGAATCCTCTCGTGATGGCCGGAAGACCGCAACTGGGGCGAAAGCGATCAGTCCGTTTTTGGCTTCCGCTTCCGCCGCGAAGAGTGTCCAGGAGTGGGTGGGAAGCTGCCGTTAGGTCAGCACGGCGAGCACGGGATCGTACCGTGCCCAATAACTGATCATCTGGGTGCGCAAGGCTGCATCTGTTCGGATTTCTGTCCTCACTGATCGGACCGTCGCTGAAACATCGGCTCCATCATCATAGGCTTGCTGCATCGAGTGCAGAATGAGGACAACAAGAGCGCTTCTCGTTTCCTCATCAAGCGTATTGCTGTCTAAAAGCTCTACCATCAGAGTGAGCTTGTTCGGATCAGCCAGTTCGAGTTCCCAGTCCTGCTCAGCGCCGGTCGCTGGTAGAGCTAATGCTCGGTTTAGATACGTCACGGCCTTTTGCGTTGGCCCGAAATACGTCTGCTCCATCCCGTAATAATGGGCCGAATGCGGCGGTCCCGCAATGTCCGCAATTACGGCGAAAGCAGTCAGTATGCGTGCACTTCCGCCCGTCCCTAGAACAGCTCCCCCTGCGGACCGGCGGGCGGGCGGAACAGGTCGGTTCGCAGGCGCAGACGTTCGCCGTCCAGGCCGTATTTCCGCGCCGCGCGATGGAAGCGCACGCGCAGCAGCTCCGCCCAGGGCCCCTGGCCGCGGAAGCGGGTGTGGAAATTGCCGTCATTGTCCTTGCCGCCGCGGATCGACTGGATCGTCGCCATCACCTTGCCCGCGCGATCGGGGAAATGCGTGTCGAGCCAGGCGCGGAACAGCGGCGCCACCTCATAGGGCAGCCGCACCGGCAGGAAGAAGGCGGCGCGCGCGCCGGCCTCCGCCGCACGCTCGAGGATATGCTCCATCTCGTGATCGGTGACCTGCGGGATCACCGGCGCGAGCGAGACGAACACCGGGATGCCCGCGTCGGTGAGCCTGCGGATCGCCTTTAGGCGCTTTTCCGGGTGCGGCGCGCGGGGCTCGACCGTCATCGCGATCTTCGGATCGAGCGAGGTGACCGAGACCATCACCGCCGCGAGCCCCTTCGCCGCCATCGGGGCGAGGAGGTCGATGTCGCGCGTCACCCGATCGGACTTGGTGGTGATGGTGATCGGGTGGTCGCATTCGGCCAGCACCTCGATGCAGCCGCGGGTGATCCGCCACTCCGCCTCGATCGGCTGATAGGGATCGGTGTTGGTCCCGAACGCGATCGGCCGGCAGACATAGCCGCGCTTCGCGATCTCGGCGCGGAGCAGGGTGGGGGCATCGGGCTTGG
Organism: Sphingomonas sp.; assembly: GCA_040508955.1. Classification (GTDB taxonomy): domain Bacteria; phylum Pseudomonadota; class Alphaproteobacteria; order Sphingomonadales; family Sphingomonadaceae; genus Sphingomonas. Next base: position 650 of record JBEVLV010000200.1, on the reverse strand, counting down.
CGAACAGCCGCGTCTCGAAATCGATGCCCGGCGACAGGTCGTGATAGGCATGGGTCGGCCGCGCGAAGCAATAGATGCAGCCATGCTCGCACCCGCGATACGGGTTCACCGAACGATCGAAGGCGATGTCGGGCGAGCTGTTGCGGGTGATGATCGTCCTGGGCGTCTCGACCGTCACCGTGGTGCGCAGCTTCGGAGCCTCTCCGTCGACCTCCTCGCGCGCATCGAGCCAGTCGCCATCCGCCTCGCGCTCGGGCAGGTTGAAGCGTCGGCTCTCGGTGTTGAGCGTCGCGCCACGGACGGGGCGAGTCTTTGCCATTGCCAAAGCTTAGGCGCTCAACTAGAACGAATCAAGAACATTGGAGGATGTAATGGCCCGGATCAGCTATGTCGAACTGCCCGTGAAGAATGTCGCGGGGGTGCGTGATTTCTACGTCCAGGCGTTTGGCTGGGCCTTCACCGATTTCGGGCCGGACTATGCCGCGACGATGACCGGCGACACCGATCTCGGGCTCAACGGCGATGGCGAGCAGGCGACCGCGACGATCCTGCCCTTGGTCGAGGTGAAGGAGGATCTGGAAGGCGCGCTGGCCAAGGTCGTCGCGGCGGGCGGCACGGTCAGCCTGCCGATCTTCGCCTATCCGGGCGGG
>JBEVLV010000199.1:0-20717 GCA_040508955.1 Sphingomonas sp. | reverse complement strand
TCCAGAGGTCGCGGCTGCCCTTGACGATCCTGGCGAGGCGGGCGCGGCGCTGCTCGAGATCGTCGCGCTGCCGCGCGAGCTTCTCTTCGATCGCGAGGCGCACCGCGGCGGTCACCGAGCCGCCGAGTTCTTCGGCCAATGCGCGTGCGAGGCGGACAGTCTCGGCATCCTTGATATTGAGCTGTGTGCCCATTTCTACCTCCTCAGCATGTTCTTATACCATTTCCCTTGGCGACCCGATAGCGCTAAACGGCGGCGCATGGCGCGCACCATCACTCGCTATGCCGATTTCTGGCCCTATTATCTCCAGGAGCATGCCAAGCCCGCCACGCGGACGCTCCACTATGTCGGAACCGCGCTGACCTTCGTGTTCCTGGCGCTCGCGATCCGATCGGGCGGCTGGTGGTGGCTGCTCCTGCCGCTTGCCGGTTATGGTTTCGCCTGGGGTGCCCATTTCGGCGTCGAGAAGAACCGCCCGGCGACCTTCACCTATCCGCTCTGGTCGCTTTTCTCGGACTATCGCATGTTCTTCCTGTGGCTCGGCGGCAGGCTCGGCCCGCATCTGGTGCGCGCCGGGATCAGCCAGCGCTGAGCACGAAGCCGGCGCAGACCCGGTCGAGCGCGGCGCCCAGCGGGCTGCACGGATAGGGGCGGGGTTCGGACAGCAGGATCAGATCGGCCGCGCCGTCATGCTCGGCGGCGAGTGCGCCGATCGGCTCGCCGATCTCGAAGGTCAGGCTGGTGCTCGGATGCGTCTCGCTTTCGGCGCGGTGGCGGGCCTGGCGGACATGCCCGGGCGAGGGATCGATGCCGCGGCCTTCGATCGAGACGAAGCCGAGTTCGCGCGCCCGGGCGACGGCGCGCAGCAGATGGTCGCCGCGGCCGCATCCCAGGTCGAGGATGCGGACCGAGCGGTGCCCGCGGGCGCGCCATTCGGCGAGCCGCGAGGCGATCTGGGCATGGCTGGGACGTTGCCCAGGGTCGTCGGAATCCTCCGCGGCATGTGCCGACCGGAACAGGCCGGCCAGGCTGAAATGCGGTGTCATCCCTTGTCTCTCCATATTTGCTTCGGAGCGGGGAATTAGGGGAGGCGCGCGTTAAGGTTCGAGAGGGATTGTGCGCATCGGCATAGCGTTTCCGTAAAGTGCCCAAATCGATCTTCGTGGCGACCTATCAGCCGTTGCTTGCCGGACACGCCTTTGCACCTCTATCTAGCGCCCATGCATGCAACCCCAGACACGCTGGCGCTGATCGGCAACACGCCGATGGTGCGATTGAAAGGTCCGAGCGAGGCCACCGGCTGCGACATTTTCGGCAAGTGCGAGTTCGCCAATCCCGGTGCTTCGGTGAAGGATCGCGCTGCGTTGTTCATCGTCCAGGATGCCGAGGAGCGGGGCGCTATCCAGCCCGGCGGGACGATCGTCGAAGGCACGGCCGGCAACACCGGCATCGGCCTGGCGCTGGTCGCCAACGCCAAGGGCTACAAGACGATCATCGTCATGCCGGAAACCCAGTCGCGCGAGAAGATGGACACGCTACGTGCGCTCGGCGCCGAACTCGTGCTGGTACCGGCAGCGCCCTATTCGAACCCCGGCCATTTCGTGCACACCTCGCGCCGCATCGCCGAGGAGACGCCGAACGCGATCTGGGCCAACCAGTTCGACAATATCGCCAATCGCCGCGCGCACATCGTCGGCACCGCCGAGGAGATCTGGGCGCAGATGGAGGGGCGGATCGATGGCTTCACCTGCGCGGTGGGCACCGGCGGCACATTCGCGGGCGTCGGCCTGGGACTCAAGTCGAAGGACGAGAAGGTCTGCATCGCGCTCAGCGATCCCTATGGCGCGGCGCTGTACGCATATTATGCGTGCGGCGAGCTCAAGTCCGAAGGTTCGTCGGTTGCCGAGGGAATCGGGCAGGGGCGGATCACGGCGAACCTGGAGGGCGCGCCGGTCGACACGCAGTTCCGCATCTCCGACGAGGAAGGGATGGACTGGGTGCGCCGCCTGCTTTCCGAGGAGGGGCTGTGCCTCGGTCTGTCGTCCGGCATCAACGTGGCCGGCGCCGTACGGCTCGCGCGCGAGTTGGGGCCGGGCAAACGGATTGCGACGATCCTGTGCGATACGGGCTTTCGCTACCTCTCCACGCTGTACAATGGCGAGTGGCTGAAGGCGAAGGGGCTGCCCGTTTTGCCGTGGCTCGCGCACGGCTGAACCCGCCCGCTCGACAAGTTCCCGATTACCCGTTACATTTATGCCACAGGTATGAAGTCGGGATCGCACCAAGACTCTGCCCAGGCGATGCAGAGAGTTCGTGTCGGCATGACCGGTCTAGCGATCGTGTTGGTGCTGATAGGAATCGTGAGCGTTGTGTTCTCCTCGGTGAATCGCGAGCAGCCGGTCTCCGCGATCGGCGCTTCCAATGCGTCCGTCGTCGCCAATCTCTCTGACGGCGCCACGGCCGGCACGCTCGACAAGAGCAGCGACGAACCGCTTGCCGAACTGGGCGTCGCGCCGAGCGCGGAATCGACCGAAGCCGTCAATGCGGCCGAGATCGCTCGGCGCGAACAGGCCCGGCGACGCGGCGAAGTCCAGCGCTAAACCTCTGATTCACCTGCGCGATGCCTGCCATCGCGGTGCAAGCGCAAGTTGATTGCATCCAATCTGCGATGACTTGCAGGATTTTCGCGGCCTTTCGATCCTGATGGGGATTCGCGCCGCCACGCGTCCTGTTATCGCGATACTTGGAAAATCCGGGGAAATGCCTGTTCTGCCGCCCGCTTTTCGGGGCGGATCCGGGATTTGGCCCCACCGGCTCAGGAATACCCCTTAAAACCGGCGATTTGCTCCGAATGAGGATTGTACAAATAAAGAACAAACACCGATTCTAAAGTAAACATCGTCTGAAATTGGGGCTTAGTGGGGGAAATGCCCGCTTAATCCCCGATTCTCCCGTTGTATCCCCGAGCCGTTTGTGATTAAACAAGCTGGTTAAGGGGGGCACGATTCCCTTTCCCTGAGTCGAGTGCCGGGGCGCCGCGACGGTGTGTTCCGGAGGCGGGAGAGGCGTGCCCATTGGGGTTTGGGCATTGGCGGACAGGGAGCTCTTCGAAGGATTTGCGCTTCAGGCGGTCGACCAGAAGGGTCGCGTCGCCATTCCCGCAGACCTGCGCGCCGCCGCTGAGCGCAATTCCGACACCCGCCAGATCGTCATCGGCATGCATGCGGAGGATCCGTGCCTCTCTGCGCATGATGCCGGCTGGTCCAAGGAAAAATACGAGCGCCTCGATCGCCGCGAGCAGCTCGCTGCCGATCAAGGCAAGGAAGGCGATACTCGCGCCAAGCGCCGTGCCTTCGGTCTCGTCGAGAAGGCGCCGTTCGACGACAGCGGCCGCTTCGTGATTCCGCCCTTCTTCAAGGCCAAGGCCAAGATCGGCAAATGGGCGTTCTTCAACGGCGCGGGCGAGACGTTCGACGTCTGGGCGCCCGAAGTGCTGCTGGGCGATCCCAACGCAGATCCCGCGCTGCGCGAGATCTGCGAGTTCCTATGCCAGCAAAAGGGCGTGACGCTGTGACCGGCGCCGCCCCCCATATCCCCGTGCTGCTCGACGAAGTGGTCGACGCGCTCGCCATCGTGCCCGGCGAGCGTCATGTCGACTGCACGTTCGGAGCGGGCGGCTACACCGACGCCATCCTCGAGCGGGGTGCCGAGGTGGCCGCCTTCGATCGCGACCCCCATGCGATCGAGGGCGGTCAAACCCTTTTGGCCGCGGCGAATGGTCGGTTGACGCTGATCGAGGCGCCGTTCAGCCAGATGGAGGGCGAGCTCGCGCGCCGCGGCTTCGTGCCCGTCGATGGCGTGACGATGGATATCGGCGTCTCGTCGATGCAGCTCGACCAGGCCGATCGCGGCTTCTCGTTCCAGTCCGATGGTCCGCTCGACATGCGGATGGCCGGCGAGGGGATGACCGCGGCCGAGTGGCTCAACAGTGCCGATGAGGCCGAGATCGCTGACGTCCTGTACGAGTTCGGCGAGGAGCCGCGATCGCGTCGCGTCGCGAGCGCGATCGTTCGTGCGCGCCCGCTGAGCCGCACCGGCGAGCTGGCAAACGTCGTCCGCAAGGCGCTGGGCTACAAGCCGCACGACAAGAAGGACCCGGCGACCCGCACTTTCCAGGCGGTGCGCATCTTCATCAACCGCGAGCTCGACGAGCTGGCCGAGGGGCTCGCCGCCGCCGAGCGCGTGCTGAAGCCCGGCGGCCGCCTCGCGGTGGTGACCTTTCACAGCCTCGAAGACCGGATGGTGAAGCGCTTCCTTCGCGAGCGCAGCGGCAGCGAACCCGCGGGTTCGCGCCATCGTCCGGCGACCGGTCCTCGGGCCGAACCCAGTTTTGAGCCGCCAGCCAAGGCCGTGAAGCCCGGCGAGGCGGAGGTAGCGCGTAACCCGCGTGCCCGTTCGGCGACCCTGCGCGTGGCGCAGCGGACCGCCGCGGCGCCGTGGTCTGATCAAGGAGCAGGGTGATGGCGGTTCAGGGGTTCAAGGGATTGGGCTGGTTCCTGTGCGGCGTGATCGTGGCGCCGGCTTGCTACATGGTTACTTCGCACGGCGCGGCGGAGCGCGCGCGGCTGAAGTCGGTCGAGGCGTCGATCGTCCAGGCGCAGCGCGATATCCGCGGGTTGGAGACCGAGTTCAACACCCGCGCCAATCTCGCCCAGATCGAGCGCTGGAACGGGGACGTGCTGGCGATGGCCGCGCCCGCGCCGCAGCAATATCTTGCGAGCGAGAATCAGCTCGCCAGCCTCGACCGCGTCGATACTGAGGCGACGCTGCAGACGGCGGCCCTGGTGGTTCCGGCGGGCGCGTCGCCGGTTCAGGCCGTCGCAGCGACGGTGGCATCCAATACGGTTCCGGTGCAGGCAAAGACTGTGGGCAAGAGCGTTGCCCAGCAGGATTCGGAGCTTCACAACCTGATGAAGAAGGCTGATCGCAAGGCCGTGGCGATGGTGGATCGCGGCATGCTGAGCGCGTCGACGGTCAACGATCTGGAGAAGCTGGCGAAGCGCGAGAAGCTGGCGCTGCGTTGATCGTCGTCGTCGCCCCGCCGACCCGCAAGGGTCGACCGGGCGGAGCCCGGCAGGCGCTTGTCGCCGTCGCCCAATTGCGGCTGATGATCCTCTCGCTGCTGTTTGGCGCGGGGATGCTGGCGATCATCGGCAAGCTGGCGTTGCTCGCGATCTGGGCCGAGCCGGCGGTAGCGCGCGACGTGACCGCGGGGCTGCTGCCGCCGCGCGCCGACATCGTCGATCGCAACGGTGCGCCGCTCGCGCGCAGCATCGATGCCTGGTCGATCGCGATCCACCCGAACCAGGTGATCGGCGACAAGGGGCAACTCGCCCAGCGGTTGGCCGAGCTTATCCCCGAGCGGACGGCCGGACATTATTACGCCATCCTCAATTCGGGCAGCACCTTCGCCTATCTGAAGCGCCGCGCGCTGCCCGAACTGGTGAGCGCGGTGAACGCGCTCGGCCAGCCGGGCATCGAGTTCCAGCGCGAGCCCGATCGGCTCTATCCGCAGTCGGGCATGGCTTCGCACGTGCTCGGCTATCTCGATGTCAACGGCCGCGGCGTCTCGGGCATGGAGAAGGTGCTCGAAGGGCGTCTGACCGATCCGGCCAAGCGTGGACAGCCGGTCGCGCTGTCGATCGATGCGCGCGTTCAGGCCGCGCTGGAGAGCGAACTCGGCCGCGCGATGACCGATCTGCAGGCGCAGGGCGCTGCCGGCGTGATGCTCGACGCGCAGACCGGCGAGATCCTCGCGATGGTCTCGCTGCCCAGCTTCAATCCCAACGCGATCCAGGGCATCGTCCCGCGCAACAACGTGACCCAGAGCGTCTATGAGCTGGGTTCGACCTTCAAGCCGATCGCGGTCGCCGCCGCGATCGACAGCGGCACGATCACCTCGATGTCGCGACGCTTCGATGCCACCAAGCCGCTCCAGATGGGCCGCTTCGCGATCCACGACGATCCAGGCGACGAGCAGTTTCGCTGGCTGAACATCCCCGAGACGCTGATCTATTCGTCCAACATCGCCACCGCGCGCATCGCCGACGAACTCGGCGCGGCGAAGCTGCAGGACATGTTCCGCCGCCTTGGCTTCGATACAAGGCCGAACATCGAGCTGGGTGACGGCGCTCGGCCGCTATGGCCGTCGACCTGGGGGCGCATCACCGTGATGACGACCGCCTATGGCCATGGCATCGCGGTGACGCCGCTGCACCTCGCCAATGCCTATGCATCGCTGGTGAATGGCGGCATGTGGCACCCGACCACCTTGCTCAAGGCCGATCCAAGCAAGCAGGTGCAGGGCCGCCGGGTGATCAGCGAGGCGACCAGCGCGCGGATGCGCCAGCTGCTGCGCTTGATCGTCCTCAAAGGCACCGGTCGCAAGGGCGAGGCGCCGGGCTATCGCGTCGCCGGCAAGACCGGCACGGCGGAGGCGGCTTCGGGCGGCGGATACGACAAGCATCGCAACGTCTCGACCTTCGCGGCGGCTTTCCCGATCGACGCGCCGCGCTATGTGGTGGTTGCCATGCTCGACTCACCCAAGGCCAACCCCGCGCTCGGGGTATACCGCACCACCGCCGCCTGGACCGTCGCCCCGGTCGTCGGGCGCGTCATCAGCCGTACCGGCGCGATGCTGGGCGTGCCACCCAGCGACACGCGCGACATCGACGAGAGCGAACTGCTCCCGCTGGTCACGCAGGAAGTTTCCCCCGAAAAGGATCCGCGATGAGGCTTGGTGCGCTGGCGGACGGCGCGGGTGACGCCGTGGTCACTGGGTTCGCGATCGATCATCGCAAGGTGGCGCCGGGGACGGTGTTCGGTGCCTTTGCGGGCGCGCGCTTCAACGGCGAGGATTTCATCGCGGACGCGGTGAAGGCGGGAGCGATAGCCGTGGTCGCCCGGCCCGAGGCCGTGGTGGAGGGTGCCCTCCACATCGCCGACGTCAATCCGCGCGAGAAATTCGCCCGGCTCGCGGCCAAATTCTTCGCACCGTTCCCCGAAACCGCGGTCGCGGTGACCGGCACCAACGGCAAGACCTCCACCGTCGAGATGACCCGCCAGCTCTGGCGCATGGCGGGCTTTCACGCCGCATCGATCGGGACGCTCGGCGTCACCACTGCCGACGACCGCGTCTCGACCGGGCTGACCACACCAGACATCGTCACCTTCCTCTCGAACGTCGCCGGGCTGGCACGCGAGGGCGTGACGCATGTCGCGTTCGAGGCCTCGTCGCACGGCCTGTCGCAATATCGCACCGAAGGCTTGCCGGTGCGGGCCGCGGCCTTCACCAATCTCAGCCGCGACCATCTCGATTATCACGGCGACATGGAAACCTATTTCCATGCCAAGATGCGGCTCTTCGCCGACGTGCTCGACCTGGACGGCGCGGCGGTGGTGTGGGCCGACGATCCCAATGCGCTGCGGATCGAGGATCTCGCCCGCCAGCGCGGCAACCGGCTGGTCACGGTGGGTGAGCATGGCGAGACGTTGCGGCTGATCTCGCGCGATCCCACCCTGCTCGGCCAGGGCCTCGAAATCGAGGCGGAAGGCAGCATCCACAAGGTGACGCTGCCGCTGATCGGTGCCTATCAGGCGGCCAACGCGCTCACCGCCGCGGGTCTGGTGATCGCGACCGGCGGCGATGTCGCCGCGACGATTGCCAATCTCGCTCGGCTCCAGCCGGTGCGCGGGCGCCTGGAGCGCGCAGTGATCACTCCGACCGGCGCGCCGGTTTATGTCGATTATGCGCATACGCCCGATGCGCTGGAGGCGGCGATCGCCGCGCTGAAGCCGCATACCAAGGGCAGGCTGATCTTGGTGTTCGGCGCGGGCGGGGATCGTGACGCCGGTAAGCGCGAGCCGATGGGTCAGGCTGCCGCAGCCGGTGCCGAGGTGGCTATCGTCACTGATGATAATCCGCGCTCCGAGAATTCTGCCGCGATCCGCGCCGAGATATTGAAGGGCGCGCCGGAGGCGCTGGAAATCGGCGATCGCCGCGCCGCCATTGCCGCCGCGATCGCGATGGCGGGGCCGGACGATATCGTTCTCCTCGCCGGCAAAGGACATGAACAGGGTCAGCTTGTTGGCGATCTGGTGCTGCCCTTCGACGACGTCACCGTCGCGCGGGAGTGCGCGGCATGAGCCTCTGGACCTCCGCCGAGATCGCGGCCGCCACCGGCGGCACCCCCTCCGAGCCGTTCGAGGCTTCGGGCGTGACCTTCGATTCGCGCGAGGTGGGGCCGGGCGATCTGTTCCTGGCGCTCAAGGGCGAAAGCACCGACGGCCATCGCTTCCTCGACCAGGCTTTCGCGCAGGGTGCCGCCGGTGCGCTGGTGTCGCAGGCGACGACGCAGCCGCACGTGTTCGTCGCGGACACCACCGCGGCTCTGGACGCGCTCGGCGTCGCGGCGCGCGCGCGCATGGCCGGCAAGGTGATCGGCGTTACCGGCTCGGTCGGCAAGACCGGCACCAAGGAAGCGTTGTTCGCCGCGCTCGACCGCGGCGATCCGGGCTGCGCCCATCGCTCGGTCAAGAGCTACAACAACCATACCGGCGTGCCGCTCAGCCTGGCCCGCATGCCGCGGGCGACGCGGTTCGGCGTGTTCGAAATGGGTATGAACCATCCCGGCGAACTCGCTCAGCTCACACGGCTGGTACGTCCGCATGTCGCGCTCGTCACCACGATCGCCCCGGCGCATATGGGGTTCTTCGACAGCGAGGCTGCGATCGCCGACGCCAAGGGCGAGATCTTCCAGGGCCTGGAGCCGGGCGGCGCCGCGATCGTGCCGTTCGACAGCCCGCATCGCGATCGCCTGATCGCCGCTGCCACGCCGTATGCAGGACGGATCGTCACCTTCGGCCTGGGCGAGGGCGCCGATTTCCGTGCGGTCGAGACGATGCGTACCCGCACCGGCGGGACGTTCATCACCGCCCGCTTCGATGCGTGCGAGCTTAGCTTCACCATCTCTCAGCCAGGCGAGCATTGGGTGTCGAACGCGATGGCGATCCTTGCCGCGGTCGATGCGGTGGGTGCGGATCTCGAGATCGCCGGGCTGGCGCTGGCGGAGATGGGCGGGATCGCGGGCCGTGGTGCGCGCCTGCTCGTGCCGGTCGCCGGCGGCGAGGCGCTGGTAATCGACGAGAGCTACAACGCCAATCCCGCATCGATGCGCGCCACCTTGGCCGTCCTCGCGCACGAGCCGGGGCGCAAGCTCGCCGTGCTGGGCGAGATGCGCGAACTGGGCGAGCATTCGGAGGCGTTTCACGCCGAGCTTTCCGGCCCGGTCGAGGCCGCGGGTGTCGATTATGCGATATTGGTCGGCGAAGCGATGACGCCGCTGGCACAAGCCCTTGAGGGACGGATCGATTTCGTCCATGTGCCCGACGCCGCGACTGCGCGTGCGCGGCTCGAGTCCGTGCTGGCGCCGGGCGACGTGGTCCTCATAAAGGGTTCGAACGGCGTGCGGCTCTCGACGCTCGTGGCGGCGTTGGCGGAAAGGGTCCCTGCGTAATGCTGTACTTGATCGCGGATCAGCTGGGCTTCCCGGGCGTCCTCAATCTCTTCCGCTATCTCTCGTTCCGCACCGGCGGCGCGGTGGCGACGGCGTTGCTGCTCGGGCTGCTGATCGGCCCGCGCTTCATCGGCTGGCTGCGGCTGCGCCAGGGCAAGGGCCAGCCGATCCGCACCGACGGGCCGCAGAGCCACCTCGCCAAGCGCGGCACGCCGACGATGGGGGGGCTGATGATCCTGACCTCGCTCATGCTGTCGCTGCTGATCTGGATGGACCTGCGCAATCCCTATGTCTGGGCCTGCATGTTCGTCACCTTCGGCTTCGGCATGATCGGCTTCCTCGACGATTACGACAAGGTCCGGAAGGCGAGCACCGCGGGGGTCTCGGGCAAGATCCGCCTGCTCGGCGAGTTCCTGATCGCCGGCATCGCCAGCGCGATCATCATCTTCTCGCAGGGCAATACCCAGCTCTATGTGCCGTTCTTCAGCTGGATCCATCCGGACCTCGGCTATTTCTACATCGCCTTCGCCGCCTTCACGATCGTGGCGTTCGGCAATGCGGTGAACCTCACCGACGGGCTCGACGGGCTGGCGACGATGCCGGTGGTGATCGCGAGCATGGCGTTCATGCTGATCGTCTACCTGGCCGGCAATAAAATCTACGCGACCTATCTGGGCATTCCGCACGTGCCGGGCGCAGGCGATCTCGCCATCTTCTGCGGCGCGATGATCGGGGCGGGGCTCGCTTTCCTGTGGTTCAACGCGCCGCCGGCGGCCGTCTTCATGGGCGATACCGGGTCGCTCGCCCTGGGCGGCGCGCTCGGCACGATCGCCGTCACCGCGCACCACGAGCTGGTGCTCGGCATCATCGGTGGCCTGTTCGTGATGGAGGCGCTGAGCGTCATCATCCAGGTCTTCTTCTTCAAGCGGACCGGCAAGCGTGTCTTCAAGATGGCGCCGATCCACCACCATTTCGAACAGCTCGGCTGGTCCGAGCCCACGGTCGTGATCCGCTTCTGGATCATCGCCTTCGTGCTGGCGCTCGCGGGGCTCGCGACCCTGAAGCTGCGGTGATCACGAGCACCGCCTGGCGCGGCAAACGCTATGCAGTGCTCGGGCTTGCGCGCTCGGGGCTGGCGACGGTCGACGCCTTGCTGGCGGGCGGCGCGAAGGTCGTCGCGTGGGATTCGAACGAGACGGCGCGCGCCAACGTAGTGGATGCGGAAATCCTCGATCCTCTGACCCTCGACCTCACCGGTTTCGCCGGCGTCGTCGTATCCCCGGGCGTGCCGATCAATCGCCACCCGATCGCCGAGCATGCCCGCCAAGCCGGCGTGCCCCTGATCGGCGACATCGAGCTGTTCGCTGAAGCTCGTAGCGGCCTGCCCCCGCATAAGGTCGTCGGCATCACCGGCACCAACGGCAAGTCGACCACCACGGCGCTGATCCACCACATCCTCGAGGTCGCCGGCATCTCCGCGCGGCTCGGCGGCAATATCGGGTTGCCGATCCTCGGCCAGGACCCGCTCCCCGAGGGCGGCGTCTATGTGCTCGAGCTGTCGAGCTACCAGATCGACCTGACCCACAGCCTCGACTGCGACGTCGCGGTGCTGCTCAACATCACCCCCGATCATCTCGATCGCTATGACGGGTTCGAGGGCTATGCCGCGTCCAAGGCGCGGCTGTTCGCGATGCAGTCCAAGGGCCATGCCGCGATCATCGGCATCGGCGATGCGCCTTCCGCCGCGATCGCGCGGCAGGTAGCGGTGTCGGGCCGCAGCGAGGACCTCACCAAGATCGCCCCCGGCGTCTGCATGGACCAGTCGCGCTGGCCCGCGCTGCAGGGGCCGCACAACGCCCAGAACGCGCTAGCCGCCATCGCCGCTTGCGAGGCGCTGGGCATCGATACTGCCGCGATCGATCGCGGGCTGGAGAGCTTTCCCGGCCTGCCGCACCGCATGGAGCGCGTCGCGACCCGGAACGGCGTACTCTACGTCAACGACAGCAAGGCGACCAACCCGACCTCGACGGCGCCTGCGCTGGCGGCGTTCGATCGCATCCACTGGATCCTCGGCGGCCTCGCCAAGACCGACGACCTCGAAGCCTGCCGCCCCGGTTTCGGCCATGTCGTCCATGCCTATACGATCGGCCAGGCTGCAGATCTGTTCGCCGGCCTGCTCAAGGTCGAGATGCCAGTCGAGCAATCGGGCACGCTCGCCCAGGCCGTGCGCAGCGCCGCCGCCAATGCACAGCCGGGCGATACCGTGCTGCTCTCGCCCGCCTGCGCCTCGTTCGACCAGTTCACCGACTATGAGGCGCGGGGCCGGGCGTTCCGCGATGCCGTGGAGGCGCTCGGGTGACGGATGGGACCGACGCGCCCGAAGCGATGGAACCCCAGGTCGCACGGCCGCGCATGTCGAACCAGCTCAGCCGCGCGAGCAAGAGCCGGGCGGGGATGTGGTTCTGGGAAGTCGACCGCGTATTGCTGCTGCTCGCCTTCCTGCTGATCGCGATCGGGCTGATCGCGGTGGCGGCAGCCTCGCCCGCGACCGCGCGGCGCTATTCGGACGCTGCGCACCAGATGGCGCCGATGTATTATTTCTGGCGCCAGCTGATGTGGGTCTGCGTCTCGGTGCCGGTGCTGATCGGCGTGTCGATGCTGCCGACCACGCTGGCGCGGCGGCTGTCGCTGTTCGGCGCTGCGATCTTCCTGGTGATGCTCGCATTGGTGCCGTTCGTCGGCCATGAGGTGAACGGTGCGCGGCGCTGGATCGGGCTGGGCATCTCCGATCTCCAGCCCTCCGAATTCCTCAAGCCGCTGTTCATCGTCTCGACCGCCTGGATGCTCTCGTTCCGCGCCCGCGATCCCGAGCTGCCGGTGCTGTTCGTCACCGGCGGCCTCACCGCACTGATCGGCGTGCTGTTGATGATGCAGCCCGATTTCGGCCAGACGATCGTGTTCGGGCTGGTCTGGGTGATCCTGCTGATGATCTCGGGCATCTCGCCCATGGCGATCGCCGGGCTGGGCGGCACGGCGGTGGCGGGCGTGGTCGCGGCCTATCTCTTCTACGGTACCGCGCGCACCCGCATCGACAATTTCCTGTTCCCGACCAAGGAAGCAGCGCTCTCCGATCGCTACCAGCTCGAAATGGCGCACGACACGCTGACGGCGGGCGGCCTGACCGGCACCGGGCCGGGCAGCGGCCAGATCAAGTTCAAGCTGCCCGAGGCGCATACCGACTATATCTTCTCGGTGATCGGCGAGGAGTTCGGGCTGATCGCCTGCGCGGTGATCGTGCTGCTCTATCTCGCCATCGTCATCCGCGTGCTGATGAAGCTGCTCGACGAGGAGGACGCGTTCCGCCTGCTCGCCGCGGCCGGGCTCGCCGCCCAGTTCGGCGTCCAGGCGCTGATCAACATGGCGGTGAACACCGGCATCGCCCCGTCCAAGGGCATGACGCTGCCGTTCATCAGCTATGGCGGATCGTCGATGGTGGCGCTGTCGATCGGCTATGGGTTGCTGCTCGCCTTCACGCGGCGAAACCCGTATCTGAAGCGCTCCCCTTATACCGTTCGGTGGAGCAATTCATGAGTCAGTCGCGCAGCTATGTTCTCGCAGCCGGTGGTACCGGCGGGCATATGGTGCCCGCGGCCGCGCTGGCGGTGGAGCTGGCCAATCGCGGTCACCACGTCGCCCTGGTCAGCGACGATCGCGGCGTGCGTTTTCCCGGGCTTTTCGAAGATGTTGAGACGCATGTCCTGCCGGCCGGGCGGCTCGGCGGCGGCCCGCTCGGCTTCGTCAAGGCGGCCGGCAAGATGCTGGCCGGGCGCTCGATGGCGCTGCGCCTGTACAAGGATATCCAGCCCTCGGCGGTGATCGGGTTCGGCGGCTATCCGGCGCTTCCGGCGATCCTCGCGGCGTTTCGCGCGAGGATTCCGACGATCGTCCACGAACAAAATGCCGTGCTCGGCCGCGTGAACCGTTTCGTTGCGGGACGGGTCGACGCGATCGCGACCTCCTATGGCCAGGTCGAGCGGATGAAGGACGGCTGGCAGGGCAAGACGCACCTGGTCGGCAATCCGGTGCGCGAGGCGGTGCTGGCGCTGCGCAACCGGCCCTATCCGATCATCGAGGAAGATGGCATCTTCCGCGTCCTCGTCACCGGCGGCAGCCAGGGCGCCTCGGTACTGAGCCAGGTCGTGCCCGACGGGCTCGCGCTGCTGCCCGTCCATTTCCGCCGCCGCCTGCAGGTGACGCACCAGGCGCGGGTCGAGGATATCGACATGGTCCGCGCCAAATATCAGGCGCACGGAATCCCGGCCGAGATCGCCACCTATCTGCCCGATCTGCCGGAGCATCTCGCCTGGGCGCATATCGTGATTGCCCGCGCCGGCGCCTCGACCATTGCCGAGCTGACCGCCGCCGGACGCCCCGCGATCCTGGTGCCGCTGCCGACTGCGACCGACGATCACCAGACAGCGAACGCCCGGGAGATCACCGCTGCCGGCGGTGCCCGCACGATCCCGCAGCGCGCCTTCACCGCGACCGAGCTCGCCAAGCAGATCCAGAAGCTCGGGCTCGATACGCACGCGCTCGAGAATGCCGCGTCGCGTGCCCGCAGCGTCGGCCGCCCGCATGCCGCGCGCGACCTGGCGGACCTCGTCGAATCGATTCACGCGCCCGAAGCCCCGGTGGGCGGGCGCCACAAGGCAGTACAAGGAAGGCCAGCTTACGCATGAAGGGCGTCGCAACCGACATCGGCACGATCCATTTCGTCGGCATCGGCGGCATCGGCATGTCCGGCATCGCCGAGGTGATGCACAATCTCGGCTACAAGGTGCAGGGCTCGGACGTGGCCGAGGGCTATGTCGTCCAGGGCCTGCGCGACCGCGGCATCCACGTCGAGATCGGCCACAAGGCGGACAATCTCGGCGACGCATCGGTGGTGGTCGTCTCCACCGCGATCGTGCGCACCAATCCCGAGGTTGAAGCCGCCTATGACCGACGCATCCCCGTGGTGCGTCGCGCCGAGATGCTCGCCGAGCTGATGCGCCTGAAGTCCACCGTCGCGGTGGCTGGCACGCATGGCAAGACTACCACGACCTCGATGGTTGCAGCCTTGCTCGACGCCGGCGGCGTCGACCCCACGGTCATCAACGGCGGCATCATCAACCAGTATGGCTCCAACGCCCGGCTCGGCGACAGCGACTGGATGGTGGTCGAGGCCGACGAGAGCGACGGCAGCTTCCTGCGGCTCGACGGCACGATCGCGGTGGTTACCAACATCGATCCCGAGCATCTCGACCATTATGGCGATTTCGACCGGGTGAAGGCGGCGTTCGTCGAGTTCGTCGAGAATGTGCCCTTCTACGGCGCGGCGCTGCTGTGCCTCGATCACCCGGAGGTGCAGGCGATCATCCCGCGCGTCCGCGACCGTCGCATCGTCACCTATGGCTTCGCCGCCAGCGCCGATGTGCGCGGCGTTAACGTCACCCCGCACGGCGGCGGCAACCGGTTCGAGGCAATCATCCGTCACCGCGACGGGACGACGCGCTCGATCGAGAATATCGAGCTGCCGATGCCCGGCCGCCACAATGTGCAAAACGCGCTCGCCGCGATCGGCGTGGCGCTCGAGCTCGGCATCCCCGATGCGACGATCCAGCAGGGCTTCGCTCGCTTCGAAGGCGTGAAGCGCCGCTTCACCAAGGTGGGCGAGACGGGGGGCGTCACGATCATCGACGATTACGGGCACCATCCGGTCGAGATCCGCGCGGTGCTCGCCGCCGCGCGCGAGAGCGCCAAGGGCAGGGTGATCGCGGTCGTCCAGCCGCATCGCTACACCCGCCTCGGCAATCTGATGGACGACTTCGCCCAGGCCTTCAACGATGCCGACATGGTCTATGTCGCCCCGGTCTATGCCGCGGGCGAGCAGCCGATCGAGGGCGTGAACGCCGAGGCGCTGGTCGAGAATATCCGTCGGCGCGGTCACCGCGCGGTGACCGCCGTTGCCGATGCCGACGGGCTGGCACTGGCGCTCGCGGAAGCCGCGGTGTCCGACGACATGGTCGTGTGCCTGGGCGCGGGCGACATCACCAAATGGGCCGCCGGCCTGGCACCCGCGATCGAGGCGGCACGCGAGCAGGTGACGGCATGAGCGATTTCTTCTCCACGGCGATCGAGATGCAGCGCGAGATCCTTCGCGCGCAAAAGGCGCAGATGGATGCCGCGCAGAAGATGCTCGACGGCGGCCGCGAGCTGATGAAGTTCCAGGAAGCCGGGCAGAAGGCGGCGGAGGCCAACCTTGCCGCGTGGAAGCAATGGTCGAGCCTCTGGGGGTGGAAGTGAGTGCGGTCTGCTACGCCTTGCCCCCGGTTCGCGGAAAGCTGACCCATGATGCGCCGCTCGCGCCGCTCCTGTGGTTCAAGAGCGGCGGTGCGGCGGAGTGGCTGTTCGAGCCGGCCGACGCCGACGATCTCGGCAATTTCCTGTACGCGCTCGATCCCTCGATACCGGTGATGGGCCTGGGCCTGGGCTCGAACATGATCGTGCGCGACGGCGGCGTGCCCGGTGTGGTGGTGCGGCTCGGCAAGGCGTTCGCCGGCGTCGAGCAGGTCGACGCGACCACGATCCGCTGCGGCGGCGGCGCTTCGGGTATCCTCGTTTCGTCCAAGGCGCGCGATGCGGGCATCGCCGGCGTCGAGTTCCTGCGCTCGATCCCGGGCACGGTCGGCGGCTTCGTGCGGATGAACGGCGGCGCCTATGGGCGCGAGACCAAGGATATCCTCGTCGAATGCGAGGTCGTGCTGCGCTCGGGCGAGCGGCGTACGCTTGCGCTGGCCGATCTCGGCTATACCTATCGCCACAGCGCGCTGCCCGAAGGCGCGATCGTCGTCCGCGCCACGTTCCGCGGCCATCCTGGCGATCCGGCGGCGATCCAGGCCGAGATGGACCGCATCGCCGCCGCGCGCGAGGAATCGCAGCCGCTGCGCTCGAAGACCGGCGGTTCGACCTTCAAGAACCCCGAGGGCCACAAGGCCTGGGCGCTGATCGATGCGGCAGGCTGCCGCGGCCTGCGCAAGGGCGACGCGCAGGTCAGCGAGAAGCATTGCAACTTCTTGCTCAACCTGGGTGAGGCGAGCAGCGCCGATATAGAGGCGCTGGGCGAGGAAGTACGTGCCAAGGTGAAGGCGCAATCCGGCGTGATGCTGGAATGGGAAATTCAGCGTGTCGGCAGGTTCGCCGACGACGCCACACAAGAATCTGTTGGGGTCACGAAGTGAGTAAGCTGCACATCGCAGTCCTGATGGGCGGCTGGTCCGCCGAGCGCGAGGTATCGCTGAGCTCCGGGAGCGGCATCGCCGATGCGCTCGAAAGCAAAGGGCATCGCGTCACCCGCATCGACATGGGTCGCGACGTCGCGGTCAAGCTGGCCGAGGCGCAGCCCGACCTTGTCTTCAACGCGCTCCACGGCACGCCCGGCGAAGACGGCACCGTCCAGGGCATGCTCGACCTGATGGGCATCCCCTATACCCATAGCGGCCTCGTCACCTCGGTGATCGCGATCGACAAGCAGCTCACCAAGCAGGCGCTGATCCCGCACGGCATCCCGATGCCCGGCGGCCGGATGGTGCAGGTCGAGGAGCTCTACAGCCACGATCCGCTGCCGCGTCCCTATGTGCTCAAGCCGGTCAACGAGGGGTCGTCGGTCGGCGTCGCGATCGTCACGGCCGAGGGCAATTACGGCAATCCGATCAGCGCCGAGGCCAAGGGGCCGTGGCAGGAGTTCGACGAGCTGCTAGCCGAGCCGTTCATCCGCGGCCGTGAGCTGACCACCGCTGTGCTCGGAGACCAGGCGCTCGGCGTCACCGAATTGAAGCCCAAGAGCGGCTTCTACGACTATGACGCCAAATATACCGACGGCCTGACCGAGCATGTCTGCCCCGCGCAGATCCCCGACGATGTTGCCGATGCCTGCAAGCGCATCGCGATCGAGGCGCACCGGCTGCTCGGCTGCAAGGGAGCGTCGCGCTCGGACTTCCGCTGGGACGACAATCAGGGCGTCGAGGGGCTGTTCCTGCTCGAGGTGAACACCCAGCCTGGTATGACACCGCTCAGTCTCGTTCCGGAGCAGGCAAAATATCTCGGGATCGGTTATGCGGATCTCGTGCAACGCATCGTCGACGAAGCCATGGCCGGGAAGGCCGCATGAGCCGCAAGCCGGTCCAGCGTACAGCCACGCGGCGGGGCGCCAAGCCCCAGCCGCGCAAGAGCGTGCGCCGGACCAAGCGGCCGAGCATGCTGGATCAGGCGATCGCCGGGTTGCCGTTCAGCGAGGCGACGCTGCAGCGGATTGCGACCTGGGGCATTGTCGGGCTCGTCGCCGTCGCCGGCCTGGGCGTGGCGAGCTTCTTCGGCGTGCCCGGCATGATCGGCGTGGGCATGTCGCAGGCGGTGGGCGAGGCGGGCCTGAAGGTCGACGAGATTCAGATCGACGGCCTCAAGCGCATGGACAAGGCCACGGTGTACCAACAGGTGCTGGACCAGGATTCGCGCGCAATGCCGCTGGTCGACCTGGAGCAGGTGCGCGAGCGGCTGCTCAAATTCCCCTGGGTCCAGGACGCTCGCGTCTCGCGCCGCCTGCCCAATACGCTGCGCATCCTGATCGTCGAGCGCCAGCCGGCTGCGATCTGGCAGAATCATGGCCAGCTGATGCTGGTCGATCCCTCGGGCGTGCCGCTGGAGCCGGTCTCGCAAGAGGCGATGCCCGATCTGCCGCTGCTGATCGGCGAAGGTGCCAATTCTCGCGAGCCCGCGCGGCGCCAGCTGCTCGACGCCGCGCCGGCGCTGCGTCCGTTGGTCAAGGCCGCGACCTGGGTCGGCAATCGCCGCTGGGACCTGATCTTCAATACCGGCGAGAAGCTTCAGCTTCCCGAAGGCGAAGCGGAATCGGCCACGGCGCTGAAGAAATTTGCTGAGCTGGACGGCACCGAGCGCTTGCTCGGCAAGGGGTATCTGGGTTTTGACATGCGCGATCCGGACAAGATGGTGGTACGCAGGCAGGGGGTGATCAATCCGCCCCAGCCTGCGCCGACAGGCGTTTGAGTTTAGGGCAGGGGAACAGGCGATGGCGAAGACGGCACCGGAAGGTCTGATCACGGCACTCGACGTGGGATCGTCGAAGGTCTCGGCGTTGATCGCGCAGAAGGGCGACAATGGCGAGTTGGTCGTGCTCGGTACCGGCCAGCGCGAGAGCCGGGGGGTCAAGCGCGGCTATGTCGCCGACATGCACGCGACCGAGATCGCGATCCGCGAGGCCGTCGAGCAGGCGGAGCGCATCGCCGGCACCAATATCGAGGATGTCTGGGTCAGCTTCTCGGCGGGCGGCCTGATCTCCGACATCGTCAAGCTCGAAGCTGATCTGGGTGGCCACCGCGTCGAGCAAGGGGATATCGACGAACTGCTCAAGGCCGGTCGCGACGCGATCGATCCGCAGGGCAAGATGGTGCTCCACGCCCAGCCGACGCGCTACACCGTCGACGGCCTTGCCGGGGTGAAGCGTCCGCTCGGTTTGCATGCCGATCGCCTAGGCGTCGACATCCATGTCGTGTCGACCGACGGCTCGCCGGTGCGCAACCTCGACCTGTGCGTCCGCTCGGCGCATCTGGAGGTGCGCTCGATCATTGCCGCGCCAGTCGCGACGGGGCTTGCCTGCCTGACCGACGAGGAGCGCGAACTCGGCGTTGCGCTGGTCGAGATCGGCGCGGCCGTCACCAACGTCTCGGTTTTCTGCCAGGGCGTGCTCGCCGGTCTCGCCTCGATCCCGATGGGCTCCGCCGATATTACCGATGACATAGCGTCCGCTTTTGGGACACCGCGCAGTTGGGCGGAGCGTACCAAGTGCTTCCACGGCTCGGCGAACCTGTCACCGCGCGACAATCACGAGATGATCGATGTAGTGCTCGCGATCCCCGATGACAGTGCCGAGGGGCCGCGCATCACGAAGGCAGCGCTCAACGCGGTGATCCGCCAGCGGCTCGAGCGATTGATGGCCGAGATCCAGAAGGAACTGAAGAAGCTCGGCTTCCAGGATCCGATCGGCCGCCAGATCGTCCTCACCGGCGGCGGCGCGGAACTCAAGGGCATAGCGGACTATGCTCAGCAATCGCTGGGCAGCGCAGTGCGCGTCGGCCGCCCCAAGGGGCTGGCCGCGTTGCCTGAGGCGCATAGCGGCCCGGCCTTCTCGACGCTGGCCGGCCTAGCGCGCTTTGCCGCTACCAACCCGATAGACTTGCGCAGCCTCGAACCGTCGCACCAGCTCGTCACCAAGACGAGCCCGGGTGCATTGTTCCATCGATTGATGGCAGCGTTTCGGGCGAATTATTAAAGAAATGCGTCAGGCCCCGTGCTTTTGGCTAGAGTCGAAGTAAGGGTTCGTGCAGAAAAGGAATTAACGTGACGCGCCATCGCCCGCGTGTCGCAGGGGAGACCATAGGATGAGTATCGATTTCCTTCCGCCCGACGTGGACGAACTGACGCCGAAGATCACCGTGATCGGCGTTGGTGGCGCGGGTGGCAACGCCATCGCGAACATGATCAGGGCCGAAGTGCAGGGCGTCGAGTTCCTCGTGGCGAATACCGATGCACAGGCGCTGAAGCAGTCGAGTGCGGGCCAGCGGATACAGCTCGGCGCAAAGATCACGCAGGGTCTGGGCGCGGGCTCGCGGCCCGAGATCGGGCGTGCGGCGGCGGAAGAGACGATCGATCAGGTGCAGAAGGCGCTGGAAGGCGCGCATATGTGCTTCATCGCGGCCGGCATGGGCGGCGGCACCGGTACCGGCGCCGCCCCGGTCATCGCCAAGGCGGCGCGTGACATGGGCATCCTCACCGTGGGCGTGGTCACCAAGCCGTTCGCTTTCGAGGGCAAGCGTCGCGCCAATTCGGCCGAAGCGGGTATCGAGGAACTGCAGAAGTACGTCGATACGCTGATCGTCATCCCGAACCAGAACCTCTTCCTGATCGCCAATGCGAACACGACCTTCAAGGAAGCGTTCGAGATGGCCGACGAGGTGCTGCAGCAGGGCGTTCGCGGCATCACCGACCTGATGGTCATGCCGGGCCTCATCAACCTCGACTTCGCCGACG
>JBEVLV010000198.1:0-24496 GCA_040508955.1 Sphingomonas sp. | reverse complement strand
CCGAAGCCGGCGATCATCATCGCCCAGGTCGCAGGTTCGGGCACGCCTCCTGGCGTCGCCATGCCGTCGAAGCTGAAGTTGTCGGCCACGCCCTGGCGATTGAGGCCGAGCCCGACATCAAGGCTGCCCGGCGCGAAGCCATAGTCGTAGGAATAGGTCTGCGTGTCCCAGGGCGTGGCGATCGACAGGGTCGCGACGGTACCCGCATAGCTCACCGTCATCGTGCCATTGTCGAAGCCGTTCAACGACTTGATGCCGTTGAGATATTCGTTGTTGCCGGTGTAGAAGCCGTAGGAATCGAACCAGCCGTCGCCGTCATTGTCCTGCACCTTGACGAAATAACTGGCGCCCGAGAGATAGCCGAACGCCAGCGCGACGTAGCTGCCGGAATCGTAACCGCGCAGCGCGACATCGACCGATGCCGAGGTCGAGCTGGAGTCGTTGTAGGTCGACAGTGCCGTGAAGGTCGTGATCGCCTTGTTGCCGACGATCGACGGACTGCTGCCGTGATTGGTGTAGTTGGCGCCCAGGCTCGGCGCATTCGCGCGGTTGAAGTCGTCGGTGACCTGGGCATGGGCGGCGTTGCACACGCCGGCCAGCGCGGCGGCAATCATGATCTTCTTCAGCATATATTCCCTCTCGATTGCGTGATCTCGTCTGACGCTACGCAGCGTCCGCGCGGCACTCGGCGCGGTACATGCGAGGGCGATTGCCCCGGCGGCGGGGGTGGATCAGCAGGCGCGAGACGGCGTTGCCAGGAATGCGACGAGCATGGCGTTCCCCGCGACGAGGGCGCTGTCTCCCGAGCGCGAACTCAATGCTTGAGGCGGTGGCGCACTTCGTCCCAATGCCGCGGCCCCACGCGCACGGTTGCGCCCGATCGCAGGACCAGCGCCATGTGGCGTCCGATCGAGTTGATCTGGAGCACCGATTTCGGACGGACGAACGCGGAGCGGTGGACGCGGATCATCTGCGCGGGGTCGAGGCCCCGCTCGAGCGCGGACATCGTCACGCGGATCATATGGCTGCGTTCGGCGGTGTGCAGCAGCGCATAATCCTTGGCAGCCTCGATCCATTCGATCGTATCGACCGGCACGCGGATCTGACCGCGCGAAGTGGGCACCCAGAACTCCTGGTGATAGTCGCCGGTGTCCATCGGCGCTTCCTCCTCGGCCGCAGGTGCATCGTTCGCCGCGACCGGCGCCTCGGTGCTCAGGCGCCGTGCGACCGAGCGGATCCGGGCGAGCAGCTCGCGCGGCTCGAACGGCTTCATGATGTAGTCGTCGGCGCCGAGCTCGAGGCCGACGACGCGATCGATCACGTCGCGTCGCGCGGTGAGCATGATGATGCCGATCGCGGGGTGGCTGGCACGCAGGCGCCGCGCGATGCTGAAGCCATCCTCCACCGGCATCGTGACATCGAGCACGACAAGGGCGGGCGTGCGGCGCTCGAGGATCTGATCGAGCTCGGCACCGCCATCGGCTTCGTCCACGTCGAGCCCCTGCTCGCGCAGATAGGCCGCGACCGGCTCGCGCAGGTCCTCTTCGTCGTCGACGGTGATGATATAGGGGTTGGCTGCGGTGCTCATGCGAGATCCATCTGCTGCAGGAAGCGGCTGACCGCCTCAGGCGTGAAGGGTTTTTCCAGGACGGGACGCTGTACATCGATCAGGAAACGCGCGGCCGCGGCGCCGAGCGTGTCGCCGGTCGCGAAGGCGACGCGGCTGAGAAGGTCGGGCCGCTCCACCGTCATCCAGGCGTGGAGCTGGGGGCCGTCGATTTCGGGCATGCGGATGTCGCTGACGATCAGGTCGAAGTCGCCGGCACGAAGCTGCGCGCGGGCGTCGGCACCGCCGACCGCGATGTCGCAGGCGAAGCCCTCGATCGACAGGAAGTCGGCCAGCGCCTCGGCGATCTCGGCCTCGTCGTCGATCACCAACGCGCGGCGTGCCGGCTTCGCGACAGTGTGCGCCAGCTCGGACGGGATCGACGGCAGGGTCTGGTCGGGGTCGATCGGCAGGGTCAGGCGGAAACACGCGCCCTCGGCCGAGGGCGTCAGCTCCAACCTGCCGCCATGCGCCTCGGCAAGGCCCTGCGAGAACGACAGGCCGACACCCGTCCCCTGCCCTTGCGGCTTGGTGGTGACGAAGGGCTCGAAGATGCGCCGGCGCACCTCGTCGGGGATGCCGGGACCGGTGTCGCACACGTCCAGCGTGACCATGCCGGCCTCGCCCAGGGCGGTACGGAGCGTGAGCAGGCGATGGTCGGTGCCGGCATCGACCATCGCCTGCTGCGCGTTGACGATCAGGTTGATGATGATCTGGTGGAGCTGGTCCGAATCCGCCGCGATCAGCGGCAGCGCCGGCGCGAAGTCGCAGTTCGAGACGATGCCGTCGGTCTTGAGGCCATAGTCGGCGAGTTCGTGCGCGGCCATCGCCACCGCGTTGAGATCGACAGCGGCGCGCTCGGGCCGCTTCTGCCGCGCCATCGCCAGGAAGGTCTGGACGATGCGCGCGCAGCGATCGGCGGCGCGCCGGATCTTCTGCGCGCGGACCGCCAGCTCCGAGCCCTGCGACTGGCGCTCCATCATCACCGCCTGGGCGACGACGATCGACAGCGGGTTGTTGAGTTCATGGCTGACGCCGGCCAGCAGCGAGCCGAGCGCGGAGAGCTTCTCGGTCTGGTACAGCGCCTCGCGCGACTGGGCGAGCGCAGCCTCGGCGCGCTTGCGCTCGGTGAGATCGAGCGTGAAGCCGCCGGTCTTGGCGATGCCGACGCTGGCGCCGATCGGGAACGCCATCGACAGGACGTGCGTCACCTCGATGAACCCGTCCAGGGCGATCTCGGCCCCCGCCACCTGGCCGTTCCGGGCATCGCGCTCGATCGTGTCGAGCTGGGCCGCAATCTCGGGCGGGAAGATTTCGCTCGGATGCTTGCCGCGGAGTTGGTCGGGGGTCTTGCCGAGTGCTTTGGCGAACTCGGGATTGACGCGGATATAGCGCCCCTCCCCGTCCTTCAGGTGCATCGCAACGGGCGCATTCTCCATGAATGCCGCGAGTTGCGCCTCGCTCTCCGCAAGCCGCTCCTCCGAGTGGGCACGCTGGAGCACCGCAAGCGTGCGATCGGCAACGTCCCGGACCAGTTCGACTTCGCTGTCGCTCCAGCGCCGCGGCGTGCCCTGCTGGACCGAGAGCACCGCGACGATCTTGCCCGAGCGGATCATCGGCAAGGTGAGCACCGCCGCGATGCCGAGCGAGTCGAACAGCGGCTTGTTGGTCTCGTCGAAGCGCGGATCGGTGGCGGTGTCGTCGACGCACACCGGCAGGCCGCTCGAATGCGCGGCGGCGAGCTTCTTGCCGAGCGCGCTCAGCGGATAGCGCTGATCGACCGTGCTCAGCACGCCCTCGCGCCATTCCTGCACTACGCAGAGCACCGAGCCATCCTCGCTCGCCTCGGCGAAATTGGCGCGCTCAACGCCCAGATGCTCGCCCAGCGCCGCCAGCGTCCGACCCAATATGCCGCGTGCATTGGTTTCGTTGCGGATGCGGTCGCTCCAGGCGAGCAGGAAGGTCTGGTTGCGCTCGCGCTCCTGCAGCGCGGCCTGGGCGGTGGCACGCTCCAGCGCGACCCAGGTACGCTCGGCGATATCGCGCATCAGCTGGATCTCGCTGTCGCGCCAGCGCCGCGGGCGATCGTGCTGCACCGACAGCGCCGAATGCATCGTCCCGTCCTGGACGAGCGGCATGCTCACGAACGCACCGATCTCGCCGCCAGCATAGCGTGCCTTTGCCGGCGGCTCGAGCCGGGGATCGTTCGCGACATCCTCGTAGCGGATCACCTCGCCCGCCACCCAGGCGCGATCGACCGAGGCGCCGACGCTCTCGAGTGTGAAGACATTGCCCTTGATGCTCGCCACGCCGTCGCGCCATTCCTCGCGAACCGAGAAGATACGGCCCGTCGCGTCGGTCTCGGCATAGGTGGTGCGCGTCACGCCGAGATGGCGGCCGAGCCATTCGAGCGTGGTCACCAGGATCGCCCCGGGCGAGGTCTCGCTGCGGATGCGGTCGCTCCAGTCGATCAGGAACGCCTGGTTGCGCTCGCGCTCCTGCAGCGCGGTCTCGGCGCGGGCGCGGGCGACGGTGGCCCATACGCGCTCGGCAAGCTCCTCGCACAGATCGGTCTCGTCGACGGTCCATTGCCGCGGCACGCTGTCGAGCACCGCCATCACCGCGACCATGCGGCCTTCCTTGACGATCGGCACGATGATGCCGGACCGGGTGCCCATCAGATCGGCGGCGCCCTGCACGGGATCGCCCGGCGCCCGGCCGAGCTGGGTATTGTCGCTGATGACCTGGGTCACCGCGTCCGCACCGCGCGCCGCCAGCTTCTCATAGGCCAGCCGCATCTGCTCATGGCCCGCCAGATCTTCGCGCGAGACGCCATTGGCGGCGTGGAAGGTGCCCATCCTGGCGAGGTCGCCATCGGCTGCCTCGCCATAGAGAAAATGGGTGATGCCGAGATGCTCGGACAGGATGCGCGACAGCGCCGCGAGGATCCTGTCCGCATCGGTCAGGTCGCGCGAGACGTCGTGGAGCGCACGCAACACCGTCTGGCGGCGGTCGAGCGCCTGCTTGTCGCTCAGGTCGATCTGCACCGCACACCACCGCGCCACCGCGCCACCGGAATCGTGGAGCGGCACGACCTTGGTGAGGTACGGACGGTAGCTGCCGTCGCGTCCGCGCATACGAAGCTGCACCGCATCGGGGGTCCGCCGCGCGCGCATCTGCGCCAGGAGGGCGCTGGCCTGAGGCACGTCGTCGGGGTGGACGAGGTCGATCGGATCGCCCTGCGCGCCCCGCGTGCCCTCGAACATTTCATGCCACTGGCGATTGCCCCAGCGCAGATTGCCCTTCTCGTCGCCAACCCAGCACAGGCCCGGCAGGCTTTCGGCGAGCAGGCGGAACTGCTCTTCGCTCTCGCGCAGCTTGGCGGTGAGGCGGAGATGCTCGAGCGCCCCCCAGATCCGCGACCCGGTCTGGCCGAGCAGCTGGACCTCTTCGGGGGTCCAGACGCGTGGCTTGTCGTCGATCGCCACGAACAGCGCAACCAGCGCACCGTCGTTGAGCAACGGGATCGTCACGAAGGCGCGGCTGTCGCTCAGCTCGAGCAGCCGCGCCTCCTTATGGACCAGATCGAGCTCGGAAACATCGTTGACGATCAGCGTGCGGCCGCGGCGATATTCGCCGGTCAGCGCGGAATCGGCATAGAAGGGATGGCGCCCGGCCATGCTGGCCATGCCGGGCCGGGCCCAATCGAGCGGCACGTTGATGAACTCGACGCCGGGCTCGAGCTCGCCATAGCCGACCCGCGCGACGCGCAGGAAGCGGCCGATCGCTTCGGCGGTGATGCGGAGGATGCGGAGGGGGTCGGCTTCGCTCGCGAAGCGCTCGGACAGCCACAGCCGGACGTGCTCCGCCGATTCGAAATCGGGGAAGACGATATCCGCCGCGACAGTGCTCCTTGGTTTCAGATCCCCGCCCATATGTGCAGGTATACCAACGATTTGGTCGCATGGGGAGACAAGCGAAACGGGCCGGTCGCCGTGCTTGTCGCGTTGGTCGCATCTTCGTCGCAGCCGTCGCAAGCAATGGCCGCGCGTGGTGTAGACGCACCCACAATAGTCAAATGAGTAGCATAGCCCCTGTTTCGCACACGAGCGTAGAACTGGCCGTCGGCCTTTTCGCCTCGATTGCGCCCGAACGCCTCGGGGACGAGCTGCTCGCTCTGGCGCGCTCCTGCCCGAACCTGGCGATCGGCGTGCACGAGATGCCGCGCGCGGCGCTACTGACCGCGCTCGAAACGGACAAGCTGCAGCTGGCAATCCTGCCTGGACCTGAACGACCCGGCCTGCAGAGCGCACTGCTATGGGTCGATCGCGTCATGGTGGCGATGGCCGCGAATCATCCGCTCGCCGCAACGCCCGTCGTGACCCCGGACCAGCTGCGCGACCAGCCCTTCCTGATCTCGCGCCAGCAGCATGGCAGCGACATGCACCGCTTCCTGTCGCACCGTATCCGCCCGCTGATGCCACCGCTGAGCGGGGTGCTGCTCGATCTCAGCCCGCCCAAGCTGATGCAGCGCGTAGCGGCAGGGGAAGGGTTGGCCCTGGTCTGCCGCAGCCAGGCCGAGGGACTGGACCCAGCGCTCACCGTCCGCCCGATCGACTATGCCGGCGCGGTCTTCCCCGTCCACGCCTATTGGAAACCCGAGAAGCCGGCCTGCCCGCTTTCCGAACTGGTCCGTCTGCTGGTGGCAAACGGCACGCGCTGAAGCGCCTCCCCACTTTCGTCACCCCGGACTTGTTCCGGGACCACGGTGCCGCCGAAGGATGCCGTCTGCGATCAAGCGTAGCTTACCGCAAGATCGACAACGGCAACGCTTGCCGCCCGGTGGGCCCCGGAACAAGTCCGGGGTGACGATAGAAGAAGGGAAGCTGGCGGAAAGCGCTATCAGAGCGTCTTGATGATGCCCGAGAAATCGAGCCCGGCACCCTCGCCGTCGACGAACGCCTGATAGAGCGCCGCTGCGCGCGCGCCCATCGGCGTATTGGCGCCGACGCTCGCCGCGGCCTCCATCGCCAGCTTCAGATCCTTGAGCATCAGCGGGGCGGCGAACCCTCCCTGATAGCCGCGGTCGGCGGGCGTCTCGGGACCCACGCCCGGAACCGGACAATAGCTGGTCATCGACCAGCTCTGCCCGGAGCTTACCGAGGCAATATCATAGAATTTCTGAAGATCGAGGCCGAGCTTCTCGGCCAGACGGAACGCCTCGCACGTGGCGATCATCTCCGCCCCGAGCAGCATGTTGTTGCAGATCTTGGCGGCCTGGCCGGCGCCCGCGGTGCCGGCATGGATCACGGTCTTGCCCATGTCCGCCAGGAACGGCTCGGCGCGCTCGAAGCCCGCGACGCTGCCACCGACCATGAAGGTGAGCGTGCCGGCATTGGCCGCGGCGATCCCGCCCGAAACCGGCGCGTCGACCGCCATCAGCCCGCGTGCGGTGGCCGCCTCGGCGACCCGGCGCGCGGTGTCGACATCGATCGTCGAGCAGTCGATCAGGATCGCGCCGGGCTCGGCCTGGTCGAACACGCTGTCACTGTAGACCGCCTCGACATGCTTGCCCGCGGGCAGCATCGTCACGATCGCCTCGGCGCCCGCGATCGCCTCCGCGGCAGTCGCGGCGGGCAGGCAGCCAGCCTTCTTCGCCTTGTCGAGCGCCTCGGCAGACAGGTCGAAAGCGCGCACGTCGTGCCCGTTCTTCGCGAGGTTCGCGGCCATGCCGCCGCCCATGTTGCCGAGCCCGATAAATGCCACGCGTGCCATTACTTGTCCTCTCTCGCCTAGCTTATTTTCCGGTCCAGTTGCCCGGGCGCTTCTCGACGAATGCCGTCATGCCTTCCTTCTGGTCCGCCGTGCCGAACATGGCGTGGAACAGGCGGCGCTCGAACGCCACGCCCTGCGCGAGCGTGGTCTCGAAGGCGGTGTTGACCATCTCCTTGTTCGCCAGGACGGCGAGCGGCGCCATGCCGGCGATCTGCGCGGCGGTCTTCACCGCTTCCTCGACCAGATCGGCCGCGGGAACGATCCGCGACACCAGCCCGGCGCGCTCGGCTTCCGCCGCGTCCATCATCCGGCCGGTGAGGCACAGCTCCATCGCCTTGGCCTTGCCGACCGCACGGGTCAGGCGCTGCGATCCGCCCATGCCCGGCGTGACACCGAGCTTGATCTCGGGCTGGCCGAACTTGGCATTGTCTGCCGCCAGGATGAAGTCGCACATCATCGCCACCTCGCAGCCGCCGCCCAGCGCATAGCCGGCGACCGCGGCGATGATCGGCTTGCGGGTGCGGGTGAACACGTCCCAGCCCGCGAAGAAGTCATGGCCGTACATGTCGGCAAAGCCCTGGGCCTGCATCTCCTTGATATCGGCGCCGGCCGCGAACGCCTTCTCGCTGCCGGTGAGCACCGCGCAACCCTGCGACGGATCGGCATCGAACGCTGCCATGGCGTGGAGCAGTTCGCTCAGGACCTGACTGTTCAGCGCGTTGAGCGCCTGGGGACGGTTGAGCGTGACCAGCGTGACGGCGCCGCGCTGTTCGACAAGGATGGTTTCGTACGTCATGCAGGCTCCCATTGCTGCCCCTGCGGAAGAGGCGCGAAGATCTGGTCGATCACATGGTCCGTAACGCCTTCGGGCGTCGCGGGCGACCAGCGCGGTGCATTGTCCTTGTCGACGATCACCGCGCGCACGCCCTCGACGAAATCGGGACGCTGGACGACGCGGCTGGCCACTGCGAACTCCTGGCGCATCTCGTCCTCGAAGCTCGCCATATGCCGCCCCTCGCGGACGAGATGGAGCGAGACCTTGCATGCCTGGGGCGATTTGGTGCGCAGCGTCGCAAGCTGCGCCACCGCCCATTCGCCGCCATCGGCTTCGAGCGCTGCCAGGATGTCCTCCAGCGTATCGCCCGCGAAGAGGCGATCGATCGCCTCGCGATATGCGGCGACCTTCGCGACGGGCGCGGGAGCGGAGAGCGAATCGAGGATCGCCTCGATCGCCCGCGGGTCGGCCACGATCCGGGTCTTGGCTTCTTCCAGCATCTCGGCCGGCAGGAAATGCGTGGCGAGGCCGAGCGCAAGGCATTCCGCCCCGTCGAGCCGCGCGCCGGTCAACGCGATATATTCGCCCAGATGGCCTGGCAGGCGCGAGAGATACCAGCCGCCGCCGACATCGGGGAACAGACCGATGCCGGTCTCGGGCATGGCGAAGCGGGTATTCTCGGTCGCGACGCGGTACTTGGCCGGCATCGAGATGCCGACGCCGCCGCCCATGGTGATGCCGTCCATGAACGCGACCACGGGCTTGGCATAGGTGAACAGGCGGTGGTTCATCTGATATTCGATGCGGAAGAATGCACGCGCGTCGGCGCCATCCCCCGCCCCGCTCTCGGCGATCATGCGGATGTCGCCGCCCGCGCAGAAGCCCCTGCCCTCGGCATGGTCGATCAGCACCGCCTCGACCGCAGCATCCCCGCGCCACTCGCCCAGCGCATCGAGCATCGCCGCGCACATATCGGTATTGAGCGCGTGGATGGCCTTGGGCCGGTTGAGCCGGATCCGGCCGATACGGCCCTCGACGAGGGTCAGGACGTCCTGCGTCACTGGCGGGTAAGCTCGCGGCCGACGATCATCCGCATCACCTGGTTGGTGCCCTCCAGGATCGAATGCACGCGCAGGTCGCGCCAGAAGCGTTCGATCGGATAGTCCATCAGATAGCCATAGCCGCCATGGAGCTGCAGCGCCTGGTCGACCACTTTCGATCCCGTATCCGTGGCGAAGCGCTTGGCCATCGCGGCGAAGCGAGTCTTGTCGGGGGCGTTGGCGGTCACCTTGGCTGCGGCGAGATAGAGCAGCGCTCGGGCCGCCTCCAGCTCGGTCGCCATGTCGGCGAGGGTGAACTGGCTGTTCTGGAAATCGGCGATCGGCTTGCCGAACTGCTGGCGATCCTTGGTATATCTGATCGCCTCGTCCAGGCAGCGCTGTGCCCCGCCCAGCGAGCAGGCGCCGATGTTGAGCCGGCCGCCGTCGAGGCCCATCATCGCGATGCGGAAACCCTCGCCTTCCGCACCGACGAGATTCTCGACCGGCACGCGGACTTCCTCGAGGATCACCTGCGCGGTCGGCTGCGAATGCCAACCGAGCTTACGTTCATTGGCGCCGAAGCTGACGCCGGGCATGTCCTTCTCGATCACCAGGCACGAGATGCCCTTGGGGCCCTCCTCGCCGGTGCGGACCATCACGACATAGACCTCGTTCTCGCCACCACCCGAGATGAACTGCTTGGTGCCGGTGACGACATAATGGTCGCCGTCCTTCACCGCCCGCGTCTTGAGCGCCGCCGCGTCCGAGCCCGAGCTCGGCTCGGTCAGGCAATAGCTGGCGATCCGCTCCATCGTGATCAGCGAAGGGAGATATTTGTCCTTCACCGCCTGGCTGCCGAACCGGTCGATCATCCAGGCCGCCATGTTGTGGATCGAGATGAACGCGCTGGTCGACGGGCAGCCATAGGCCATCGCCTCCATGATCAGCGCCGATTCGAGCCGGCCGAGGCCGATGCCGCCGCTCTCTTCGGAGACATAGATCGACGCGAAGCCCAGCTCCGCTGCCGCACGGATCGTTGCGCGCGGGAAGATGTGCTTCTCGTCCCACTCGCCCGCATAGGGCGTGATCGCATCGGCGGTGAATTGCCGCGCCATCTCCTGGATCTGGAGCTGCTCGTCGGTCAGGTCGAACTGTTGCGTCATGATCAGCCCATCGTCGGAATTACGAAGGCATTGCTACCGTCCGGCGCGCCGTCGGGCCAGCGCTGGGTGATCGTCTTGACCTTGGTCCAGAACTTCACGCCTTCCATGCCGTGCTGGTTGGTGTCGCCGAACGCCGAGCGCTTCCAGCCGCCGAAGGTGTGGTAGGCGACCGGCACCGGGATGGGCACGTTGATGCCGACCATGCCGACATTGACGCGCGCCGCGAACTCGCGTGCGGCGTGGCCGTTGCGGGTGAAGATCGCGACGCCGTTGCCGTACTGGTGGTCGCTCGGCAGCTTGAGCGCGGTCTCGAAGTCCGGCGCGCGGACGATCTGGAGCACCGGGCCGAAAATCTCCTCCTTGTAGGCCTGCATGTCCGGGGTGACGCGGTCGAACAGCGACGGGCCGATGAAAAAGCCCTGCTCATGGCCCTGGAGCGCGAAGCCGCGGCCGTCGACGACCAGCTCGGCGCCTTCGTCGACGCCGGTCTGGATCCAGTTCTCGACGCGCTGCTTGTGCGCGGCGTTCACCACCGGCCCGTAATGCGCATCATTGTCGGTCGAGACGCCGACGCGCAGCTTCTCGATCGCCGGGATCAGCTTGGCGCGAAGGGCATCGGCGGTCTTGTCGCCGACCGGCACGACCACCGGCAGCGCCATGCAGCGCTCGCCGGCCGAGCCGAACGCGGCGCCCGAAAGATCGGCGACCACCTGGTCCAGATCGGCGTCGGGCATGACGATGCCGTGATTCTTGGCCCCGCCCATCGCCTGGACGCGCTTCCCCGCCTCGACGCCGCGGCGATAGACATAGTGCGCGATGTCCGACGAGCCGACGAAGCTGACCGCCGAGATCGCCGGATGGTCTAGGATCGCGTCGACCATCTCCTTGTCGCCATGCACGACCTGGAGGATGCCCTCGGGCAGGCCCGCCTCGCGGAACAGCTCGGCCAGGCGCACCGGCACGCTGGGGTCGCGCTCGGAAGGCTTGAGGATGAAGGCGTTGCCGCAGGCGATCGCGACGCCCGACATCCAGAGCGGGATCATCGCGGGGAAATTGAACGGGGTGATGCCCGCACCGATGCCGAGCGGCTGGCGCATCGAATAGACGTCGATGCCCGGGCCGGCGCCCTGGGTATATTCGCCCTTCAGCACATGCGGGATGCCGCAGGCGAACTCGATCACCTCCAGGCCGCGCTGGATGTCGCCCTTCGAATCCGCGATCACCTTGCCATGCTCGGACGAGAGCAGGTGCGCCAGCTCGTCCATATGCGCCTCGACCAACGCCTTGAACGCGAACATCACGCGGGCGCGGCGCTGCGGATTGGTCGCGGCCCATGCGGGCTGCGCGGCCTGCGCGGCAGCCACGGCGCGGTCGAGCTCGGCCTGGGTGCCGAGCTGCACCTGCGCCTGGACCTGGCCGGTATTGGGATCGAACACGTCCGACGTGCGGCCCGCTCCGCCGCCCGCCGAAGAACCCGACTGCCCGACGATGAAATGGTCGATGGTGCGCATGAACCTCTCCTAATTTGCGGGCAGCTTTGGGCCACCGCGAAGTTGCAGGCAATCTGCGATTCTGCAAAGGATACCTGCAATTATGCATCCGCTTCGCTGGAACGATCTTCAGGACTTCGTCGCGATCGCCCGCGCGGGCCAGCTGTCGCGCGCGGCGTCGGGCCTCGGCGTCGATCCCACCACGATGGGGCGACGCCTGCGCCGTCTCGAGAAGGTATTGGGGCAGACGCTGTTCGAGAAGACGCGCGAGGGCCAGGTGCTCACCGAAGCGGGCGAACGGTTGCTCGCCCATGCCGAAGCGATGCAGCGCGCCGCCGACCGGATCGACGAGCGGCCGGGCAATCCCGGCGCGCTGACCGGATTGCTGCGCGTCAGCGTCTCCGAAGGGTTCGGGGCGTGGTTCGTCGCGGAGCATCTCGGCGATTTCGTCGCGCGGCATCCGGCGCTGGTGGTCGATCTGGTCGCGAGCAGCGGCTTCCTCAGCCCGTCCAAGCGCGAGACCGACATCGCGATCCTGCTCGCCCGCCCGCGCGTGGGGCCGGTGGTGAGCGCCAAGCTCTCCGACTATGCGCTGCGGCTCTATGCCTCGCGCGCCTATCTCGAACGGCATGGCACGCCCGAGGCGCTCGCGCAGCTGCGCGACCACCGCCTGATCGGCTATATCCCCGACCTGCTCTACGCGCCCGAGCTGCGCTATCTGAACGAGATAGACGATGCGCTGGCGCCGAGCGTGCGCAGTTCCTCGATCCTCGCGCAGCATCGGCTGATCGCGTCGGGCGTCGGCCTGGGCGTGCTGCCCTGCTTCATCGGCGATGGCGATCCCGCACTGGTGCGACTGCTGCCCGAGATACGCATCCAGCGCTCCTTCTGGATGGTGACGCACCAGGACACGCGCCAGCTCCAGCGCGTACGCGCGTTCAAGGACTGGCTGACCGCGCTGGTCCAGGAGCGCCGCGCACGGCTGACCGGCGGCTAAGCCGCGCCAAGCTCCTTGAGCGGCACGCCGGCATCCGCCAACCGCTCGATATTCACCACGGCCCCTTCGAGCACCAGCTTGCGGCCCTGGACATAGTCCTTGACCGCGTTGACGCAGTCGAGCGCGATCACCCTGCCCTGCTTCAGATAGACGATCGAGAAGCTCCGCGCCGCAGGATCGCCGCGCGTGACGACCTGGTCATGACCGATCGACAGGCCGACGGTCTGGAGCTTGATGTCGTACTGGTTCGACCAGAACCACGGCACCGTGTCATACTCCGCCGGCTGGCCCAGGATCGTCTTGGCGACCACCGCCGCCTGGTCGCTGGCGTTCTGGACGGACTCGACGCGGATCCGCGCTCCTTCTGCAAAGTGATTGGCGTGAAGCGCGCAATCGCCGATCGCGAAGACGTCCGCCAGCGTCGTCCGGCACCGGCCGTCGACCGCAACGCCATTCCCGCCCTCGGCACCGGCCGCGAGCAGCGGCTCGACCGCCGGGACGATGCCGATCCCGACGATCACCATGTCGGCCTGGAGCATCTCGCCGTCTGCGAGCCGGACGCCGGTCACGCGATCCTCGCCCAGGATGCTATCCACCGCGACGCCCAGCCGCACCTCGACGGCATGCGCGCGGTGCTCAGCCTCGAAGAAGCGCGACAGCGGTTCACCGGCGACCCGCGCCAGCACCCGGTCGAGCGCCTCGAGCAGCACGACCTTCTTGCCGAACTTGGCGAGCACCGCCGCCGCCTCGAGCCCGATATAGCCGCCGCCGATCACCACGACATGCTCGACGTCCGGCAGCTCGGCCATCATCCGGTCGGCATCCTCGCGGGTGCGCACCGTGTGCACGCCGGTCAGATGGTGCCCACCGCAATCGAGCAGGCGCGGTGCACCGCCGGCCGCCCAGACGAGATGGCGATAGCCGATCGTATCGCCCGCATCGGTCGTCACGCTGTGCCCGGCCGCGTCGACCGAGATCACGCGCGTCCCCAGCCGGAACGCCACCTCGCGCTCGGCCCAGAAGCCCTCGGGCCGGATCAGCAGCCGCTCGAACGGCTTGTCGCCGGCGAGATACTCCTTGGAGAGCGGCGGCCGCTCATAGGGAAGCTCGGACTCCGCCCCGACGACCAGGACACTCCCCTCGAACTTCCCCTGCCGCAAGGCGATCGCGCAGGCCGCGCCGGCATGGCCGGCGCCGACGATCAGAACGTCCACCGCATCTGGCACTTCATCACGCATGCAATCGCCATAGGGGAGCGACCTCCGCCCTGACAACCGCGGCTACCAGTAGCGCGCGGTCGCGATCTCCGCGCCTTGCGCCAGCGCCGCCAGCTTGGCCCAGACGACTTCGGGATCGAGCCCGCCCGATCCGACATGGATGCTGAACCCGCAATCGACGCCGCCGATCACCCGCTCGCGCCCGACCAGATCGGCATAGCGACCGATGCGCTGCGCGATCAGCTCGGGATG
Organism: Sphingomonas sp.; assembly: GCA_040508955.1. GTDB lineage: Bacteria > Pseudomonadota > Alphaproteobacteria > Sphingomonadales > Sphingomonadaceae > Sphingomonas. The sequence continues at coordinate 10,181 of JBEVLV010000198.1, read as the reverse complement.
CTCGATATAGGTGGATTGCGGCTCGATCAGCCCAGGGCAGAGGATCTTGCCCTCGGGCACGCCGACTTCCTCGAACAGGGTGAACTCGTGCGCGTGACGCGGGTTCGCCGCCTCGAACAGGATCGTCGCCGGCTTGGCGGTCCAGACCAGGTCGATAATGTCGGCGAGCGGCACGTCGCAGTGATGCGGGCCGGGATAATTGCCCCAGCACAGATGCATGCGCAGCTGCTCGGCCGGGATGTTCGACAGCGCATGGTTCAGCGCGGCGATGTGCATCCCGATCCGCTTGCGGAACTCGGGCAGCTCGATATCGGTATATTGGACGTGACGCCCCATCGCGAGATCCGGGCAATCGACCTGCAGCGTGATCCCCGCCGCAGCGATCGTCTCATATTCGTGACGCAACCCCTCGGCGATCGCGAACAGATAGCTCTCGTGATCAGGATAGTGATCGTTGGGGAAGAACAAGGCCGTCACGCCGGGCGAGGCAGCGCTCATGAAGGTCGCACGGCCGTTCGCCTTCGCCACCAGCCGCTCGGCGTCGATCCGCGGCGCGTCCATGTCCTTGACCGTGATCGGCCCGTTGCAGGCGAGCGCGCGGCGGCGCGCGCGGCCGCTGTCGCCGAACACCTTGGCCTTCGTACCGGGAAACTGGTCGAGATCCTCGAAAGCATAAGAGGCGCCCTCGCCACCGAACCCGGTCAGCCGGTCCTGTATGTACGTCGCGTAGCTCGGCTTCGACATCTCGCCGTCGCCGATCACGTCGATCCCCGCCGCCGCCTGGCGCGCGACCATCTCCGCCACCGCGGCATCGACGGTCTCATCCAGCGCTACCTCGTCGACCGGCACCCCTTCGCCGCGCGCGAACATCATCCTGGTCAGCCGCTCGGGACGCGGCAGGCTGCCGGTGTGGGTCGTCAGGAACTTGTCGGCCATCATGCCATCTCTACTTCGAGGTCGGCGCGGACCAGCCGGGCGCCGTCCGCCATTGCCTTCATCTTGCCGAAGGCCACGTCGCGCGGGAGGTATTTGAGTCCACAATCGGGCGCGATGATCAGCCGCTCGGCCGGCACATGCGGCAAGGCGCGACGGATGCGTTCGGCGACCAGCTCGGGCGTCTCGATCTCGTGCGTCGAGAGATCGAGCACGCCAAGGATGATCGTCTTGCCCGGCAGCTTCTCCAGCACCGAGCAATCGAGGTTCGACTGCGCCGTCTCGATCGAGATTTCCTTGACCGCAGTGTCGCCCAGCTCGGGCAGGAAGTTATAGCCCTCCGGCCGTTCGTGGATCAGCGCAGCATAGCCAAAGCAGATATGGAGCGCGGTGCGGCCATGAATGCCGGCAAGTGCCGTCTCCAGCGCCGCGACGCCATATTGGCGCGCCTTGTCGGGCCGGGCCTGCATATAGGGTTCGTCGATCTGGACGATGTCGGCGCCTGCGGAGAACAGGTCCCTGATCTCGGCATTCACCGCCACTGCATAGTCCTGCGCCATCTCGCCTTCGTCGGCGTAGAAATCGTTCTGGGCCTGCTGCGACATGGTGAAGGGGCCGGGCACGGTGATCTTGATCAGCCGATCGGTGTTGGCGCGCAGAAACTCGACGTCGCGCACCTCCACGGCATGGCGGCGGCGGATCTTGCCGGTGACGCGCGGCACCGGATTGGGCTCGCCCGAGCGATCGAGGGCGACGCCCGGATTGTCGAGATCGACGCCATCCAGCGCGGTGGCGAAGCGGTTCGAATAGCTCTCCCGCCGCATCTCGCCGTCGGTGATGATGTCGAGCCCGGCGCGTTCCTGGTCGCGGATCGCGAGCAGGGTCGCGTCGTTCCACGCCTCTTCGAGGAAGTCGGGGCCCACGCGCCACAACTCCTTCGCCCGAACGCGCGGCGGGAACCGGCCGGCGAGCTTGACCCGGTCGATCAGCCAGTCGGGTTGGGGATAGGATCCCACGAGCGAGGTCGGCAGCAGCATTGTCATCCTCCCATGACGGTCAGGCAGTCGTCAGCGCGGATTCGAGGAATCCGATGAGCGCATTGTTGTAGAAGCCGGGCTGGCAGAGATTGCACAGATGCCCGCCCCCGGCGATGTCGAGCCGCGTCGCCTCGACCGCGCGGGCCAGACTGTCGGCGACCTTGTGCCGCCAGACCGGCTCCTCGCGGCCGGTGATGGCGAGGATCGGCATGCGCAGCCGCGCGAGATCGGCGGTGGTAACGTCAAGCGGAGCGCCGAGCGCGAGCAGGTCGCGTCCTTCATAATCGGCGATGATCGCGTCGAGTTCGGCATCGGCCTTGGCGCCATGGACGTCGAGCAACGGATGCGCGCGCCACAGCCGGCGCATCGCGTCGAGTTCTCCGGCGGCGGCGAGGCGGGTCATCTCGGCGATCGGGACGGCCTCATCCTCTCCCTCGCCCGATGCCACGTCGGACAGCGGCGTGCCCTGCACGGCGATCGCGGCGACCCGCTCGGGATGGTGACTGGCAAAGGCGAGCGCGACACGCGCGCCCTGCGACATGCCGACCAGCGCGAACCGCTCCGCCCCGAACGCATCGGCGACGGCAGCGAGATCGTCGGGCTCGCGGACCAGGTCGGGCGGCGCGGTCGAGCGGCCGAAACCACGCCGGTCCCAGGCGATCACCCGAAACCGCGACGCCAGCGCCTCGACCTGCGGTCGCCACACCCGGCGGTCGAGCGTCCAGCCATGGACGAGCAACACCGGCGGTCCGTCGCCCAGCGCCTCGGCCTCGACCGTGCCGCCATGGACCGGGACTTCGGCGACGATGCTGCCGAATCGAGAAAGCAGATTACGCGTCACCTTGGCCCTCCGCCGCCGGCGAAGGGATCAGGCCGCTTCCTCGTGCGGGCGGAAATTGTTGTTGGGCGTATGGTCGCCCGCCAGCCAGCGCTTGAGCTCGGCATGCGCCTTGGCGCGGTTGGCCGCATCCTGCTCGAGTGCGCTCGGCTCGTCGCAGGTGAATTCGACGATCATCCCGTTGGGATCGGTGACATAGACCGAGCGGCAATAGCCATGCTCGAGAATATAGGTCGATGGCGGCTCGATCCCGGCAGCGACGATCCGCGCCTCCAGCTCGGCCTGGGTCTGCTTGTCGACCTGCAGCGCGATGTGATGAAAGGGCGTGGCCGGCATCTCGGGGCCGAACTCGGCCTGGTCCGCCGGATCGGCGAACTGGAAGAAGGCGAGCGCGCTGCCATCGGCCAGGCCGAAAAAGACATGCGCATAGGTGCGTTCCTTGCCGAAAAGGATATCCTTCTCGCACCACGTCGCCAGCAGGGGCAGGCCGAGCACGTCCTCGTAGAAGGCGCGCGTCTCCTCGAGATTCTTGGCGACATAGGCAGTGTGGTGCAGCCGTCCCGGCAGTCTGGCAGTCATGCTATCCCGTCCTTTCCTGGCGTGCGGCGGCGCTTGGCCGACGTGCCCTTCCCATCCGTTCGAACATATCAAAGCGCCGTCCGCGGCACAATTCGTTCATCGAAACTCTATTCGTTATTCGAAGAACCGGCTTGGCTCAGCGCGCCAGCTTGGCTGCGATCTGCGCGACATGCCGGCCCTGGAAACGCGCGCCGTCAAGCTCGTTGGCGCTCGGCATCCGCGATCCGTCAGGCCCCGCGATCGTCGAGATGCCATAGGGCGTGCCGCCGCTCATCTCGGCCATCTGCGCATTGCCCGCCCAGCTATAGGGCAGCCCGACGATCACCATGCCGTGGTGCATCAGCGTCACCTGCGTCGACAGGATCGTCGATTCCTGCCCGCCATGTTGGCTGGCGGTGGAGGTGAACACACTCCCCACCTTCCCGACCAGTGCGCCCTTCATCCACAGTCCGCCGGTCTGGTCGAGGAAGTTGCGCATCTGGGCCGCCATGTTGCCGAAGCGGGTGGGCGTGCCGATGATCACCGCGTCATAATCGCCCAGCTCGTTCGGATCGGCGAAGGGCGCGTCCTGCTCGATCTTGATGCCCGAGGCGCGGCAGACCTCCTCCGGTACCAGCTCGGGCACGCGCTTCACCACCGCTTCCGCGTCGGGCACCTCCGCCACGCCCTCGGCAATGGCGCGGGCCAGCACCTCGATATGACCGTAGCTCGAATAATAAAGCACCAGGACGCGCGTCATCCGTTCGTTCCCCTCTAGAACTTGTAGCCGGCCTCGAGCCCGTAGATCCGCGGCCGCGCCTTGAACACGAAACCGCCGGGCGAGAATTCGGCGTTGTATTTCTTGTCGAACAGGTTGCTCGCAAAGGCAGTGAGCGACCAGCTGTCCGAATCCAGCCCCGCACGGACGTCGACCAGCCCGACCGGCTTGCGCACCGTCGAGTTCTGGATGTCGAACCAGGTCTTACCGGTCAGGCGATAGTCGATGCGGGTCAGCGCCGAGATCCCGCTCGAACCGATCTCCTTCTTGTACTGCGCGCCCAGATTGAGCGTGTAGCGCGAGATCAGGGGCGCCTCGTTGCCGATGATCGACGGATCCTGGAATTTCTTGATGTCGCTATAAGTGACGCCGAGCGCCGCGTTGAGATCGAGCCCCTCGAGCGGATGCGCGGTCGCCTCCAGCTCGAAGCCCTTGAGTTGCACCTCGGGAACGTTGCCCAGGTTCTGGGTCGAGTTCGCCGCCAGGAAGACGAAGAAATAGCCGTTCTTGGAGGTGGTCGTGTAGGCGCTGGCGTTGAACGTCACGCGACGGTCGAACAGCTGCGCCTTGAGCCCTGCCTCGAAGGTCTCCGCGGTCTCCGCCTCGAAGACGTCGTTGACCCCGACGATGCCGTTGGCAAGCGCGACGCCGCCCACGCCGGTCTGGTTGAAGCCACCCGAGCGGAAGCCCTTCGAGAAGCCGCCATAGAGCGTCAGGTCGCGGCTCGGTTCCCAGGTGAGTGTCACCTTGGGCTGCCATGCGTCAAAGCTGCGGCGGCGCAGCTCGCCGGTGGTGCCGTTGGGCTGGCCGGGGCCGTTCATGAAATTGGCCGGGGTCAGCGTCGTGTTCTTGCGCGTGTCCTTGTCGTAGCGGAGCGATCCGTCGACGCGGAACTGCTCGGTGAACTTGTAGGTCGCGTTGGCGAAGACCGACCAGGCGAAGTTCTTCTGCGAGTCCGAGAGGAAGCTGAACTGGGCATTGTCCGGCCGCGTGCTGGGCGTGTGGTAGACGGGGAACACGCCCGCGCCGGTATCGATCATGTTGCCGGTCGAGATGAAGCGCTTGGTGCCGATCGCGTAGGCGCCGACCATCCATTCGAGCTTCTGCCCACTGGGCGAGGCGAAGCGCAGCTCCTGGCTCCACGAGCGCGTATCGAGATACTGGCTCTGGTTCAGGTCGAAGCCGAGGATCGCGTAGAACAGCGACTCCTTGATCGGCAGGAAGTCGAACGCGTCGCCGGTCAGGATCTCGCTCAGCACGTCGTACGAGGTGGTCGAGGTCAGCGTGCCCGCACCGGTGTCGTAGTCGATCTTGAGCGACCCATTGTACATGTCGCGATCGTCCTGGCCGGCATTGTTGACGCGCACCGGCAGGTGCGTGTCGTTCACGTCGGAGACGATGTTGAAATAGAGCGCCTGGGTGCGCAGGATCGCGGCGGAGCCGCGCAGATCGACCTTCAGGTTCGGCGCGAGATCGAACAGCAGGTTCCCGCGGATCGCGAAGTCGCGATACGGATCCGCATCCTCCTTGAGATACGGGTTGTAGATATAGCCGTCGGTGTCGACGTACGACGCGGCGACGCGGAACTTGATGCCCTCGGCCAGCGGCCCGCTGATCCCGCCGCGGATCGAATAGCCGAAGCCGTTGTCGATCCCGACTTTCACCTTGCCCTGGAATTCGTCGGTCGGCTGCTTGGTGGTGATGATGATCGCACCACCGATCGCGTTGCGTCCATAGAGGCCGCCCTGCGGACCCTTGAGCACCTCGATCTGGTCGATGTCGAACAGTTCCTGGTTGAACTGTGCCGGGTTCACCTGCTGCACGCCGTCGACCACCACCGCGACCGAAGGCTCGGAATTGCGTGCCTGGGTGATGCCGCGGATGATGACGAAGGCGTTGCCGGCATTCTGCGTCTCGACCAGGTTCACATTCGAGGTCAGCGCCATGAAGTCGGCCGGCTTCTCGATGCCCGCGCTCTCGATCGACGCGCTGGTGAAGGCGGTGATCGCTGCCGGCGTATCCTGCAGCGCCTCCTCGCGACGCAGGCCGCGGACGATGATGTCACCCGCCTGGGGCGCCTCCTCGGGCTTGGCCTGGGCCTCGGCCGGAACCGTGGCGTCTTGTGCGAGAACCGGCGTCGCCAAGGCGCCCGCCAATGCGGTCGCGCCAAGCAAGGCGGCAAAATGACGCGAATGCGCTGCAGAGTTCATGACCATCCCCTCCCGAATCTGGTCTGTCCGCGAGTGGCCGCTTCCCTCCTGAGCGCAGCCTTTCCCGCACCGATCGGACTATAAAATTCGTTTATCGAAGTCAAGTTCGATAATCGGAGAAATGCGCAAGCGGCGCCCGCTGCCGCAAACCTCTAGATCGGTGGGGAAATCAGGCGCGCTTGAGCGAGTGCGCGAGCACCGGCCAGCGCCGCAGCGCCGCCTCGATCTCGCGCGCGGCGTCGCGCAGCAGCGGCAGGCGGGTGCGGACCAGTTCGTCCTGCGAGATGCGCGTCGTCGAGGTCGAGCAGTTGATCGCCGCGATCGCGGTGCGATCCTGTGCGAAGACGGGGACGGCGATCGAGACAAGGCCGTAATCGAGTTCGTCGAGCGCGGAATCGTAGCCGCGCTCACGGATCGCCGTCAGCCGATCGCGCACCGCCTCGGCCGAGGTTAGGGTCCGCTCGGTGAAGCGATCGAATGGCGCGTGCGCAAGCACCTCATCGATCCGTGCCTCACTCTCGAACGCCAGCATCACCTTGCCGAGCGACGTCGCGTGCAGCGGGAAGCGCGTGCCGACATTGGCGCCCAGCCGGATATGCCGGTTGGTCGAGACGTGTGCGACATAAAGGATGTGCTGACCGGAAAGCACCGCCAGCGACGAACTGTCGCCGGTCTGGTCGCGCAGCATCTGGAGCTGGGGCAGCGCGACCTGCTCGATGTTCATCGACGAGAGATAGGCGGATCCGAACACCAGCACCTCGGGCCGGAGCAGGAAGCGCCGGCCGTGCTGCGCCACATAGCCGAGCTTGACCAGCGTGTTGAGGCAGCGCCGCGCCACCGCGGGGCTGAGCCCGGTCGCGACCGCAACCTCGCTGAGCGGCATTTCGGGATGATCCTGGTCGAAGGCGCGCAAGACCGAAAGGCCCCGCTCGAGCGTCGACAGATATTCGGGATCCTTGGGTTCCTTGGCGGCCATCGGCGATGGGCTATCGCGAGCGGGGGCGCCGCGCAACCAATGCCTATTCGGCCGCGTCGAGCGTGCGGGGCCGGCCGAGTATCTCTTCGTTGTGCTGGCCGAGCGTCGGCGGCGCGATCACGCTCTCATCGCGCTCCCCGTCATAGCTGACCGGCGAGCGGATCGTGCGGAAGCGGCCGTGCGGCCCCTCCGCCTCCACCATCAGGCCCAGGTGCCGGGCCTGCTCGGTCTCGAGCACCTCCCGAGAATCGAGTACCGGCGAATGCGGCACCTCAAGCGAGGCGAGCCGCGCCGCCCAATGGTCGCGCGGCTGGGTGCGGAAGATCGGGGCGAGGAAGCCGACGACATTCTCGTAATTGCCGATCCGCGATTCCCGGCTGGCGAATTCGGGCCGGGCGAGCATGCCCGGTTGCCCCATCGCTTCGGCGAGATTTTCCCAGAACTTGGGCGGCGAGGACATGTGCAGCGCGATCCAGCGATCGTCGGCGCACTGGAAGACATAGGATTGCGAGACGTGCGGCCTGCTATACGGTCCCATCACCTCGCCCGCCGAGAGCAGATGGGTGAAGTCGTCCAGGTTGAAATGCGCCATCGATTCGAACATCGACGTCTCGACCAGCCGCCCCTGCCCCGTCCGCTCGCGCTCGTAGAGCGCGCCGAGCACGCCATAGGCGGCGTAGAAGCCGGTCAGCGCATCGGCAATCGCCGGCCCCACGACCCGAGGGTGCTCCGGATTGACGAGAAGGCGCAGGAAGCCACTGGCAGCCTGCGCAACGGTATCGAACGCCGGCCGGTCGCGCTCCGGGCCGTCGGCGCCGAAACCCGAGATCGAGCAATAGATCAGCCGCGGATTGCGCGCGCGCAGCCGCTCGGCATCGACGCCCAGCCGCCTGGCGACCCCGGGCCGGAAATTCTGGATGAAGACATCAGCGGTCTCGACCAGCGCATCGAGCGCGGCCAGGTCGGCCGGCTGCTTGGGATCGAGCGTGATGCTGCGCTTGTTGCGGTTATAAGTCTGGAAATGCGGGCTGTAGAGCCCGCCCTTGAAGGCGCGGAACGGATCGCCCGTGCCCGGCTGCTCGATCTTGATCACGTTGGCGCCCAGATCCGCGAGCAGCATGCCCGCCGCCGGCCCGGTGATGAAGGTTCCCATTTCCAGGACCGTGACGTCCTTCAGCGGATTGGGCATCGTGTCTCCCTGGCCCGATCGGCCGCGATTTCGACAGCCCCTTGCCGGAGCCGGTATAATGGGCGCAGCACCCGTTCCGGCGCGCGTCTTGACAGCCTCATATTGTTTTCGAATAACGAAGGCAACTTCGAAATGCGAATTATCGGCCATCCGGACTGGCGTGCAGCCGCCGGATCAGCCGCATGGAGAGACAGAATATGCGTATCGGCAAACAGGATGCCCCGTTCACCGCGATCTGCACCTCGGATGCCGAAAGCATCACCGTGCGCGGCCGCGATCTCTGTCGCGAGCTGATCGGCAAGATCGATTATACCAGTTATTTCTGGCTGCTAGTGACGGGCACCGTTCCGACCGAGGCGCAGCGCTTCATGGCCGATGCCGTGCTGGTCGCGATCGCCGAGCATGGACTGGTGCCGAGCGTCGTCGCGGCGCGGATGACCTTTGCAGCGGCGCCCGAGGCGTTCCAGGGCGCGGTCGCCGCCGGCCTGCTCGGCTGCGGCACCGTCGTGCTCGGCAGCGCGGAGGTGTGCGGGCGCTTCCTGGCGGAATGCGTGGCGGACGAGGCCGCCGCCTCCCCCGTCGACGCGGCGCTGCGTGGCATCCAGGCGCTGCGTGCCGAGCGCAAGGCCATCCCGGGCTTCGGCCATCCCCAGCATAGCGAGGGCGATCCGCGCGCGCTGCTGCTGCTCGACCTCGCCCGGGCGCATGGCACGGCGGGCAAGCACGTGGAGATGCTCCACGCGATCCGCGACATACTGCCCGAGGCGATCGGCCGGCCGCTGCCGATCAACGTCAACGGTGCGATCCCCGCAGTGATGCTCGACGCCGGCTTTCCGCTTGCCGCACTGAAGGGCATCTCGCTGCTCGCGCGCACCGGCGGGCTGATCGGGCATCTCCAGGAGGAATCCGAACGCCCGATCGGCTTCATCCTTTCCGGCGCGGCGGCGCAGGCGATCTCCTATGACGGCGCCGAATCCGATCGCGAAGGCTGAGATGCACATGCCCGACACCTCCGCCGGCGCACGATCCTGGGCGCTGACGCTCACCTGCCGCGATCGCGTGGGCATCGTCGCGGCGATCACCCGCACGCTGGCCGAGTTCGACGGCTTCATCCTCGACAGCCAGCAATATGCCGATCTCGAGACCGGCCAGTTCTTCATGCGGCTGGCGTTCATGGCCGGCGGGGCACGCTTTCCGGACGAGGACGACCTCCGTTTCGCGCTGGAGAATGCCGCGCGGCCGTTCGAGATGCAGTGGAACCTCACCGCGGGCGACGACCGCCCGCGCGTGCTGATCGCGGTATCGACCGCGTCGCATTGCCTGAACGACCTGCTCCACCGCTGGCGGATCGGCCACCTGCCGATCGAGATCGTCGGGATCGTCTCCAACCATCCCGATCTCGGCGAGCTGGCGAGCTGGTACGGCGTGCCGTTCCACCATCTGCCGGTCAGCCGCGAGACGCGCGCCGAGCAGGAGGCCGCGCTGCTCGCCCTGTTCCGCAGCGAGCGCGCCGAACTGCTAGTGCTGGCGCGCTACATGCAGATCCTGAGCGCGGAGGCCTGCGCGTACTTTTCCGGGCGCGCGATCAACATCCACCACTCTTTCCTGCCCGGCTTCAAGGGTGCGCGACCCTATCACCAGGCGCACGCACGCGGCGTGAAG
>JBEVLV010000197.1:0-26938 GCA_040508955.1 Sphingomonas sp. | reverse complement strand
GTTCTGTAGGAGCGCCGGACCTTCTCGTTTGATGTGGTTCGCCATCCCGGCCGGGTGCCGGCCGCTTTCCACATCCGGGGTTGCGGCCGAGACGACGTTGTCGTTCTGTGGGCGGGTCGGCAGGATAGCGAGTAAAATACGGTATCCTATGCCGCCCCGATCAGATCTGCAGCTTCACATCGGCCGTAAACGACCGTTGCGGGAAGGGGTGGAAGAGGAAATATTTATCGTTGTTGACGTTGTCGACGCCGAGCCCGAACTCCATGCGTTCCGCGACCCGGAATTGCGCGCGCAGGTCGACCACGAAATATCTGTAGAAGCCCTGAAAGGTGTTGCCGACCAGGTCGCTATTGTCGAGCGCGCCATAGTTGCGGCTGGCGTAGCGCGCCGCGGCGGTCAGTGCGACGCCGTCGGCCGGGCGCCATGTCAGGACACCGCTCGCCTTCCAGCGCGGGACGCTCGGGATCAGCTTGCCGATCGCGGCAGGGAAGATCGCGTCCTTGCTCGTGATCGCGTCGGCATAGGTGACGCTTCCCGACAAATCGAGACGCGGCACGATATCGGTGCGCGCAACGTAGAGCTCGACGCCCCGCGCCCGGGTCTCGTCGACATTCTGAACATAGCTGCCGACCGGCGCTGGCGTGACCGGCGGCGTCACCGGCAATGGACCGGTCTGCGAGACGAGCGCGTCCTTGACGACTTCGTTGAACAGCGAGAGCCGGGCCGTACCTTGATTGTCGTGCCGTTCGAGCGCGAGCTCGACCGATCGGGCGCGTTCGGGGCGCAGGTTCGGGTTCGGCACCGACGCCACCGGTGTGGTCACGACTTGATAGAGTTCGCCCACGGTCGGGAAGCGCCATGCCTGGCCGGCCGACAGGCGTGCCCGCCACTGCGCCGCGAGATCCCACGCGAGCGCAGCCTTCGGAGAAAAGCGGCGCGCCGAGCGCTCCGGCTGGTCGACGCGCGCGATCAGCGGGGTCAGCGAGAAATTGACGCCGTCATAGGCCTCCCACCATTCCTGGCGTCCGCCGACCGTCAGGGTGAGGCCCGGTACGATGCGCCAGGCGTCCTGCGCCCATAGCGCGAAGGTGCGGGTTTTGCCGCTCGACTGGAGATTGAGCGCCCCCTCGGAACCGTCGATCCAGTCGGTCGTGTTGTAGCGGTTGCTGTCGATCTCGAACCAGTCGCCATGCGCACCGAAGCTGAGGGTATGCGCCGCCGCATCGCCCAGCCGCCACGCGCCCTTCGCGTCCAGGGTGCGCCAGCCGGTGCCGTCGAGTCGGGTGATCGTACCCGATCCGCCGTTCTGCGCCGCAGGGATCGCGGTGCCTGCGATGCGTTGGATGTCCTTGTCGACATCGTAGAGCGTGCCGATCACCTGCCAGTCGAAGTGACCATTGCTGCCGGCAAGCGAGAGATTGTGCGACCAGTGGCGCTGCTCGGTATGATAGACGCCGCCCGAAAACGCGCTTGCGGCGATTGCGGAATAGAAGCGCCCATCGATGTTGAGCGCATTGCCCGCATAGACCGGCGCGCCCGTCGCGCGATCGTGGAGATAGGTTTCGACCGTGGAGTCGGTATCGTTGAGGAACAGGCTACCGACATAGGTGAGCCGCAGGTTCGACGAGAGATCGAGCGCGGCCTTGAGCTTGAAGCGATCCTGTACCTGATGCTCGAAGCCGCTCGACCCGAAGACGCGGATCGCCTGGCCGGTACGGTTGACGTCGTCATAGCCGCCAACGACCGGCGTGCCCGCTATGCTGGCGCCGCTTGGACGCGTTGCGCTGACGATGCCGATCGGCTGGCCACGGCTGTCGACATGATCCGCACTGGCGAAGATCGCGAGCGGCCCGAAGCGGTCGCCGATCGTGCCGCCGATCTGATAAGCGGGCAGCGCGCGCTTCGTGCCGTAGAGTTCATAGGTCTGGATGTTGGCGCCGGCATTCAGCGTCGCCTCGAACTTGTCGGGGAGTCGCGTCGTGATGTTGACTACCGCGCCGATCGAATTGCCGGGATAGGCCGCCGAATAGGGACCGTAGAGCACGTCGATCCGCGCGATCTCCTCGGTGCTGACCAGGCTCCAGCGCGGAGACGCGCTGGTATTGTTGTTGCCGATCAGCGCCGAGAGCAATGCGCCATCGGCATAGATCAGGCTGCGGGCGCTGGCGCCGAGGCCCGAAGTGCGCGTGGCGAGCGGTGCCTGGGTATCGCCGATATGGCGTTTGCGCACGACGAGGCTCGGCAGATATTTGAGCGTATCCTCGACGTTCACCGCATTGATCGTTTCGCCGATCGTGTCGGCATCGATCGAGGCGCGCGACGACGGCGCGTTCTCGATGGTCTGGGTCTGGCGCTGCGCGACGACGAGGATGTCGTCGGCGCCGGTCTTGGCGAGCGCCGCGCGATCCTGTGCCTGCGCGGGCACGGCAAGGCCGGCGGACAGCGCCAGCGCGGAGGTGGCGAGGAGCACGAAGGTGCGGTGGGTCACGAAAATCCCCTTTGGATCCGATATTAAGGCGCCGGCGATCCGCCCTTGGGCTTCTCGATAGCGGCGCGAAGCAGGGGCCTGCGGCCCGCTCCGATACAGCCTCCCGGTCGTCATGACCGGCAAGCCGCGATGCCATTGAAATACGATCCCGATCGAGCACGCGGGGATAAACCCGCGCACCGGCGTTCACATCACTGGCGAAGGATCAGATGCGGGCGGGCGGGCCGCGCAACGGCGGGCGCAGGAATGCCGCCGAGGAAAGCGCGAGCGGCCGAACCGTGCGCAGCGCCATGGCCATGGCGAACAGAATCGCGAGGGCCAGCAGCACCGGATCCGCCGCCGCGAGTGACGGCGCAGAAAGCCCCGCAAAGGCACAGGGCATCTCGGCCTTGCTGTGCTGGCTTTGGTCCTGACGATCGACCTTGCCGGGAATCTCCATGACCAGGCTCTGCGGGCCATAGCCGTTGCAGATCTGGACGATCATCGTGCCGACCGATGCCGTCGGCATGAAACCCGCGGGCACGAGGATCTTCATGAGCAATGCCGCCGCGACGATGCAGGCCGCGAGCCCGCGACGTTGCATCAGGAAGTGGCGAAGCCCGGTCATCACCGCGCACCTAGCCACTGCCGCCGCGCTTGTCACTTAGGGAAGGCCCTGCAACCTGGATTTGCCGGTGTCCCGAGGCGCCGAGCCCTGCTCGCACCAAGCGCACCTAGGCGACCGCGATTTCCGGCGTGCGGCAATGGTGCGCCAGGAAATCGGCGTGGCTCGGCAGCTTCGCCAGCGTGGCGCCGATGCCGGACCTCAGATCGCCCAGTGCCCGCTCCAGATCGGCGCTGGGCATCATCGCCGGCATGCGGTGATGATCGCTCGGCATCACGCCCTGACCCATCATCACCTGGATCCAGCTGTCGATGCGGAACAGGTCGTCCGATCCCTGATAGGCGATCGCCGCCTCACGGAAGAGCTCCATCCGCGCGGTGAGCGTATCGGGCACCTTGCGCGCCGCGTGCTCGCGCCAGAAGTCCGTATCGCGCTGGTTGAGCTTGTAGTGCAGGATGATGAAGTCGCGGACATGCTCCCATTCGGCGCGCGACTGGGCATTGAAATAATCCGCGCGCGCGCCGGTATCTCGGTGGAACGGGAAGTTCTGGAGCAGCCGGGTGACCGCGATCATCACCAGATGGATGCTGGTCGATTCGAGCGGCTCGATGAAACCGCTCGCCAGGCCGAGCGATACGCAGTTGCGGCTCCACATCTTGCGCCGGGCGCCGGTGCGATATCGGAGCAGCCGCGGATCGAACAACGGCCTGCCCTCGACCGCGCCGAGCAGCCGATCGCGCGCCTCGTCGTCCGAAAGATGCGCGCTGGAAAAGACCAGGCCGTTGCCCATCCGGTGCTGGAGCGGGATGCGCCAGCGCCAGCCCGCGTCATGCGCGATCGCGCGGGTATAGGGCACGGGCTCGCCGACCAGTTCCGACTGCACCGCGAAGGCGCTGTCAGTGGGTAGCCATTCGCCCCAATCGTCGAAGCCGGTCTCCAGCGTCTGTTCGATGAGCAAAGCGCGAAAGCCGGTGCAATCGATGAAGAGATCGCCCTCGACGCGCCTGCCCGATTCGAGCACCAAAGCGGCGATGTCGCCGCTTTCGCCATCACGCTCGACCCGCGTGATCTTGCCTTCGACGCGGCGCACGCCCGCCGGCTCGGCCAGCGAGCGCAGGAACTTCGCATAGGCAGTCGCATCGAGATGATAGGCATAGGCCAGCGGCGCCGGATCGCCGGTCGCGAACTTGCTGGCCGCCGCCGCCTGGGTCTCGAGCGAATAATCGGTATAGGCGCCACCGAAGCCCCGGCTGCGCGCCTCCAGCCAGAAATGCTGAAATTCGGCGAGCGGAAGCGAGCGCCCGATCGTGCCGAAGGGGTGGAAATAGCGGTCCCCCTCGCGATTCCAGTCCTCGAACGAAATACCTAGTTTGAAGGTGGCATTCGTCTCCCGCATGAAGACATGCTCGTTGATGCCGAGCAGCGCGTGGAAGCTGCGCGCAGTGGGGATCGTCGACTCCCCCACCCCGATCGTGCCGATCGCGTCCGATTCGACCAGAGTCACGTCGAGCAGTGGCCCGAAATGGCGGATCAGCGCCGCGGCGGCGACCCAGCCCGCGGTCCCTCCACCTGCGATCACGACCCGGCTATGTGGCGCTTCAGTCATCGGTCTGCCCCGTTCATGCTTGGATGGGATGTTGGACGCGCTTCAGCTCTGCCGCCGTTCCTTGCGCGCGACCAAATTGCGGATGTTCTCCAGCGACGCGCTCTGCCAGATCGCGCAGCGCAGGAAATCGTCGCGGTGGAGCGCGGCGAGCGCGGGTCCGTCGAGCTGCGCGAGGCGCTGGGCATCGACGGTGAAGCAATCCGGGATCTTGTAGCGGGTGCCCAGCGCAAGCTCGATGTCGAGCGTGATGGGTTCAAGCAGGTTGGCCGCTTCGAACGCCGCGAACATCGCCGGACTCACCTGATCGCCGACGAAGATCGCCTGCAGGATGCCGGCGACCTGATCGAGATAGGGCGCGTTGCCGCCATGATCACGGAACAGCGGCGCGCCTTCGCTGCGGCTGATGCGGGGATGCTCCAGATCGATATGGATCATCGGCTCGCCCGGCTCGCCGGGGCGCGGCAGGCCGATCGAGAAGGGACCGCGCTGCATCAGCGCCGGAATATAATTGGCGTCCCAGCGCTCGTCTTCGAGGAACAGATTCTCCTCGGCGTCGAGCCCGAGCAGCGCGATCGAGCGCCAGGCCCCCGCGGCGTCGCGGCGGAACAGGATCGCATATTCGCGCTGAAGCGCCTCGAATTCGGTCGGGAAGACCACCGCCTGGTTGACGGCATCGCCGAACGCCGCGCGCCGCTCGAGCATCACGCGCAGATCGGCATGATCGACATTGTTGAGAAGTACAGGCTGGCTCATCATGGCCCCTTGCATAGACAAGAAAGGCCGCCCCGGGGAGCGGCCTTTCCGTCATGATAGTCGCGGCTCCTTAGAAGCGGAAGCGCGCGCCGGCCAGGTAACGGGCGGAACCTTCCGCTTCGTACCAGGTGTCGATATAGTCACGGCTGTAGCTGCGCACGCCTTCTTCGAGCAGATTGATACCTTCGAAGGTGAGCGAGATGTTCCGCGTCAGGTCGTAGGACAGGCTAAGGTCGAGCTGGCCGTACGGATCGTTGAACACCGGATTATGCGCGGCGCCGCGGTTGACGTCGCTCAGGAACTTGCCGCGCCAGTTATAGGCGAGACGCGCCGAGATCCCGTGCTTCTCGTAGATCAGCGTGGCGTTCGCCGTGTCGCTGAGGCCGACCAGCGCGAACTGGTTGGCGTTCGGATCCGCGGTGATGTCGAAGCTGATATTGCCGCGCACCAGCGTGTAGCTCGCCGCGATACCGAGACCGGTATTGCCCAGGAAGTACTGGCCGGCGATTTCGACGCCGTAGATCTCGGCGTCCTTGTTGTTGATCGGCGTATTGACCGCGAAGTTCAGCAAGGGATCGCCGGCGGTCGGCGAGACGTCGAGCGTGGCGAGGATGTTGCTGATATAGGTCGAGTCGAACGTCCGCGTGGCGCCCGAATAGTTCGCGGTCAGCTCGGTCGTCGCCTGGGCAACGTTGCCGTTGTACTTCTGGAGTACGGCGGCGCTGGTGAACAGGTTGACGTTGGTGATGTCGCCGCCGAGCCCGGTAACGATGTTGCGCGCAGCGGTGGCGTTCGGGCCCGAAGTCGGGTCGCGCAGGCCGAACAGATTGCGCTGGACGACCGTGTTGCCGATGAAGTTGTGCACCCGCTTGTCGAAGAAACCGACCGACAGATAGACGTCCTTGTGCGGATACCATTCGAACGAAACGTCGAAGTTATCCGAATCCAGCGGCTTGAGGTTGGTATCGTTCTGGAAGCCGCTTGCCGTGCCGCCCAACGAGGTCGGGTTGTTGAGCGCGCCGGCGCTCGTCGATGCGAACAGATTGCCGTACGGCGCGCGCGAGATCGTCTTGCTGTACGAAACGCGGGCGATCACATTGTCGAGCGGTTCGATCTGGAAGTCGAACGACGGCAGCAGGTTGTTATAGCTGCCCTTGCCCGTCACCGCCTGGCGATCCGTCGAGTTGAGGACGGTGAAGTCGTTGTCGGCCTGCCACACCACCGCGATCGGCACCGTCTGCAGCGAGACCGCCTTCACCTTGGTGCTTTCGAACCGCACACCGGCCACCAGGCTCGCCTTGCGACCCGCGAGTTCGCCCTTCCAGGTCAGCTGGCCATAGGCTGCCCAGATGTCTTCCTTGACGCGATTGTCGTTGTTGGCGTCAATGTTGTTCTGGTGGTTGATGCCGTCGTTGGTGATGCCGATGTAATGGTTGTACAGCGCGTTGTAGAGCGCCGTCGCGTCCTGGGCACGCCATGCGACGAGACCCGCGGTATCGGCGGTCGCGTTGTTGTGATGGAACTGGCAGACCAGGCAATATTGCTGGACCAGGCCCGGTGCGAAAGCGGCGACGTCGGGCGGCAGCGCATTGTTCCAGTCACCCAGCACCTGGCGCGTGTTGTACTGCGTCTGGCGCGTGTCGGTGGTGCGGTAATCGCCGCCGAAATCGAAGCGGCTGCCGCCGCCGAGATCCCAACCGGCATCGAGACGCGCTTCCTTGATGTCCTGGGTCTGCGTCGAGGCGAACTGGCGCTGGACGGCCGCCGAGAGATCGCCCGCGTCGAACACGCCGTTGCAATTGCCGTTCTTGAACGGCGTGCCCGTCGGCGACACCTGCTGATAGCAATCGTTGATCGTCAGCGTCTGGGTCGGGAAGCCATCATTGTCCCAGGTCAGCCCGTGCGAGCTGACGATATTGCCGTTGAAGGCCACCGTGGTCGAGGTCTGGCCGTTGGGATTGTCGGGCAGGCTCTCCGCCTTGCCGATATGGCCGTCCGCGGTGATCGAGAAGTTGCTCGCGACATCCCACTTCACATTGGCGCCGATATCCCAGAGCTTGTTCTTCTGCGCGCGATAGGCATTCTCGAAGCCCTCGTCCTTCACGCCGGTAAGCGTCTCGTGGAGATATTTGGTCGTCGCGATGCCGTTGCTGGCATCGTCGAAGGTCACTTCGTCGAACGGACGGCTGAACCAGTTCGACTGGCTCGAACGGCGCTCGGACTCACGCAGCTGCGCATAGAGGCCATCCACCGTCATGGTCAGCGAATCGCTCGGCTTGAACTCGACGACCGCCTGGCCGTTCAGCCGCTCGCGGCTCGCTTCGGAGAAATGGTGGCGGTAATCATCGGGAACCGCGACCAGCACATTGGCGTCGGTCGGCTTGTTGTTGATCTTGGTGGTCGACCGCACGAAACCCTTCGACGGATCGAGGAAGTCCGTCAGCGTCGGCATGTTCCAGTAATTGTTCGCCTGGCTCGGGAAGCTGAAGTTGCGCTTCTGATAGCTGCCGAACAGCGTGACACCGAAGGTCTGATCCTGGTTGGTCCAGCTCGCGATGCCCGAGAATTCGGGGGTCACATGACTGCCGCAGTCGATGCAGTCGTCGGCGCTGGTGTCGTAGCTCGCCTTGGCACCGAGCGAGCCGGTGAAGCCCTCTTTCTGATCGAGTGGGCGTACGCCCGCGATGTTGATCGTCGCGCCGATGCCGCCCGACGGGATCGCCGCACGGCCGGTCTTGTAAACCTCGAGCGTCTTCACGCCTTCCGAGGCGAGGTTCGAGAAGTCGAACGAACGGCCGAAACCACCCGCGCCGTCGCCATTCTGGTCGCCGCCCACCGCGATGATGTTCGAGGTCGCGAGCTGGCGGCCGTTGAGGGTGACGAGGTTGTACTGCGCGCCGAAGCCGCGGACCGTGACGGTCGAGCCTTCGCCGTTGACGCGATCGATCGACACGCCGGTGATGCGCTGAAGCGATTCCGCGAGGTTGGTGTTGGCGAACTTGCCGATATCCTCGGCCGAGATCGCATCGACGATACCGTTCGAATCCCGCTTGATCGCGATCGAGCGCTCCAGCGACGCGCGGACGCCGGTAACGACGATCTCGGCACTCTGGTCTTCAGGCGCGGTCTGCGTGTCTGTGGCCTGCGGATCAGCGGTCTGAGCGGCGGCGATGCCGGGCATCGCGAGCGCGGCAGCGAGTGCTGCCATTGAAACGGTTCGTTTGAACGTAAGTTGCGTAAAGTTGGTCATACATCCCTCCCTTGCCAGCACTAATGGCCAGCTTCGATTCTTGGTGAACCCAAAAGTTTCACTAAGTAAAACGACAACGTTGTCAAATATAAATGAAAAGCCCTCCTTCTATTGATCTCGTATTTTGATCGAACCAGCTGGAACATCGACCACCGCAGATGCCGATACATGTTCCGCATCCTGCGCAAGTGACAGGACGTACTTGCTACCAACAATCGACCACCCACTTTTTTGCCAGCGGGCCAGGGCGTAGCGATCGGCGGTGAGTGTGACTTGCGCGGATTGGCCGGGCGCGAGCGCTTGGCGCTTCCAAGCGGCCAGCCGCAACGGCGAGCCGTCAGATGCGGTGACATAGAGCTGGGGAACCACGGCGCCGGCGCGCTTTCCGTCGTTGCGCACGGTGAAGGTCACGCTGGGTGCGGCACCGCCCGCGAATTTCGCGCCGGAAAAGCTGAACGTGGAATAGCTGAGGCCATAGCCGAACGGAAACAGGGGCTTGTCGTTCTTGGCGGCATACCAGCGATAGCCGACATTGGCGCCTTCGCCATAGTCGACATCCCAGGTGGGGAGCTCGCTGCCGTCACCGGCGCCGGCATTGCTCGCAGAATCGGGCGTCCCGCCGGCCGGCACCACTGGTGCGGGGCGGGGCAGCTGCTTAGCCGCGCGCGGGAAGCTGATCGGCAGCCTGCCGGAAGGATTGACGTCGCCGAACAGGATCGCGGCGAGCGCCTCTCCGCCGCGCTGGCCCGGGTACCAAGCCTGAACGACCGCAGGCACCTGGCCGAGCCACGGCATCAGCACCGGCCCACCAGTCTCCAGCACGACAACGGTCTTCGGATTGGCCTTCGCCACCGATGCGATCAGCGCATCCTGGTTATCCGGTAGCGCGAGCGAAGGCGGATCCTGGGCTTCGGTCGTCCACTGCGTGGCGAAGACAATCGCGATATCGGCATTCCGCGCGGCAGCCGCCGCCGCGGCCGGATCCCTCCCATCGACATAGGTCACCTCCGCCTGAGGCGCGAGCGCACGGATCGCGCGAAGCGGCGACGAACTGTGCCAGGTGATGCGTGCGAACGATGCGGCCGCGCCGCTGGTCAGCGGAATTTCGACCGGAACGCCGCCGACGGAGCGCACCTGGCTCGATCCGCCGCCCGAAAGTACGCCGACATCGGCATGGCCGCCGATCAGCACGATGCGCTTGGCCTGCCTGGCGAGGGGCAGCACCTGCCCCTCGTTGCGCAGCAGGACGATGCCCGCCTCGGCGACGCGCTGCGCGACGTCAGCGTGCGCCTTATAGTCGATCGGCTGCGCGGCCGCCGGCGTCGGATGATCGTAGAGCCCGCTCGCGATCACGCCGACAAGGATGCGATGCACCATCTCGTCGAGCCGCGCCTCCGACACGCGGCCTTCGGCAACGGCCGCCTGCAGCGGCGCGCCGAAATAGATCAGCTTATCGAGTTCTTGACCCGATTGCTGATCGAGGCCCGCATTCGCCGCCTTTTCGGTCGAATGCACCGCACCCCAGTCGCTCATCACCCAGCCGGTATAGCCCCAGTCGCCGCGCAGCACGTCGGTCAGCATGCGATGGCTCTCGCACGCATAATCGCTGTTGATGCGGTTGTAGGCGCACATCACCGAGCCCGGACGCCCCGCCGCGATGGCGATCTCGAAGGCGAGCAGGTCGCTCTCGCGCAGCGCTGCTTCGTCGATCCGGGCATTGAGGACCGAACGGCCCGTTTCCTGGCTGTTGAGGATGAAATGCTTGACGGTCGAGACGATGTTGTTCGACTGGACGCCCTGTACCGCCGCGCCGGCCATCGCGCCGGCCAGCAACGGATCCTCGCCGAGATACTCGAAATTGCGCCCGTTCCACGCGTCGCGCGTGAGGTTCATGCCGCCGGCGAGGAGCACGTTGAAGGTTTTCGCGCGCGCCTCGGCGCCGATCATCACGCCGCCGAGCCGGGCCATTTCGGGATCGAACGTCGCCGCGGTGGCAAGCGCGGATGGCAGCGCCGTCGCCGTGTCGCCCTTGCGCTGCTCGATCTGGTTCGCGACGCCCAGGCTGGCATCGCTTTCGCGCAGCGTGGGAATGCCGAGACGCGGCACGCCGGGCACATAGCCGGCCGAGGGGATCATGTCGCTCGGCGCCGGATCGATGCGCGGCGGGAACAGTCCGTGCACGTAGCGCAGCTTTTCCTCGTGCGTCATCGCCTTCACCAGCGCGTCGGCGCGCTTCTCCGGGGAAAGCTTCTTGTCGAGCCACACCCGCGTTTCGGTCGACTGCGGAGCTTGCTGCGCAACCAGAGCGACAGGCGCCGCGGACAGCAGCAAAGCGATGGCGATAGGGGCGCGTTTGACGATCATTTACCGGTAGGATCCCATCGGAAGGCTGTTGCGACGGCAGCGGCATCGGAGATCCGCGCGCGGGTCACGAAGAAGCGCGGCCGGCGCCCTAGGATCGAGCGACGGCCGCGAGAATCCGACGCTTTCGGGCGGTCGGAGGGGAAGTATCCGATAGAATGCGAGAGGTGGCCGGTGCCACGAGGACCGGGCGCGAAGGAGGTGCGAACCGCGCAGGTCGCCACGATGCTGTCGTTTTGCATGTTCCCCCTCCCCTGCTCCCTGTTGCGAGAGCTTGTTGTCCCGATTCCGGGATCTGACATCGCTGTCTGACGCGATCTGACATCGATGTCAACCTTGGCCGTAATTTCACTGACGGGGTTGCGCGGCGAATTTGCATTGCCGGGTGCCGAGGATAATGTCCGTGGGTGCAAGGCTCCCCACAGACCTCCGATGCCGATTCCAGCGCCCATCGCCTGTTTCGACTTTCGATCGGCATCTATTTCATGGGCGGCTTCGTCACTTCGCTTGTCAGCCTGTTGGGGCCGCGGCTGACGCTTATCGACAGGCTCGGCTATACGCGTGCCGCGCTCGTCCAACTGGCCTTCCATTCCAGCTATCTGCTGTTCGCACTGCCGATCACCGCCCTGCTGGTACGGCTCGGCTATATGCGAGCGATCGCGCTCGGCCTGCTGGTCATGGCGAGCGGCTGCCTGGGCCTGGCCGGCGCCGCCGGGCTGGCAAGCTATTGGGTCGTACTGCTGGCGCTGCTGGCGCTTTCGGCCGGAATCACCTTTCTCCAGATCGCCGGCAACGTGATCGTGCCCGTGGTCGAGCGATCGGACCGTGCGGTGTCGCGACTCACGCTGCTCCAGGGCTTCAATTCGATCGGCACAGTGCTCGCGCCGCTGCTCGGCGCGGGTTTCCTGCTCGAGGCGGAGGATGCGCGTGCCGGTGCCGCCGGCTGGGTGGTCCTGGCTTTGCCTTTTGTCGGTTGCGCGGCCGTCTTGCTGATCCTCGCATTGTGCTTCTGGCGCGCTCGCGCATTGCTTGCCGCCTTCGCGGCGCCGCTTCGACTGCCGCTGGCGCAACTGTGGCGGGTGCTGGGCGAACGCCGGCTGATGTTCGGCGCGGCGGCGATGTTCGCCTATGTCGGAGCGGAAGTGACGATCGGCACGATGCTGCCCAACTATCTGGCCCGGCCGGCGATCCTGAGCCTCGCGCCGGTGGATGCGGGGCGTTTCGTGAGCCTTTATTGGGGTGGCGCGATGATCGGCCGCTTCGCCGGTGCGTGGGCGCTGGGACGCTGGCGGCCGGCCCGGCTGCTCCTCGCCGTCGCGCTGACCGCAACGGCGCTGATTGCAGTCGCGATGGGAGCCAGCGGCGGCGCCGGCGCAACCGCATTGATCGCGGTCGGCCTCTGCAACGCGATCATGTATCCCACGCTCTTCTCGCTTTCGATCCCTTCGGACCGATCGCTTGCGCCTTATGCTTCGATGATATTGTGCATGGCGGTGGTGGGCGGTGCCGTGGTGCCCGTGCTAACCGGTGCGCTCGCCGACCAAATGGGCCTGGCGGGCGCGCTCGGCCTCCCCGCCTTATGCTATCTGGCGATCGCGGCATTCGCGCTGGTGGTAACGCTAACTGCCTCGTAAGATTGATGTCGCAAATATGACGATCATCACCATCAAGGACGTCGCGGCACGCGCGGGGGTTTCCCCGAAGACGGTCTCGCGTGTCATCAATGGCGAATCCTATGTGCGGGCGGAATTGCGCGAGGCGGTACAGAAGGTCGTCGATGAGCTCGGCTATCGCCCGAATGCCTTCGCGCGCGGACTTTCCAGCTCGCGCTCCTTCCTGATCGGCCTGTATTTCGACGATCCGGCATCGGGCTATGCGGCAGACGTCCAGCGCGGTGCACTCTCGCGATGCCGCAAGCACAGCTACCATCTGGTCGTCGAGCAGGTCGAGCACGACCGCGCCGACTGGCTCGAGCAGTGCGACGCGACCTTGCGGATCGTGCGGCTGGGCGGCGCAATCCTGACCCCCCCGGTCTGCGACTGGCCCGAGCTGCTCGATCTTCTCGAAAAGCACCAGGTGCCCGTCGTCCGCATCGCCCCCGGCGACTTCCCGGGTCGGACGCCGCAGATCCGGATGGATGATTTCGGCGCGGCGCGCGAGATGACCGCGCAGCTGATCGCGCTCGGCCATCGCGACATCGCCTTCATCCAGGGGAACCCGACCCACCACGCCGCCGCGCACCGCTATGAAGGGTTCTGCGCCGCCATGCGCGAAGCTGGCCTATCGGTGCCGGAGACGCGCGCGCTGCATGGGGATTTCTCGTTCCGCTCTGGCCTGGATGCAGCAGAACGACTTCTGGGTCAGCGTACCTATCCGACAGCAATCTTCGCGGCGAACGACGAGATGGCGCTCGCGGTCCTGGTCGTAGCGATGCGCCACGGCATCGCCGTTCCGGAACGGCTTTCCGTGGCAGGATTCGACGATGCGCCGATCGCGCGCATGGCATGGCCCCAACTCAGCACGATCCGGCAACCCAATGTCGAGATGGCGGCCACCGCCGTCGACCTGCTGGCACGCGTGCAGGGCAACGGACATGGCGCGGCGACGCAGGAATTCGAGCTTCCCTACACCCTGGTCATGCGATCGAGCACTGCCGCGCCCTAGCGCGCAGATCGCACTATTTCGGCGCGCGCGCCCATTTGGCCAGCCAGTCGGCAAGCCCCTGCGGGCTGAGGGTGCGCGCGTCGGCCAGGGCGGCGATGCTGCCGGCGTTGAGCAGCTTGTCGGTCCGGGGATCGACGATGAGCAGCGCAGGCACGCCGGCGAGCCGCTCGCGCGTGCCGTAATGCGCCGGGATCTGGAGGTTCTTGTCGAAGCGGCCGATATCAACCGTGACGATCTCGTAGCGCCGCGCGAGCCAGGGCTTCAGGGCAGGCAGGTCCATCGTCCCGGCGAGCAGCCGGCAATCGAGGCACCAATTGCCCCCCAGGTCGACCAGCAGCAGCTTGCCGGCGCGCCTCGCGCGGAGCTTCGCCGCGGCGACGGCAGCGTCCGCATTGGCATGCTCGTCATAAGGCAGCGGAAGCGGCTTGGGCAGTTGCTCGAACGAAGCAATCGGGAGATGCGGTGCGACATCCGGAGCCGCTGCGACCAATGCAAAGGGAAGCGCCGCAACGGCAACATAACGAAGCAAATGCATCCAAGGCTCCTTCGGGGCGAATCGCGATGGGCGATACTCTATCTCGGAGTAGGAAATTCGCGGCGGAAAATCTATCGTCGATCCAAGCGGAGTTTGTCCGGCCTTCAATAGGCAAGACTGAGCGTCGCCCGGACGGTCCGCCCGAATTCCGGCCGGGCGAGGAAATAGCTGGAGCCGATACCGCCGACGTCGAACGATCCCGCCCGCGGATTGCCTTCAGTCAGGCCGAGTGCGTTGGTGACGTTGGCGGCGCGGAGCCCAAAGGTCACGCGATCGGTGAGCTTGGCGTTCAGATCCAGGTTGATCAGCGAGAAGGGCGGCAGGCGCTGGGTGTTGGCGATGTCCGCGTACCGATCCGAATACTGCACGAATTCCGCGCCGATGCGCAGCCTGCCGGCGAGCAGGTTCAGGCTCGGCGTGGCGCGGACTGCAAGCCGGGGCACGCGGATCAGCTGGTTGCCGGTGACGTCGTAGGTGACCGGCGCGCCGCCGACGAGATCGACATAGCTGAAATTGCGGTAGCGCGGGTCCTGGAGCGTCGCCTGCACGTCGAGCTGCAGCGGCCCCGCCAGCTCGGCATGGCCGGCCAGCTCCAGGCCGATGGTCGATGTGTCGGCGATCGACGTCCGATCGACATAGGTGCTCGATTCGGGATCGAAGCGGTGATCCGTGAAGGGCAGCCGCGCGAAATGGGTCTTGAAGGCGACGGCGGAGAGGTTCCAGCGGCGATGCCGCAGGATCACGCCGGCCTCCGCCATCGTGATCGGGACGATGGCTTCGTCGGTGCGGTTCGGCTGGCTGTTGAACTCGGTCGCGCTCGGCAGCCGGGCGATGCGTGTGAGTCGAAGGAATAGGCCTGTGCTTGGTCGCGGATTGAAATTGGCGCCAACGGTCCAGCTCAGCCCGGAGAAACGGCGGCGGATCGGCTCGATCACGCCGTTGCCGGTCAGCACGGCATCGTCGGCGAGCGTCGCCGGATCGCCCAGGTCGAGCGGCGTCGAATCCTCCATGCCGCCACCGATCCGGATACGCTCCCATCGCCCGCCCAGATCGATGCGCCACTGCGACGCCAGCTTCCATTCGTCCGCCAGATACAGCGCCACGTTCGAGGACCGCAGGTCGACGCCGTCGAACAGCGAGCCGTAACGCACGAAACCGTTGTCGGTCAGCGCACCGACCTGTCGCCCGACCGCATCGAGGGCCACGACATCGAGCCGCCGGGCCTGGCCGCGCACGTCGAGCAGCACGGTGCCCATCGTGCGATCGAAGCTGAGCCGCGTATCGTCATAGGTCAGGCCAAGCGCGAGATCGTGATGGCCCAGCGCATCGAAAGCGTGCGTCAGCCGCGTATCGGCGATGAATTCCCGCATCGGCATCCAGACCGACAGCAGGTTCGCGCCGACGACCAGGCCATTGCCGTTGCTCGTCGGCAGGAACGGCGCGCCGGTGTCCGCGTAGCGGATCTGCGCGGTCGTGCCGGGAAAGGCCGTGGTCATTTGCTGCTCAACGCCGTCGAGATAGGCATCGCCCGACATCGGCCGCCCGATCGGGAACAGCCCGTTGCGCAGGGTGCTGCCGGTGCGCAGCCGCGCCTTGACCTCCAGCGCGCTCCGATCGTCCAGCGCGAGCCGTCCGATCATCGTGTAGAAGGTGACGCGGCTGTGCGTACCCTGCGACAGGTCGAAATCGCGCGGGCCCGCCGCCGTCTTGAACGGAACGTGGACCTCGTCCGGTCCCGCCAGCGTGTCGAACAGCGGATCGAAGCCCGGAATGCCGTGGACGTCGCCCCGGGCATCGAACTGGAGCGGGACGGGAAGGTAGAGGATGACGCGATCGTCGAGCCGCTTGACGTTGAACGACAGGCGGGCCCGGCCGTCGTCATACTCGATCCCGGCGCGGAGCTGGCCGCCCCGGTCGGCCGGATAGCCGGGATCGCGCAGGCCATCGTCGCGGCGGTAGAAACCGCCCAGCGAGACGCCCAAGTTCGGCGCGATGCGCGCGCCCGCGAAACCGTCCAGCCGCTGGTATCCGAAGCTGCCGAGCGTGGTGGAAAGCGTGATGCCGGGATCGCGCAGCCCGGTGCGGGTCAGGAAGTTGACACTGCCCCCGGGCGCGTTCGGCATGAAGATCGCGGAAGGCCCGCCGCGCACGGCCTCCACCCGATCGACGGTGGAATCGGCGCGATACACCTGGTCGGTGTTGAGATAGCCGAGACCGCCGTCATACTGGACCGGCAGTCCGTCCTCGAGCAGCGCCACGGAGGAATAGCCGTCGGTCGGAATGCCGCGGGAACGGACATTGTTGCTCGCCTCGCCGCCGGTCGATTCGACCCAGAAGCCGGGGATCTGGGTGAACAGGTCGGCGGTCGACACCGGTCCCTTGCGCGCCAGCGCGGCAGCGTCGATGCGGGTGACCGCATAGCTCAGCTCGGTCTCGCCGAGCGGCGCGTCGGCGGCGCGCCCGGTCACCACGATCTCGACGGGCGGCGGCGGTGGGACGATCGACGGCAATGCGGGAGTCTGTTGCGGCGCGATCCGCCTGACGGTCCTGGCCGGTGGCGCGGCCCCGGGCACCGCACGCAGGATCACGACGCGGTCGGCAAGGCGCGCGATCTCGAGGCCGCTGCTCCTCAACAAGCGGTCCAGCGCCGCGCGAACCGGCATCCGCCCGCGCAGCGCAACGCTGCGGCGGGGCGCCGCGACCTTGTAGGGATAGAGAATCTGCACGCCCGCCTGGCGCGCGAAAAGATCGAGCGCCGCCGCCAGCCCCTGGGCAGGGATGTCGAACTGGACCGCCTGCCCGCTCTGCCCGGCCTGAGCCGGCACGGCCATGATCGTCGCCGCGCCGCACAGCAGGCCTCCCGCCACGCGAACGGCTCGCGAAGGTCGCGCATTGGATGTGCCGATGATGGGGAAAAGGCCGCGACTCAGACGCATGATTCGTCAGTGGCGTCCGCACGCGACAGCTTCGTGTCACATCGCCGTCGCATTCATCGCGCGCGACGCGCGCTCAACCGTGCCGGCGGAAAAGCTGGATCTGGTTGCCCTGGCGGCGATGATCGATGTCGAAACCGTCCCGGAGCGCCAGCAGGAAGCCGTCGGGATTGTCGATCTGGAACTCCCCGCCCAGCCGCGTGGCAGCGAGGTCGCCCTGCTGCAGCACGATCTTGTCGGAGAGATAGCGGTTGAATTCGGCGACCGCGCGATCCAGCGCCATGCCGTTGAACCGAATCTTACCATGCTCCCAGGCAGTGGCTGTCGCGATCGCATCGGGCGACAATGCGGCGATCCCCGCGGCGCCGTCGCTGACCGTCAGCGCGCTGCCGGCACGGATCGTCTCGGCAAGGGTGCCGCGATAGGCGGCCGCGGCCCTGCCGGCCAGGACCAGCAGGCGGCCGCCGTCCGGCGCGAGCCGGATGTTGAACTTGCCCCCGCTGAGGCGCGCGTCGATCGGATCGCTGTAGACGCGGAACGGCGCCTCGGCCTCGCGGACCAGCAGCGCCGCCTCGCCGCGCTCGATCCAGAATTCGCGCCCGTTCTCGAAGCGCCAGGACACGCTCGTATCGGTATTGAGCATCGCCTGACTGCCGTCGGGCAGGCGCACGGTCCGGCGCTGGCCAATACCAGTCGCGGCAAATGCCCGGCGCGGCCAGGCCATGAAGGCGCCAGCTCCACCGACGCCGAGCACCGCCACCGCGCCCGCCGCCACCGCGCGACGCGACACCGTCCCCGGCATGGCCGGCTCGATCTCGGGTTCTGGCGAGCCGGCTTGGCCCGGCTGGTCGAGCAGGACGGAAAGGCGCGGGTCGGCAGTGCGCCGCCACGTCGCGGCGGCCTGGGCAAAGGCTGCAGCGTGCCGGGGATCCGCATCGCGCCAGGCGTTGAACGCCTGCTCGTCGGCGGTGCCGCAGTCGAGCGCCACCAGCCATTCGATTGCTTGATCGCTCAGCTCCGCTCCAGCCTTTCCTTCGTCTCCCATGCCCGCTCCGTCTTCGCCCGTGCTTCCTGTCGGTTCAGCCTTTGCATCAACAGGCGAAGGGCTTTGACCAGATGTGTCTCCACCGTGGAGACGGAGATGTTCATTCTTTCCGCTACTTGGGCCGGCGGCAAGCCCTCAATTCGTCGAAGGACCATCGCCTCGCGCATCCGCGGCGGCATTTCGTCCATCGCCTTAACGACCTGGCGCAACTCGGACCGGTCCATCGCCACCACATCGGGGGTCGGATCCTGGTCGGCGATCTCCAGCGTATGGAGGATCGCGCTCTGGTCCAGCCGCACCACCTCCGCACGGCGGAAGCGCTCGATCGCCAGGTTACGGACGATCCGCAGGGTGAAGGCGTGGGGGTTGGCGATCCCGGCCCAGTCTTCAAGCGCGAACAGCCGCGCATAGGCCTCCTGCACCAGCTCCTCGGCCTCGTCCTGCTGGCGGACCAGGCTGATCGCGTAGCGCCGGGTCTGCTGATGATAAGCGAAGACGTGATCGGCGAACCAGACGTCGATGTCGCGCAGCCATGCCATGTCTTCGCCGCTCCACCGGAAATGTCGGACGCGGCTTCGCCTAGGGCGTGCATGTGACAGATGGTTGACAGCGACGCGCGGAAGCCGGGGCGCTTGGTCCGTTTCGCTGCACCGCAAAAATATTTTGGCCGGCGATAGCGGAAACCGCCGCCTCCATCGTCTGCGCGGCGAAGCACAATCGAAAGCCATCCACCGACGCGCAGCCGCGCGCCGGAACGACCGGACGCGAACCTCGCGGGCCGGAAAAGACCTGCGTGAACGAACCAAAGGGGAATATCATGAAGCCGTTGCTGATGACGTCGTCGCTGCTCGCCCTCCTGTGCGCCGGGGCGGCGCCTGCCTGGGCGCAGGACGGGCAATCCCAGGGCCAGCGGGCGGAAACCGGTGCCGATACGAACGCGGCGCAAGGCGACGACATCATCGTCACCGGTCGCGCCGGCACCGGCGAGCGGACCAAGGCGGAGATGAGCTATTCGGTCACCCAGATCACCGAGGAGGCGCTGCGTCTTCAGGCACCGACCAGCGTCACCGAGGCGCTGAAGTCGGTTCCCGGCTTCTGGGTCGAGGCATCGGGCGGCGAGGCCAGCGGCAACGTCCGCGCGCGCGGCGTGCCGGTCGACGGCTTCGGCTCGATCCAGCTGCTCGAGGACGGCATCCCCGTCCAGCACGATCCCGCGCTCGGCTATCTGAACGGCGACCAGGTGTTCCGCCTGGACGAGACGATCGACCGGATCGAAGTGGTCCGCGGCGGCCCGGCATCGCTCTTCTACTCGAACGCGCCGGCGGGCGCGGTCAACTTCATCCCGCGCCAGGTGGGCGATCATGCCGAGGGCATCGTCAAGGCGACGCTGGGCGCCGACAGCATGTATCGCACCGACTTCTGGGTCGGCGCGCCGGTCGGCGACTGGAAGATCGCACTGGGCGGCTTCTATCGCTCCGAGGGCGGCGTGCGCGATCCCGGCTTCACCGCCAACCATGGC
This sequence comes from Sphingomonas sp., assembly GCA_040508955.1. GTDB lineage: Bacteria > Pseudomonadota > Alphaproteobacteria > Sphingomonadales > Sphingomonadaceae > Sphingomonas. Next base: position 7,180 of record JBEVLV010000197.1, on the reverse strand, counting down.
GGCCAGATCCGCGCCACCGTCTCGCGCGAGTGGGAGCGGGCCAAGTTCAGTCTCGACGTGAAGCGGATGGACGATATCGTCGGCTTCTACACCGGCATTCCGATGCGCACCTATCCGGACGGCAAGATCCGCGCGGTGCCGGGCTTCGACGGCAATTACGGCACGGTCGCCGGTCCCGAGACCGAGCGCGTCAAGATGATCATGGGCGACGGCAGCACCTATGATTTCGACAACAGCGTCGGCACCCAGGTGAAGCGCACCCAGATCACCGGCAAGTTCGAGTTCGAGCCGATGGACGACTGGAAGGTGACCAACACCACGCGCTACAACGACACGGTGACGCAGCGGAACGGCGTCTATCCCAACACGCTGCAGAGCGCATCGAGCCTGCTTACCCAGCAGGCGGGTCTCCTGAGCCAGGCGCCCGGCGCCACCGCGCTGCAATTCCGCTACGCGACCTCGCCGAGCCAGATCTTCGATACCGCCAACCAGAACGGCAACGGCCTGGTCATCGTCGGCGGCTTGCGCGGGCTGACGCTGCCGGTGAAGGAATTCATGAGCGACACGCGGGTATCGCACCGCTTCGACATGGGCTCGATGACCCACGACATCACCTTCGGCTATTATTTTGCGAACATCTCCGAGGATTTCAGCCGCTATTCGTCAACCGCGCTACTCGACGTGCAGGACAATGCCCGGCTGCTCGACCTGGTCGCGATCGATGCCGCGGGCAATGTCGTGAAGACCTTCACCGACCATGGCATCTACAAGTACGGCTATGAGTGGGAAGATGCGCATGGCGAGCAGACGACCAACGCGCTCTATCTGGCCGATGAATGGCAGGTCACCCCGAACCTGCGCATCGACGGCGGCGTCCGCTGGGAAACGATGCGCGCGCGCGGCACGGTGGCGCTGAAGAAGACGGTCAACCTGGGCACGCCGGCGACCTCGTCGATCCTCACCGGCAGCGGCGTCTACGCCAATTACGACCAGAATTTCAGCCACACCACCTGGACGCTCGGCGTCGACTATCAGTTCGGCAAGCACGCCGGCCTGTTCGCGCGCTACACGTCGGCCAACCGCCTGCCGAGCCTGGGCAATTTCGTCACCAGCCCGACGGCGACGCCGATCATCCAGACGATGGACCTGGGCGAAGCCGGCCTGAAATATGCCAGCCCGCTGGTCGATCTCTACGCGACCGGCTTCTGGACCAAGTACAACAATGTCAGCTTCACCAACTATCGCTTCGACCTGAACGGCCCGGCGGTCAGCGAGACGCGCTATGCCGACACCCAGACCTTCGGCGTCGAGCTGGAGGGCACGCTGCACCCGGTCCGCTGGTTCGACGTGTCGGCCACGGCGACGCTCCAGGATGCGAAGTACAAGGGCCTCACCTATGTCGACGCCAACAACAAGACGTTCGACTTCGACGGCAACCAGCTGATCCGCATACCGGCGGTCAGCCTGCGCTTCGTGCCGGGCCTGAACCTGCTCGACGGCCGCATCCGCCTGCAGGGATCGTGGGAGTATGAAGGCAAGCGCTATGTCGACACCGCCAATTCGGTGCGGCTGCCGGCCTATGCCACGGTCAACTTGAGCGCCCGCTTCAACGTCTCGGATAAGCTGTCGCTCTATGGCTATGTCGACAACGTCAACAACTCGCTGGGCCTGACCGAGGGCAATCCGCGCGCGGGCGAGCTGCAGAACGGCGATGCCGGCGCGAACACCTTCATCGCCCGCCCCCTGATCGGCCGGAATTTCCGCGCCGCCCTCATGTACAAGTTCTGATCAGATGCAGCGTCCCGTATCCGCCCTTTTCGCCTCGCTCCTCGTCCTGGCCGTGCCTGCGTTCGCGCAGGACCGGCCGGCGGGGCCACCATCGAAAGGGGCGGATGCGGGCACGCCCTGGCGCGTGCTCAAGGGCGAGCTGACCCGCGCCAGCTTCGAACATTATACCGAGGTCCCCTTCGACCTGCCCGCGGGGGTCACGCGCGTGACCATCCGCTTCAGCTATGCGGGCAAGGAGCAGCGCTCGGTCATCGACCTGGGGCTGCGCGATCCGCAGCGATTCCGCGGCTGGAGCGGCGGCACGCGCGACCATATGACGCTCGCCACCGAGGATGCGACGCCGGGCTATCTGCCCGGCCCCCTGCCCGCCGGTCGCTGGAACCTGATCCTCGGCGCGCCCAATATCCGCGAGGGCGCCAAAGCACCCTATGAAGCGCAGATCTTCATCGAGCGCGGCCCGACCGTCACCGAGTTCGCCGATGCGCCGATCGCGGCCAGGCCCGGCTGGTATCGCGGCGACCTGCACATGCACAGCGGCGACAGCGACGGAAGCTGCAAGGCGCAGTCGGGCGCGCGGATTCCGTGCCCGGTCTACCGCACCGTCGAGACGGCGGCTGCGCGCGGGCTCGATTTCATCGCGCTCAGCGATCACAATACCACCGCTCATTACAACGCGCTGCGCGAACTGCAGGGCGCGTTCGACCGGATGCTGCTGGTGCCGGGGCGCGAGGTCACGACCTTCTGGGGGCACAGCAACGTCTTCGGCCCTACCGATTTCCTCGATTTCCGCATGGCCGGGCCGAGCTGGGATCAGGCGCGCAAATGGATGGACGCGGCCCATCGCGAAGGCGGGATCGTCTCGATCAACCATGCCGGTGCGCCCTCGGGCGAATTGTGCATGGGGTGCGGCTGGCGCGTCGACGGACTGCCCGACGGGGCGGTGGATTCGGTCGAGGTCGTCAATGGCGGCACGATGCGCGAGACCCACGCCGCCGACAGCGTGCTCCAGGGCTTCGGCTATTGGACCAAGCTGCTGAACGCGGGCCAGCACGTCACCGGGATCGGCGGCAGCGACAGTCATGATGCCGACCGCCCGGCGAGCGCGCCCGGCGCCGTCGGCAGCCCGACCACGGTCGTCTACATGTCCGAGCTGTCCGTGCACGGCTTCCTGGCGGGCATCCGCTCCGGCCGGGTGTTCATCGACGTGGACGGCACGCGGGATCGGTTCCTCGATTTCTCGGCGTCCGTCGGGGAACAGCGTGCGGCCATGGGCCAGACGCTGCGCCTGCACGCCGGCGAAGCCGTCCGCTTCGCCATCGAGCTCAGGGGTCTGCCGAGCGGCACCGTGCAGCTGGTGGTCGACGGCCAGGGCGATGCCGCCTTCCGCACCGGGTTCGACGCGGATCATCCCGCTTCGATCGCGCCGTGGCGCAGCGATGGGCAAGCCCATTGGGCCCGGGTGGACGTTCGCGACGGCCAGGGGCGGCTGGTGCTGATCGGCAATCCGAACTATCTCGCCGCGGCGAGATAGATCGGGGTCCCTGGTCAGGAACCGAGACCGGGGCCTGCGCCCCAAGGGTCGGCGCCGCGCGGAACCGGGTGTGCGGGCCGGCCGTGCACCGCATCACCGATCAGCCGGAAGAAGGCGCGGCCCTCTTCGCTCGCATCGACATTCCATTCGGGATGCCATTGCACCGCGAGCACGGGTGCGCCGCAGGGAGATGCGGAAAAGGCCTCGACAAGTCCGTCGTCGGTGGCGATCGCCTCGATCGCGAGGCCGCTGCCCAGCCGATCGATACCCTGCTCGTGCACCGAATTGACCCTGATCCGCGCGGCGCCGGTCGCGCGGGCCAGGATGCCGTCGTCCGCCAGCGCCACGTCATGCTCGTGATCGAACAGCGCCTCGAAGGCCAGGTCCGGCTCGCGTCGATGATGTGCCGGGAGGTCGTGCGTGAGGGTCCCGCCGAACAGCACGTTCAGCTCCTGCAGGCCGCGGCAGATGCCGAACACCGGCCGGCCGCGCTCGATCATATGCGCACCAAGCGCGAGCGCGACCGCGTCGCGCTCCACGTCGAGCCGGTCCCGGCCGGAGGTTTGCCCGCCGTAGCGCGACGCCGCGACGTTCGAGCGCGATCCCGTCAGCAGCAGTCCATCCAGCCGATCCCCGAGCGCATGGGCATCGAGCGTGTCGGACAATGCGGGGACGAGCAGCACGGTGGCGCCGGAGATGCGCCGCAACGGCTCGATGAAGCGGCTGGCGACCGCCTGGATCGGGCGCTCGGCGAACTCGTTGCAGCACAGGACGCCGATGACGGGCTTGGGCGCCACATTCGGCATCGGGCGGTGGAAGAAGGGAGCGGTCACGCCATCCCGCCGCGGAGCTCGGTCGCCAACTCCGTCGCGCTGGGCTGATCGAGCAGCTCCGCCTGGGGCTGAACGACCACGCTGCCCGCGGGCACGTCGCGCAGCAGCCAGACATTGCCGCCGATGGTGCTCCCCCGGCCGATGGTGATCCGGCCCAGCAGGGTCGCCCCCGCATAGATGGTGACGTCGTCCTCGACGATCGGATGGCGCGCGTACCGCTCGCGCGGACCGATCTGGGCGAGCCCGAGCGGCGTCCGTGCCCCGAGCGTCACGTGCTGGTAGAGGCGCACGTTCGCGCCGATGACGGCAGTCTCCCCGATCACGACGCCAGTGCCGTGGTCGATGAAGAATCGCGGCCCGATCGTCGCGCCTGGATGGATATCGATGCCGGTGCGGGCATTGGCGAGTTCGGAGACGATGCGCGCGACGATCACCGCGCCCAGCCCGAACAACGGATGGGCGAGCCGGTGATGCAGGATGGCCAGCGCGCCGGGATAGGCGACCAGGATCTCATCGACGCTGCGCGCCGCGGGATCGCCGATGAAGCCGGCCTCGATATCGCTGTCGACCAGGGCGCGTATCTCGGCAAGCGTCGCGGCGAAGTGGCGCACGATCGTGTCGGCGTGATCGGGCTCGAACGCGTCACGGGACTCCACCTGCCAATAGTCGAACTCGCTGGCCACCTGATCGCGCAGGATGGCGAGCCCGAGCGTCAACTGTTCCGCAACGAAATCGTCCTCGCGGGCAGCCCCTCCGCGAAAGCCGCCAAGCCGCACCGGGAACAGCGCAGCCGCAAGGTGCTCCACCGCCTTGGCGAGCGCCGACGGCGACGGAAAGCGCGCGACATCATGGCGCTCGGCCTGGTTTCCCCTCCAGGCCGAGCGCACCGCATTGAGCCGGGAGACCGCCTGCGCGATCTCCGCCGTGAACGGCTCGGCAAGAAGCGTCGGCACGGGGCTCAGCCAGCGGTTTCGGGTTGCGGGACCTTGCGCAGATACGGGGTCTGCTCGTCCCAGCCGGCGGGGAACAGCACCTTCGCCTCCTCGGTCCCCAGCGACGGGAGGATGATGACGTCCTCGCCCTGCCGCCAGTTCGCCGGCGTGGCGACCTTGTGGCGGTCGGTGAGCTGGAGGCTGTCGATCGCGCGCAGGATCTCGGCGAAGTTGCGGCCGGTCGAGGCGGGATAGGTCAGCGTCAGGCGAACCCGCCTGGCGGGATCGATCACGAAGACGCTACGCACGGTATTGGTGTCCGACGCGTTCGGATGGATCAACCCGAGGAGCAGCGCGATCCGGCGATCGACATCGGCGATCAGCGGAAAGTTGAGCGCCGCGCCCTGGGTCCGCTCGATGTCCTGCGCCCATTGGAGATGGCGGTCGACCGGGTCCACGGACAGGCCGATGATCTTGACGCCGCGCCGCTCGAACTCCGGCTTGAGCTTCGCCACCGCGCCCAGCTCGGTAGTGCACACGGGCGTGAAATCCTTCGGGTGCGAGAACAGCAACACCCAGTCCTTGCCGGCCCAGTCGTAGAAATTGAGCGGCCCCTCGGTCGATTCCTGCGTGAAGTCGGGGACAGTATCGAAAAGCTGAAGTGACATGGAGCACCTATTCGCTTGGGGAGTCAGGCCGGTATCAGCGTAAAGCCTTGCAGTGGGCAGGCATTCAATATCCCCCAAATAGATAGGAATTGCAGAGGAAGAAAAAATATCGCACGGCCAAGCGGATGCTTTCTAGCGATTCGGCAGTACTCCGGTTGCGCGAGGCACTCGCTCCCGAAGGGCGAAATGCACGCCGCTCTGGTAAACCGGCTGGGCCTACCCATATGCCTTCTCATCGCTCCGCTTCGCTAACGGGCAGGGATGCGACTGAGAGATCCTTGTGCTCCCGCTCTAAGCGTGGAGCCGTGCATGGTCCGAATCGACGAAACTCCTGACCCCTTCCGCCCTCGTGAAACGTCGGGAGGCCAAGCATGTCGCGCGCAGTGAATATCGATGCAACGCCCGCCGCCGTCATCGCGATGGCAGAAAAGCACAAGGCGGCGATCAGCGCCATCGAACCGCTGATCCCGCGGGGCACGCGCGTCGTTTTCATGAATGCGGACAGCGCCGCGGTTATTGCGCGCGCCTATGGAAAGCTGGTCCTGCCCGGCGCCGTGACGCGGACACCGTGGCTGCAGCAAAGCATCGACTGACGCTTCCGGGCCGCTGCCAGACCGGCAGTCCGATGCACGCAAGCAACGAACGAGAGCGCCACGATCGCTCATCGTACGGTTTGAAAGGAAATCCGATGCAACTCTCTTCCGTTCTGTGCCGCGCGCAGGAATCCCGCCAGAACGCGCTCGCAGCCGGCACAACGCTGTCGAACGTCAAAAGCGTCGCGACGCTGGCCGCGGCCGCCTGGGCAAAGGAAGCGCTCGCCGCCGAGAAACGCGAACAGCGACTGACTCGCCGGCAATCGATGGCAGAGCCCGCCCCTGAACTTCACTCGGCAATGCCTCGGCCGCAAGATCCGCCGTTCAGCGAGAATCCCGACCAAGGCCTTGCCGACTAGAAGACTCGAACCCGATCGCAAACATGCAAGGCAAGGCACGAACCTCATTGATTGTCGCGCGCGCCGCCCCATATCCCGTGGGCTATCGTCGCCTGCGACGGATATTGATGCTCTCGAGCAGATCCTTCCATTTCACGCTCCTTGGCTTCGAGCGCAGCTGCGCTCGAATCTCCCATGTTTCGTGAAAGGAACATTCCATGCCCATCGGCACCGTAAAATTCTTCAATATCGACAAAGGCTATGGCTTCATCGCGCCCGAGGGCGGCGGCAATGACGCCTTCGTCCACATCTCCGCTGTCGAGCGCGCGGGCATGAGCACGCTGCAGCAGGACCAGCGCGTGTCGTATGAACTCGAGACCGATCGTCGCGGCAAGACCGCGGCCGTCAATCTTCAGGCCGCCTGAATTCGGGCGGGCGGGCGTTTCGGCGCCCGCCCCTCGCTATCCCCTCCGATTAAAGGACGATCCGATGGCGAA
>JBEVLV010000196.1:0-6368 GCA_040508955.1 Sphingomonas sp. | reverse complement strand
GGACCGTCACCCCGGGCTCGACCCGGGGTCCCGCTTCTTCTTCTAACCACAACAGGTAAGCGGGACCCCGAATCAACTCCGGGGTGACAGGAAGGGGAGTGAAGCCTGACGCCTACGTTCCGCCGCGGATGTCGACCGAGACGTCGGCGGAGATGCCGGCAATCAGCTGTCGCGGGCTCTTCTCGTCGATCGCGATCCTGACGGGCACGCGCTGAGTGACCTTCACCCAGTTGCCGTTGGCGTTCTGCGCCGGGAGCATCGAGAATTCCGAGCCGGTGCCGGCGCCGAGCGATTCGACATGGCCCTTGAGGCGCAAGCCCGGATAGGCGTCGAAGGTGACGATCGCGCACTGGCCGACGCGCATCTTGTTGAGGTCGGTTTCCTTGAAGTTCGCGTCGACCCAGGCCGGCTTGTTCGAGACCACGGTCACGGCGGGCAGGCCGGTGATCATCTGCTGGCCGACCTGCAGGCTCTTGGTCTGGCTGACGATACCGCTGATCGGCGCCAGCACGTTGGTGCGCGACAGATCGAGCTGCGCCTTGGCGAGCTGGACGCGTGCGGCGGCGATCGCCGGGTTCTCGCCGGGGACGGCCTGGCCGGTGGCGAGCTTGGCGCGCGCCTCGGCGGCGCTGGCCTGCGCGTTCTGGAGCTGGGCGCGAGCCTGTTCGAGCGCGTGCTCGGTCGCCTGGAAATTGGCGCGCGTGGTGAAACCCTGCTTCATCAGCGCGGCCTGGCGATCATAATCCTGCTGGGCCTGAAGGATGCGGTCGTGCGCGGCCTGGATGTCGGCGCCCTTGCCCTGATAGGTGACCTGGTCGGTCTGGAGATTGACCTGCGCGGCAGCGATCGCGGCGTTGGCCTGGCCGACGGCGATGCGATAGGGCTCCGGATCGATGCGGAAGAGCAGGTCGCCCGCCTTCACCACCTGGTTTTCCTTCACCGCCACGGCGACGATGCGACCGCTGACATCGGACGACACCGAGACCTTGTCCTGCTGGACATAGGCGTTGTCGGTCGAGACGCTGTTGCCCGAGGTCAGCCAGAAGAAGGCGGCGACGCCGATGATGATCAGCGGCACGCCGAGCATCAGTACCGGGCGCAGCCAGCTGCGCCGGGCGCGCGGGGCAGCCTCCTCGGCGACGGTGGGCTGGGCGGGCGGATCGATCTTGATCGCGTCTTCGGGCGCCTTCTGGATCTTGGGATCGGCGTCAGCCATTTGCGGCCTCTTTGCTTTCGGGTGCGTGGGTCAGGTTCGACCGGATGATGTTGAGCGCTGCGACCAATTCTTCGCGCTGCGTTTCGTTCAATCCCTGGAGGGAATCCTCGATCATCTCGCCGGCCAGCGTATGCAGCTCAGCGAGCACCGGCGTCGCCCGGTCGGTCAGGTGGATGCGCCAGGCGCGGCGATCGGCGGGATCGCGACGGCGCTCGACAAAGCCCGACTCCTCCAGCCGGTCGATCATCCGGCACGAGGTGATCGGTTCGACCTCGAGCAGTTCGGCGATCTGGCCCTGGTTGAGGCCCGGCTGGCGCTCGAGGATCTTGAGCACGCGCCACTGCGTTACGCTCGCGCCGCTCGAGCGCGCGCGCTCGTCGAAGCGGCGACGCATCAGGCGCGATACATCGCTCAAGAGGAAGCCTACGGATTCGGTCATACCCCAGTTATAATAACGTTGCTTATTAATTTCAACTTACAACGTAGTTGCGTTGTGCGACGCAGCAATTGCAGGGAGCGAAACATGGCCGAGGAGTTGACCGGCGGGTGCCAGTGCGGGCGCGTGCGCTATGCTGTCCAAATCGAGGACGACGACGCCTATCTCTGCCATTGCCGGATGTGCCAGCGGGCGACAGGCGGCGTCTCGATCGCGTTCAAGAACCTGCTCAGGTCCGCAGTCCGCTGGGAACGCGAGCCGGACCGCTTCGCCTCGTCGCCGATCGCCGAGCGGGGCTTCTGCACGACCTGCGGCACGCCGCTGACCTATGAGGCGCATGGCCATGACCGGATGGACCTGACCGTGGGGAGCTTCGATGATCCGTGGCGGTTCCGGCCCACCGAGCATAGCGGATGCGAGAGCTGGCATCGCGACTGGCTTGACACCAGCCACCTGCCCGCGACACGGACCGACGAGAACCCGAGCCTGGTTCGCCGCTGGATGGACACCGTTGGAAAACTTCCCGACTGAGACGCACCGCTTCGCCAGTTTCGACGGCGTGGAGCTGGCCTGGACCGAGATGGGAGAGGGAAGGCCGGTGGTGCTGATCCACGGCTATTTCTCCACCGCCTTCGTCAACTGGATCCGCTACGGCCATGCCGAGAAGATCGCGGCGAAGGGCTTCCGGGTGATCATGCCGGACCTGCGCGCGCATGGGCAGAGCGACAAGCCGCACGATCCCGCCGCCTATCCGCACGACGTGCTGATGCGCGACGGCTTCGCGCTGATCGAGCATCTGGGGCTCACCGATTACGACCTGGGCGGCTATTCGCTCGGTGCGCGGACGACGGTGCGGATGCTCGCCAACGGGGCGAATCCGCGCCGGGTCGTGCTGTCGGGCATGGGGCTGGACGGGTTGGTCAAGACCGAGGGGCGGGGGGGGTATTTCCGCAACGTGCTCACCAATCTCGGCAGCTTCGAACGGGGCAGCTCGGAATGGCTGACCGAGGCATTCCTCAAGACCACCAAGGGCGATCCCGAGGCGCTGCTGCTCATCCTCCAGACCTTCGTCGACACCCCGCGCGAGGCGGTGGCGGCGATCGGCCAGCCGACCCTCGTCGTGTCGGGCGCCGAGGATTACGACAATGGCTCGGCGCACGAAGTCGCGACGCTGCTGCCGCGGGGGGAGTTCGTCGAGATACCGGGCACCCATATGAGCGCGGTGACGCACCACCAACTGGGCGAGGCGATCGCGGAATTCCTCGCCGCTTGACGGTCCCCGGGATCGGCGCGCAGTGTCGCGCCATCACAGAATCCAACGGGGCCTTTTTGATATGATCCGTACCGGCATCTCGCTGCTCGCGCTCGCCTCCATCATGGCGGCGCCGGCAGTCTCGCAGACCGCGTCTGCGCCGACCGCCGCCGAAGCGCAGGCATTCATCGACCGCGCGCAGAAGCAGATCACCGAATTCAACCTGACCGCGCAGCGCGTGGCCTGGATCAACGCGACCTACATCATCGACGATACCGACGCGCTCGCCGCCGAATATGGCGCCAAGGGCACCGAGATGGCGGTGCAGTTCGCGCTCGATGCCGCGCGCTTCCAGAAGGCGCCTGGGCTGTCGGCAGAGCAGCAGCGCCAGCTCAACATATTGCGCAGCGCGATCACGCTCCCGGCGCCGACCACGCCGGGTGCTGCGCAGCAATTGAACGACATCGCGACGCGGCTCGGCTCGGCCTATGGCAAGGGCAAGGGCGTGCGCGCCGGCAAGCCGATCAGCGGCAGCGACATCGAGGCGGCGATGGGCGAGAGCCGCGACCCGGCCGAGCTCAAGGAGATGTGGGTCAGCTGGCACGACCAGGTCGGCGCGCCGATGCGCGGCGACTATGCCAAGCTGGTCGGCATCGCCAACCAGGGCGCCAAGGAGCTCGGCTACCCGGACACCGGCGCGATGTGGCGCTCGGGCTACGACATGCCGCCCGAGGAATTCGCCAAGCTCACCGACAAGCTCTGGAACGACGTCAAGCCGCTCTACGTCGCGCTGCACACCTATGTCCGCCACAAGCTCAACGAGAAATATGGCGACGCCGTCCAGTCCAAGACCGGGCCGATCCGCGCCGACCTGCTCGGCAATATGTGGGCGCAGGAATGGGGCAATATCTACGACGTCGTCGCCCCGCCGGGCGTGGGCGACCTGGGCTTCGAGACCGGCGAGCTGCTCAAGGCCAAGGGCTATGACTGGAAGAAGATGGTCGAGACCGGCCAGGGCTTCTATTCCTCGCTCGGCTTCGCGCCGCTGCCCGAGACCTTCTGGATGCGCTCGCAGTTCCTGAAGCCGCAGGACCGCGAGGTGCAGTGCCACGCTTCGGCCTGGGACGTCGACGAGAAGGACGACCTGCGCATCAAGATGTGCATCAAGGTCAACTCGGACGACTTCGTCACGATCCACCACGAACTGGGCCACAACTATTACCAGCGGGCGTACAAGGGCCTGCCGGCGCTCTATCGCAACGGCGCGAACGACGGCTTCCACGAGGCGATCGGCGACTTCGTCGCGCTGTCGATCACGCCCAACTATCTCGTCCAGATCGGCCTGCTCGACCAGTCGAAGGTGCCGGCGCCGGACAAGGACATCGGCCTGCTGCTGCGCCAGGCGATGGACAAGGTGGCGTTCCTGCCGTTCGGCCTGATCGTCGACAAATGGCGCTGGGGCGTGTTCTCGGGCCAGATCCCGACGGGCGGCTACCAGGCCGGCTGGGACAAGCTGCGTCGCGATTACCAGGGCGTGGTGCCGCCGGTGGCGCGCGACGAGACGCGGTTCGATCCGGGCGCCAAGAACCATATCCCCAACAACGTGCCCTATGCTCGCTACTTCCTGGCGCGGCTGCTCCAGTTCCAATTCTACAAGGCGGCGTGCGACCAGGCCGGGTGGAAGGGGCCGCTGCATCGCTGCTCGTTCTTCGGCAACAAGGAAGTCGGCGCACGGCTGAACAAGATGCTCGAGATGGGCGCGTCCAAGCCCTGGCCTGACGCGCTGGAGGCCTTCACCGGCAGCCGCGAGATCTCGGGCAAGGCGATGGCGGAATATTTTGCGCCGCTGAAGGCGTGGCTCGACAAGCAGAACAAGGGGCAGCCCCAGGGATGGTGAAGGCGCTGCTCGCCCTGGCGCTCATCGCGCTTCCGTTCGAGGATGGGATCTCGGCTTTCTCCGGGGGGCGGGTGGATTCGCCCGACGGGAAATGGTCGGTCTGGGCGGCAGGCAATGATACCGAAGACATGCGCGCGGTGGCGCGACTGAACGGCCCTGACGTACGCGAGCGCGGCCTGATGTCGTTCGAGCGCAACGTGCAGATATTCTGGCCCACCGAGGGGGGGCGCGTGGTGCTGGTCGAACGGACCATTCACTTTGCGTCCCTCCACGTCTTTACGCTTGCGGCGGAAGAGGCCGGTCCGGATCTGACCCAGGCCGATATCGAGCAGCACCTGGCGAAGCTGCTGCCGCAGATCGCGACGATCGAGAATCGGCTCCTGGCGTTCGGCCGTATCGGCTCCGAGACCTGTGTGCTGATCGAGGAATCCGGCCTGCCGCCCGGCCGCACCGAAGGGAGTTACATCACCCGGCGCGGATCATTCTGGCTCGATTTCCGCGCAAAGCGGGCAGTGCCGATCCAGGCGTGCCCCGACGCCAGGCTCGACTGATCCGGCGAAGGACAGGTCGACTTGTATTGCCGGGCCAGCATAGGGTGGCGCGGGCAACAGGGAGAGATTCGACCATGATCAGATACGCAATCGCGCTGGCGCTGCTGGCGGCGCCGGCGACCGCCTTTGCACAGGCCGGCGCCGAGCAGGGCCCGGTGACGGTGGAGATCGTCGCTTCGGGTCAGGTGAAGATCCCCGCCCAGCGCTTCCGCTTCTCGGTGAACCTCACCGCCAAGGGCAAGGATGAAGCGGCGGCTTCCGCGGCGCTGGCGGCGAACCGGGCCAAGCTGCTCCAGGCGCTGGCAGCGTTGAACATCCATGAAGCGAAGGCGGGCGTATCGGGCGCCCCCGATTCGCTACTGAGCCTGATCGCCAGCTTCGCCGGCCGATCCAAGCCGAGCTTCAGCCTCGATACACCGGTCGAAGACGCGGATGCGGACGAGAAGCCGCAATCCACCGCGACGGAGTCGCTCATGTTCGACGCGCCGAGCCGCGCGGCGGTCTTGAGCGCGAAGCAGGCTGCGGAAGCGCATGGCGGCACGGTGGGTGATGAGGTCATCGCGCTGCTCGACGACTATGTCGTTCCCACGCGCAAGGCCAAGGCGGACGCGATCGCCAAGGCGCGCGACGAGGCGACGGCCTATGCCGCCACGCTGGGCCTGCGCCGCGTCGCGGTCACCCGGATCAGCGAGCGGCAGGACATCGTTGCGGGCTCGCTGGGCTTCTTCAGCCAGCTCATCAGCATCTTCGCGCCGAAGGGTGCGTCGGCGTCGGACGACGTGGTCGTGCCGGCGAACCTCTCCGTGGAGTTCCAGCTCTCGCGCTGAGGCTTCAGTCCGAAGGCAGGTCGTCGGGGATCATGTTCTCGTCGGCGATCTGCGCTTCCCATTCGGCCGAGGAATCGGTGCCGTCGGGCTGGTGCGCGGTCGGGCGGGCGGCTTCGTCTTCGGCGCGGGGTTCAGGATCGGTCATTGCGGCTCTCCTTCGTCGGCAACGATAGCCGATTCCGGGTGCCG
>JBEVLV010000195.1:0-21161 GCA_040508955.1 Sphingomonas sp. | reverse complement strand
CAGCACCCCAAGTCCGCGCTGCAGGAGTGGGCGGCGGCGAACAACCGCAAGCCGCCCGAATATGAAATCACCGACCGTTCGGGCCCCAATCACGCGCCGAAATTCGTGGTGACGGTGCGCATCCCCAAGCTGGCCGAGGCGAGCGCGGAGGGAACGAGCAAGGGCGCGGCGGAAACGGCGGCGGCGGCGGCGCTGCTGGAAAGATTGGCGAAATGACCCAGCATTGCGGCCTGATCGCGGTGGTCGGCGCGCCCAATGCGGGCAAGTCGACGCTCGTCAACGCGCTGGTCGGACAGAAGGTCGCGATCGTCAGCCCCAAGGCGCAGACGACGCGCGCCCGGCTGATGGGACTCGCGATCGAGGGCCCCACCCAGCTCCTGCTGGTCGACACGCCCGGCATCTTCACGCCCGAGCGCCGGCTGGACCGCGCGATGGTCGCCGCCGCCTGGGAAGGTGCCGAGGGCGCCGACCTGATCGCACTGGTCGTCGACGGCAAGGGCGGCATCGGGCCCAAGGTCATGGCGATCCTGGAAAGCCTCGCCCGGCGCCCCGAGCCCAAGCTGCTGATCCTCAACAAGGTCGATATCGCCGACAAGCCCAAGCTGCTCGGCCATGCCGCCAAGCTCAACGAGGCGCTGCCGTTCGACGAGACCTTCTTCGTCAGCGCGCAGACCGGCGACGGCGTGCCCGAGCTCAAGGCCGCCCTTGCGGCCAAGATGCCCGAAAGCCCCTGGCATTTTCCCGAGGACCAGGTCTCCGACGCCACCGACCGCATGATCGCCGCCGAGGTGACGCGCGAGCAGCTCTATCTCCAGCTCCATGCCGAACTGCCCTATGCCAGCGCAGTCGATACCGAGAAATATTCGGAGCGCCCCGACGGTTCGGTCGAGATCCACCAGCAGATCCTCGTCGCCCGCGAGACCCAGCGCGCGATCGTGCTGGGCAAGGGCGGCATGCGGATCAAGGAGATCGGCGCCCGGGCCCGCGCCGAGCTGTCGCGGATCATGGGCGTGCCGGTGCACCTCTACCTCCACGTCAAGGTGAACCCGAAATGGGAAGAGGACCGCTCGCTCTATCGCGAGATCGGGCTCGAATGGGTGGAGTGATCCTTCTGACGGCATGACGTCACCCGGCAAAATTTTCCGCCCTCGAACGCTTCCGGCACGCAGCCCTTCTAGAATGAGGGACAGGATAATCGCCGGAGCGTGTTGAATGTCGTATTTGCCGGGCAGTGCCGAGCAGGGTTTTGCAGCCGACGGAGTGGAAGCAGCCGCGGAGAATCCACAGGCGAATCCTTTCTTTCCGATCCTGAGCAGCCTGGTCGATCGGCTGGGCGACGGGCTCGACCATCCCGAACTCTGGCCGATGCTGGCCGACGCTGCGCAGCACGACGACGTCGTGAACCTGCGTGACCTGATCGAGGCGATGGAGCCCGGCCAGACCGGGCCGGTGCGCAAGATCCTCAACCTGCTGGGCGGGATGCTCCACGCGCTTTCGGTCGATCGCGACCGTGGCCTGGCATTTCTTGCCCAGATGGCGACGCAATATGCCCATTGCCCGCAGATCGCCGGCGCGATCTTCTTCATCGAGCGCCAGGGCACCGAGAAATCGTCCGACCTCTCGAACCGCTTCTGCGAGGCGCCCTTCGTCAAGTTCGAGACGCTGATGGACGGCACGGTGGCGCCATGCTGCTCGATCTGGACGCAGAAGCGGCTCGGCCATCTCGACGGCCAGACCTTCGAGGAGATCTGGAACAGCCCCTCGTCGCAGGAGATGCGCGCGAGCATCCTCGACGGCTCGTACCGCTACTGCAACAAGCAGCGCTGCACGCTGATCATGGAGGACACGCTTCCGACCCGCGACGAAGTGACCGATCCGCAGATGCGCACCGTGATCGAGCAAGGCATCACGCACATGGCGACCAGCCCGCGCTGGCTGTTCCTCGCGCACGACGTCACTTGCAACCTTGCCTGCCCTTCGTGCCGCGGCGGCATCCTGGCCGCCGACGAGGCGCAGGAACGGCGCTTTGACAAGATCGAGAAGCAGGTATTCCAGCCGCTGCTCAATGCCGAAGGCGAAGTGCTGATCTCGGTCTCGGGCCAGGGCGATCCCTGGTCGAGCCCGCATTACCGCTCGATCCTGCGCTACATGGCCGATCACGAACTCAACGTGCAGCTCAACATCCACACCAACGCGCTGCTGATGAGCGAAGGCCGCTGGGCGCAATATGCCGGCCTCGATCGCTATCGCGCGCTCGTCGACGTCTCGATCGATGCCTGCACGCCTTGGGTCTATGAGCAGGTCCGTCGCCCGGGCAAATGGGAGAAGCTCTACCCGAACCTCCAGTTCATCGCGGCCAAGCGCGCGCGGGACGAGTTCCGCGAATATCACCTCAACGCGACGATCCAGCTCGACAATTATCACGAGATGCCGGCGCTGGTGCGCCTGGCGCAGGAGCTCGGCGCTGATTCGATGCGGCTCTACATGATGCAGAACACCGGCGGGCACCTCGCCGCCGACTATCCGCGCAAGAATATCGGCGATGCCGGCCATGCGCTGCATACCGCGTTCCTCGAGACGCTGCGCGACCCCGTCTTCGCCGATCCGATCGCGCATCTCTATGATGTCGGCACCTGGCGGGCGCGCGCATTCGATGCGACGTTGCCGTCCGACGCGCTGGGTGCGGAGTATAGCCGCGAGGAACTGGCCGAGGCGATCCGTGCGGCCTCCGTCGAGCCCGCCACGCGCGTGGCGCTCTGCGCGGCCGGACGTATCCGCTTCCCCGGAGATTTCGAGCTGCTCGGGATCGAGGCGCAGGGGCTGCACGAGCTCGGCTTCCACCAGCAGGCACGCTATCGCCTCGCCGAATGCGCAGCGCTGGGCGGCGAGGCCATCGCGATCGGCTAAGGCGGCGAGGCAGGTTTCGGGTCGGTTAACCCTTTTGTTGCGGTCTGGTCGGTAACGTGCGGTAAAGAGCAGGGAGCGTCTCGATATGTCGTATCTGGGTGCGGTGCAGAGCTTCGGTGGTGCGGTGGCATTGCCGCATGTCAACGATCGGATCCTTGCAAGCCTGTCGAGCAGCACGGCGATCGGGCAGGGCAATTTCCACGAGATGGCGGCGATGGTCCGTTTCGCGGAGCAGCGAGGCGCTGACCTGATCGAATTCCACCTGGGCGACGACGATCTCAGCGATCTGAGAAATCCGCTTCATCTGGCCTTCCTCGAAACGCTGCGCGATCCGATCCTGGACAAGCCGATCGTGGACCTGGGCGACATCGCGCCGTGGCGCGAACGGGCGATCGAATCGGAACTGCCCTCGGACGCGCTTGCCGCCGATTACGGCCCCGCCGAACTGACCGCCGCCATCCGGGCCTCCCAGTCCCAGGCCGAGATACGGCTGGCATTATGTGCCGCCGGCCATGTCCGCTTTCCAGAGGATCTCGAATTGTTCGGGCGCGAGGCCCAGGCGCTGTACGAGCTGGGCTTCCGCAGTGAGGCGCGCGCGCGCCTCGCCGCGTGCGTGGCGCTGGGCGGCGAGGCCATCGCGATCGGCTGATCGCGGCATCGGGCAGCCGCTTGCAATGTAGGATTTCGCCTGCTCCGCTTGTCCGGGCGTCCCTGACGCGCAGCTCTTTGAAGCGAGGATCGTCCGGCATCCGGCAATTTGTCGCGTCCTGCGCGCGTAGCTGTCGCGACCCTGGCGCGTGGGTGTCGCGCGCGTGTCGCACCGGCGTCGCGCAAGTGTCGCGTCGATGGCGCGCACCTGTCGCATCGCCGTCGCGTCGATGGCGCGGCCACCCGCCGCTCCTCTGGGGCGGCGACAAATTGACCCCGATGTTTGTCAACTTCCGCAACTTCGGGTCGCTCGAACCCTAGAGCGAGAACAGGTCGAGCTGGCGGCGCACCAGCGGCCAGCGACCCAGCTCGACATGCCGGGTAGCGCCGACCAGGCTGTGGATCAGCACGACATCGCCCACCTCCCATTCCAGCGGCACGATCGGCTTCAGGAACGACAGGCCCGCGCGGTAGCCGAGCGTCACATGCGGGTTGAAGCTCCAGCCGGTGCGCATCAGGTTCCAGTAGCGCAGCTGATCGTCGATCTGCTTCTGGAGGGCGGACAGCGCCGGCGGGCGCTTGTTCGGACGCAGCGCCATGGAGCGTTCGCTGCCCGACAGCCGATCGAGCGAAAGCGCGAACGGGTCGCCGGCCACGGCCTCGCCGATGCCAAGCATGCGCTGCGCCAGGTCATGGGGAAAGGCCATGAAATCACTGGTGATTCCGAGGGTCATGTGCAGCCGGTCGTTCGCGACCGGATCGAGTTGCGGTTCGAGGGTATCGCGAAACAGGCCGGTCAGCCGGGACTCGACCAGCGTCGGCTTGAGGGCGAAGAACAGGCGGTGACAATGCTGCATGGGAACCTCCGACTCGAACAATGTTCCCATTATGTTCCCTTCGATGTGCCGAGTCGAATCCGGAAGTGAGTCATTTTAGGCACACCCACCAGTGCTTGGGCCTGTGGATAACTTCTTGACTCAATATGTGGATAAGTGCCCAAATGTTCTGTCCAGCTAACGGCTTAGCAGCTGTTTTCGTTAACCAATCTTTGCTTGACGACGGACTCTCCGCTGACTCAAAACGCGCGTCCGGCAAGGGGAGCGTATCGAATGGGGGTTCTGGAGAAGGTTAATCGGCGGAAGGCGGCTGCCCCGGCAGCGCCTGCCGAATTGCCGCTCGATTCGATCCTGATGGGCGATTGCATCGCGGCGATGCGGTCGCTGCCGAACAAGTCGGTCGACATGATCTTCGCCGATCCGCCCTACAACCTCCAGCTCGGCGGCGACCTGGCGCGGCCCGATGGCAGCCATGTCGACGCGGTTACCGATCACTGGGACAAGTTCGACAGCCTCGCGATCTACGACAAGTTCACCCGTGAGTGGCTGGCCGAGGCGCGCCGCATCCTGAAGGACGACGGCACGATCTGGGTGATCGGCAGCTATCACAACATCTTCAAGGTCGGCTCGGCGATCCAGGACCTCGGCTTCTGGATCCTCAACGACATTATCTGGCGCAAGGCCAATCCGATGCCCAACTTCAAGGGCACCCGCTTCACCAACGCGCACGAGACGCTGATCTGGGCGTCGACCGGCGAGAAGGCGCGCTACACCTTCAACTATCGCTCGATGAAGACGCTCAACGACGAGCTCCAGATGCGCAGCGACTGGGAATTCCCGATCTGCGGCGGCCCCGAGCGGCTGAAGCGCGACGGGGTGAAGGTCCACCCGACCCAGAAGCCGGAAGCCCTGCTCTACCGCGTGCTGCTCGCCTGCACCAAGCCGGGCGACGTGGTGCTCGATCCCTTCTTCGGCACCGGCACGACCGGCGCGGTCGCCAAGCGGCTCGGCCGGCGCTGGATCGGCATCGAGCGCGAGGCCAATTACTGCGCGGCGGCGATCGAGCGGATCGAGGCGGCGCTGCCGCTCGACGAATCGGCGCTGAAGACGATGCAGGCGCCCAAGGCGGCGCCGCGGGTGGCGTTCGGCACGCTGATCGAGAATGGCTTCCTCGATCCCGGCGCGGTGCTGATGGATGCCCGGCGCCGGCACGTCGCGGTGGTGGGGGCGGACGGGTCGCTGCGCTGCGGCGATGCGAGCGGCTCGATCCACAAGCTCGGCGCGACGCTGCAGAACGCGCCGTCCTGCAACGGCTGGACCTATTGGCACTATGAGGCCGAGGGCGAGCTCAAGCCGATCGACGCGCTGCGCCAAACCTATTTGCTGGCGACGCAACCCTAGTCCATCAGGGCGCCATGCCCGTCAGAACCTATCTCCGCCCCGTCCAGTTCGTCGATACGCCGGTGGGCCGCGACGGCGAAGTCGCGCGGCTGGCCGGAGGGCTGAGCTGGTTCTCGGGCTATGAGCGGATCGACGTCGAGGGCGGCAAGCGGATCGCGCAGCGCACGCTTTCGGTGGCGGCGGCGGCGGCCGATCCGGCGCTCGCCCCACTGATCGAGCGCATCGCTGCACCGCGCTCGCCGCTCCGGCTCGGAGAGCGTGTGCTGCGGCTCGATCAACCGCTGGTGATGGGCATTCTCAACCTGACACCCGACAGCTTCTCGGACGGCGGCCGGCATGTCGACGATCCCGCGGGCGCGACTCAGGCAGGCGTGGACATGGGGATCGCCGGTGCGGCGATCGTCGATGTCGGCGGGGAATCGACGCGGCCCGGCGCGGCCGAGGTCTGGGAAGGCGACGAGATCAAGCGCGTCGTGCCGGCGATCGAGCAACTGGCCCGCAGCGGCGCGGCCGTATCGATCGACACGCGCAAGGCCGGGGTGATGGACGCGGCGCTCGCGGCGGGGGCGCATCTGGTCAATGACGTCAGCGCCCTGCTCTTCGATCCCCGCGCGATCGAGGTAGTGGCGAAGGCCGGATGCCCGGTGGTGCTGATGCATTCGCCCGATCCGGAAAGGGGCGGCCATGGCGGAGACGGCTATGGCGACGTGCTGATCGAGGTCTATGACTGGCTGGAGAGACGCGTCGATGCGGTGGCCGCGGCAGGTGTCGACCGGTCGCGGATCCTGATCGATCCCGGCCTGGGCTTCGGCAAGTCGCTGCAGGACAATCTCGCGCTGCTGAACGGTCTGGCGCTGTTCCACGGAATCGGCTGCGCGATCGTGCTCGGCGCCAGCCGCAAGCGGATGGTCGGGGCGCTGTCGAACGAAGCACCCGCCGATGCTCGGCTCGGTGGATCGCTGGCGCTGGCGCTCAAGGGCGCCGAGCTGGGCGCGCAGCTGATCCGCGTCCATGACGTGTTCGAGACCGCGCAGGCGCTGCGCGTCTGGCGGGGGATGAAGGACGCGGCGCTGGTGGCGCGGTCCGGCGCGATCTAACCGACCGCCGGCGCCTATTTGCCCTGCGAGCGCCAGCGCTTGATCGTGCGCTCGAGCATCAGCTCCTCGCCGCCGGTGTCGCGCCACAGCTCGGAGAAGAGCGGATCGTCCGACGCCGGGCGCTTGCCCTCGTCGAGCGAGTCGAACAGCAGCCGGATCGGCGTCGCGACGCCTTCGCCCACCGCGATGCACTCCCGATTGCGAAGCGCGGGGATCGAATCGAGGAAGCCGCGCGCGCCCTCGGGCATTGCCGCCTTGACGAAGGCTTGGTCGCGCTCGTTGTTCAGGCGCATCGAAAGGATCGTACCGCACTGGGAGAGCACGCCCTCGGCCAGATCCGACGGGCGCTGCGTGATCAACCCCAGCGAGACGCCGTATTTGCGGCCCTCCTTGGCGATCCGGCTGAGGATGCGGCCCACCGACGAGCCGTCGGCATTGCGCTCGTTGGGTACGTAGCGGTGCGCCTCTTCGCAGACGAGCAGGATCGGCCGCTTCGCCTCGCCGCGCGACCAGATCGCGAAGTCGAACACCATGCGGGCGAGCACCGCGACCACCACCGACGTGATCTCGCTCGGAATGCCCGACACGTCGATGATCGAAATCGGCTTGCCGCCGCCCGGCAGGCGGAACACGCGCGCCAGGAACGACGCCATGCTGTCCGCAACCAGCATGCCCGAGAACATGAAGGCGTAGCGCGGATCGCCCTTGATCTCGTCGATCTTGCTCTTGAGCCGCAGATAGGGACCGGTGTCGGTCGCCTTGTCCATCTTGCCCATTTCGAGCTGGAGAATCTGGGTCAGGTCCGAAAGCAGATAGGGGATCGGCGCGTCGACGGTGAGCTTGCCCACCTCCTGCGCCAGCCGGTTCTTGCCCTTGGCCAGCAGCATGCACTTGGCGAGGATGTCGGCATCCACCTGGCGATCCGAACCCTCGGACGTGAGGAACACTTCGCAATGCTCCTCGAAATTCATCAGCCAGTACGGCATCTGCAGGTTCGATACGTCGTAGAGCGCGCCCGCTGATCTGAACGCGCTGGCATATTCGCCGTGCGGGTCGATCATCAGGATATGGCCTTGCGGCGCCAGCTCGCAGATCCGGTGGAGGATCAGCGCCGCCGCAGTCGACTTGCCGGTGCCGGTCGAGCCGAGCAGCGCGAAATGCTTGCCGAGCATCGAATCGACATAGAGGGCAGCACGAATGTCCTTGGTCGGATAGACATTGCCGACCTCGATATGCGCGCGATCGTCCGCGGCGTAGATCTGCTTCAGGTCGGCCGTGGTAACCGGATACACGCCGGCGCCCGGTGTCGGATAGCGCGTCACGCCGCGGCGGAACTTGTAGAGCTTGCCCGTCAGCCGCTCTTCGTCGCCCTCGCCCAGAAAGTCGATCTGCGCGGCGATGCGATCGGCGCTGTCGAGCCTGAGCGAGCGGACATTGGCGATCAGCCAAGTGCTGCCCACGCGGACCTTGACCTGGCTGCCGACCGTCCCGGCATTGGCGACGGCCGCGTCGCTGCTGCCGGCGAGCGCTTCCAGGGCCGCCTGATCGAACATCACCCGGCTCGACGACCCTGCGATTTCGAACACGGCGCCGATCGCCTGCGCGCCGGCACGTGTCGGCACGGCCTCCGCCGATGCTATGGGCGTCGCTTGCTCAAAACCGCGCGCCCCGAACTGGCCTTCCATCGGCTGCTCCCCGTTGATCGGGCAATCATGCAGCAGGGAAGTAAAGATTGGGTTTGTTCGCAGGCGTTTACCATAAGTCAGAAACGCTTCCAGATCGCCCCCGCCCCCCAGCCCAAAAGGATCGAGAGCGCGACCGCGACTAGGCCATAGGCGAGCGCATGATCTTCCGCCGCCGTGGCGACGAAACGTTCGAAGCCCGACTTGCGGATATCGATCGGCCGCACGGCGGCAGCGAGTACTCGCCCGTCGCGGATCAGGAAGGTCTCGGCGGTGAAGCGCCCGACCGGCACACGCGCCGGGATATTGAGCCGGGCGCGATAGAGCACGCCGTCGGTGATCTCGACCGCGCCGGGCGCCTCGTAATAGAGCCCGCCGCGGGTGCGCATATCCACGAGGCCCTTGTCGAACCGGGCCTGCACCTCCGGCGCCGCGCCCGACGAGGGCGAGAGCTGAAGGCTGTCGACACCGAGCTCGTAGATCGCCCGGGTACGCTCGTCGACCAGTTCGCGGATCGGCCGCGAAGAGGCGATCGCGTAGAAGCTCGGCGCCGAACGATAGCGGGTGCGTTCGGCATTGACCCAGATGCCCGCGACCTTCTCCTTCTCGCGCACCAGCACCGATTGGGTCGGCCCCTTCACCACCACCACGATGTCGGCGGGCTTTTCGCCACGCTCCGGCGTGCGGTTGCCCGGATAGAGGATCGCGCCGAACAGCAGCAGCTCGGCGCCGGTGAAGGAATAGGCGATCTCGATGGCGCGCTGCGAGACGTCCGGCACCAGCACCGGCTTGGCCTGCCCCATCAGCAATGGAGCGAGCAGGAGGAGACCCCGGCGCTTCAAGAGATTTCGACCGTGTAGATCTCGTCGGGTCGCCACGCGAGCCCGAGCAGCATCCTGAGCGCGACCAGCAGCACGATCACGGCCAGGATGAGCCGGAGATATTCGGGTTTCACCTTCTGCGCGAACCGCGCGCCGACCTGCGCGCCGATCACCGATCCGAGCAGCAGCAGCGCCGCCAGCACGATGTCGACCGCCTTGGTCGTCGTCGCATGCACCATCGTCGCCGCGGCGGTCACGAACAGGATCTGGAACAGCGAGGTGCCGACTACCACCTGCGTCCCCATGCCGA
Source organism: Sphingomonas sp. (assembly GCA_040508955.1). Taxonomy (GTDB): domain Bacteria; phylum Pseudomonadota; class Alphaproteobacteria; order Sphingomonadales; family Sphingomonadaceae; genus Sphingomonas. The sequence goes on along the minus strand of JBEVLV010000195.1, from coordinate 11,459 downwards.
GCAGGTAGAGCATCGCCGGCACCAGGATGAAGCCGCCGCCCACCCCCAGCAGCACGGTCAGGATGCCGGTGCAGAAGCCCAGCAGCAGCGGCGCCAGCGGCGAGATGTACAGGCCCGAGCGATAGAAGCGCCAGCGGAGCGGCAGCGCCGCGACCAGCGGATGATGCCGCCGCCGCCGCGGCTTGGGCGGCCGCGCCCCGCGGACCACCCGCACGGCGGTGACCGATTCCTGGAGCATCAGCCCGCCGATCGAGCCGAGCATGACGACATAGAGGATGCCGATCACCGTATCGATCGCACCTGTCGCCTGGAGCATGGTGAACAATTGCGCTCCGGCGATGCTTCCCAGCACGCCGCCGACGACCAGCACCACGCCCATATGGACGTCCACCCCGCCGCGCCGGAAATGTGCGAACACGCCCGAGACGCTGGCGCCGGTCACCTGGCTCGCCGCCGATGCCGCCGCGACGGTGGGCGGGATGCCGTCGAAGATCAGCAGCGGCGTGGTCAGGAATCCGCCGCCGACGCCGAACATGCCGGACAGGAGTCCGACGCCCAGCCCCAGCGCCACGATCACCAGCGCGTTCACCGAAAGATTGGCGATGGGAAGATAAAGGTCCATGCGCCCACCGCACTACCGCTTTTGCACGCTCGCGCAAAAGGGGACGATCAGAAATCGCCGCCGATCGTCAGCGCCGGCCCCGAACCGGGCCGCGCGTCTCCTGCCACCCGCTGCCGCCAATCGAGCGCGAGGCGGATATTCTGCGCCCCCAGGGGCAGGCCCAGGGTGGCCGATGGCCCCAGATCGAGCCGCCGCGCATCGCGCTGTGCCGCGCCCCAGATACCGACACCCAGTGCCAGCCGGAGGCGGCCGCTTCCGGCGACGACCCGCGTCGCCCGCGCGGCCCCGTCGGCGTAGGGCTCGATCCGCGAGCGCCGGATCGCACCCGCCTGGCCATAGACTTCCAATCGGAAGACGGCGGGGAGTGGTGTATCGAGACCCGCGATCACGCCCAGCCCCGTGCCGTCCGGGGTCCCGTCAAGTCCGAAGCGCTGCTCGGCGACCAGCCGCACCGGCGCGCGCGTCGGTTGCCATTCAAGGCCGATGGCGCCTTCCGCTCCGCGCCCGGCGAGCGGCGCCGCGATCCGCGCAAAGACGGCGATCTCCTTGTCGGGCACCGCCAGCCAGGCGATGCGCAGGCCTGCCTGACTGCCGCCGATCTGGCCTCCACCGGGCGCAGCGCCCAGCCCGGTCCCCGGTCGCGCCACCAGCCAAGCCCCCGCCGACCAGCGCGACGGCATCGGTGCTATAGGCTGGAACTGCGTGGCGACGGGAAACGTCGCCATTGCGGTCGGCCCCAAACCGGAAACGCCGGTTTGCACGACGTTCCGACTGGCCATTTGCATATGGGGAGGATCAACCGTCGTCCTGGCCCCTGTCGGCGGCGGGCGAATCTCGGCCGGCGATATAAGCCCGCCTTTTGCAGGCAGCACGCCCTCGGGATCCAACGGAGCGCGACGTGCCCGGACCCGTTCAATCTCGATTGACCCTGGCTCGCTGGCACGGGCCTTCGGTAGCAGAGCTTCGATGGCGTCGGGCAGCGTATGCGTTTGCGGCCAGAGAAGCGCGACGCGCATGCCTGTCCAACCAACCGCCACCAGCGCGAGAAAGCGCAACGGCCGACCGCGACCACCAGTCACGCTGCAGCCAGCTCGGGGTCGGGAAATTGGTGTTCGGTCTTGTCCCACTGCGGCGCCGATCCGGCGAGCAGCCGCGCATAGGCGACGCTGGCCCGACGCGCGGCGAGAAGCGAGATATAGTTGGCGACCAATATGCGCGGGACCGACAGCAACCCGTCGCGCCAGCCATATGCGCGCCCGACAAACGCCGCGCGCACCGCCAATCTCCAGCCGAGCAATGCCAGGTTGGCCCAAAGCAGGGCCTGGACGATCGGCGAGGTGCCGGACGGCACGGTTCCCGTGAGCAGGTGCCCTGCCAGCCCGAGGCCCCAAAGCACCAACGCGCAATAGGCAACGGCAAGCACGGGCATTGCCAGCGTCGCGCGCCGGTCGCGAACGCGCATCCAGTGATCGCCGAAATCCAGCGCGCGCGCCCAGCCGATCCGATCCCAACCGGCAAGCGCGATCCCGGTCATCCACCGCGCCTTCTGGCGCACCGCCGCGTTCAGGCTCGACGGGAAATAGGCACGCACCGAAACCGGGCGCCCGCCCGGGCATTCGGGTACGCGCGCCAGCACGCAGTCGCCGCCGAAGCTGCGGAAGGCGAGGCCGAGCTCGTAATCCTCGACCAGACTCGTCGCATCGAACGGCAAACCACCTCGCGCGTCGGCGATGCGTCCCAGCAATTCGCGCCGGATCGCGCAGCCGACGCCCGCCAGCGGCATCCCCGCGCCCAAGGCCTGCCGGACGAGCAGGGTCTTGCTGTGACTCTCAGCGAACTCGTCCAGATAATGTCCGGAGACGAATCGCGACTTGGGATGTCGGAGCGGCAGCACCGGCAATTGCACCGCGCCGTATCGCCGAAGGAAATCGGCGAATACGCGAAGCTCGAGCGGATGCACCAGATCCTCGGCGTCGTGCAGCGCCACCGCGCCGACACAGCCCTCCGCCGCTTCGTCGCGCAGCAACGCCCGCCACAGCGCGTTCAGGCAATCGGCCTTGGTGGTGGGCCCGGGCGACGGCCCGATCACCAGTCGCACGCGCGCGTCCGCCTCCGCCACCCGCGCCACCTCCCCGATCGTCGCGGGGTCGTTCGGATAGGTGCCGACATAGAGGCGGTAATCGGGATAGTCGAAGCGCGCGAGTGCCGTGCGCAGCATCTGGCCGATAACCCGCGATTCGTCCCAGGCGGCGATGAATACCGCGATCCGCGGCGAAGCTGTCTCCGCGATCTCGACATCGGTGGCGCCAGATCTCGTCAGCCTGCCGAAGATCATGCCGATGCGCCGAATCAGATAGATGAAGTCGACGAGAAGATCGTCGAGACCACCAATCAGAAAGAATATCGCAGCAAACAGCGTCGCTTCACGCGCGGCGGCGTCGATCGCAAAAAGTACGCCTACATCCCCCATGGCGCTACCTCCGATTCGGAAGTAGCATTATTCCGTATCGAAATCGAAACGATCAAGCGAAACCTTTGCGCGATCGAGGCAATATTGGCACGACAACCATGAATTGGATGGACTATTTGATCCATTTCGGTTGAAAAGACCGGCGTGACACGATCGTTCGGCGTCGCGAATTCATCGCTGGACTTGCCCCGCCGCCCGTTTCAAATCTCGGGCACGGCGTTTGGGAGAGGGTATTTCATGAAGCTCGTTGCCCGGCTCGGTATCCTCGCACTCGCGCTCGCCCCGCTGGGCGCCGTCGTCGCCTTCAGCGACAACAGTCCCCAGGTCGAGATGGCGACACCCGGCGTCGGTGACGGCGCGATCGAGCGCTTCACCGCACGCTTCAGCCAGCCAATGGTGCCGCTGGGCGATCCGCGCGCCGCGGGTCCGTTCGACGTCGCCTGCCCGGTCAGCGGCGAGGGGCGCTGGGTCGACCAGCAGACCTTCGTCCATGATTTCGCCAGCCCGCTTCCCGGCGGCGTCACCTGCACCTTCACCCTGAAGGACAAGCTCAAGAGCCTGGCGGGCTATGCCGTCACCGGCCAGACCAAGTTCACCGTCGACAGCGGCGGCCCGATCGCCCGCGCCGTGCTCCCCAATCGCTATGGCAGCGAGATCGAGGAGGACCAGGTCTTCCTCGTCGCTGCCAATCTTGCGCCCGATCGCGCCTCGGTCGCCGCAAATGCCTATTGCGCGGTCGACGGCATCGGCGAGAAGATCCCGGTCGACGTGCTCCCGGCCGACGTCGCGCCCAAACTGCTCTCCGATCTCGGCACCGATCGCTGGGAGGTCCGCAGCTTCCTTGAGGATGCGGGGCTCCCCCAGGCGCTCCCCGCCGCCGCGGCCGATCGCGCCAAGGCGACCGCCAGCGTGGTCGCGCTCAAGTGCCGCCGCCCGCTGCCCCCCGGCCGCGACATGGCGCTCGTCTGGGGCAAGGACATCGCCAGCGCCTCGGGCCGCACCGCCGGGACCGACCAGCGCTACGACTTCACCGTCCGCAAGCCGTTCACCGCGCGCTTCGAATGCTCGCGGGTCAATCCGCAGGCGGGCTGCAACCCGGTCGAGGACGCCTGGGTGCGCTTCTCCGCGCCGATCCCGATGGCGCAGGCCAAGGCGGTCCGCATCAAGCTGCCCGACGGCAAGGAGCTGGCGCCGGTATTCGGCGACGACAAGGGCAAGGGCGACGACAAGGTCCGGGCGACCATCGCCGACCTGAAGTTCAAGGCGCCTCTGCCCACGGGCCCGATCACCGCCAAACTGGTCCTGCCCGCCAACGTCACCGACGAGAGCGGGCGCAAGCTCTCCAATGGCGAGCGCTTCCCGCTCGACGTCCGCTTCGACGAAGCACCGCCGCTGGTGAAGTTCGCCGCGAACTTCGGCATCCTCGAGGCCAAGGAGGGCGGTGTCCTCCCGGTCAGCGTCCGCAATGTCGAGGCCAAGCTCGGCGGCAGCCAGATGGCGGTGAACGGCCAGAGCCTGCGCGTCGACGGCGGCGACGGCGAGATCGCCAACTGGCTCCGCGCGATCGACGATGCCGCCGAGACCAAGACCGATACGATCGAGCGCGGCAAGGAAACGATCCGGATCAACCAGACCGGCGCCAAGCCGCTGCTGACCCCGGCGACCGGCAAGCCTTTCCAGGTCAGCCTGCCCGGCGGCGGCAAGCAGTTCGAGGTGGTGGGCATCCCGCTCACCAAGCCCGGATTCTATGTCGTTGAGCTTGCCAGCCCCCGCCTCGGCGAAGCGTTGCTGGGCCGCAAGGCGCCGCGCTACGTCACTGCCGGCGCGCTGGTGACCAACATGAGCGTCCATTTCAAATGGGGCCGCGACAAGTCGCTGGTCTGGGTGACCTCGCTCGACGGCGGCACCGGCGTCGGCGGCGCGGAGGTGCGCATCACCGACAGCTGCACCGGCCAGCTGCTCGCCAAGGGCACCACCGATGCCTCGGGGCGTCTCGGTGTGCCCGCCGGCCTGCCCCAGCCCGAAACCTATGCGAATTGCGAGAATGGCGACGCCTCGCCGCTGATGGTCTCGGCGCGCAAGGCGGACGATTTCAGCTTCACGCTCACTGCCTGGGGCGAGGGCATCCGGCCCTATGATTTCGACCTGCCCTATGGCTACAGCCCGCCCGAGGAGATCTACCACACCGTGTTCGATCGCGCGCTGCTGCGGCAGGGCGAGACGATCCACATGAAGCACATCATCCGCCGCCCGGTCGCGGCGGGGTTCGAGGCGCCCAAGCCGTTCGACGCGACGCTGCGCCTCGCGCATCGCGGTGACGACACGGTCTATGACATCCCCGTCTCGATCGACGCCAACGGCGTCGGCGAATCGAGCTGGACCGCGCCGAGCGGCGCCAAGATGGGCGATTACGACATCCGCTTCCTCGTGAAGGGCGAGGGCGGCGAGGAAAGGACGATCTGGACCGGCCAATCGTTCAAGGTCGACGAGTATAAGCTGCCGACGATGAAGGCGAGCGTCGCCGGGCCCAAGGACCCGGCCGTGCGCCCGACCACGCTGCCGCTCGACCTGTTCGTCGGCTATCTGGCCGGCGGCGGCGCGTCGAACCTGCCGGTCGAGCTGCGCGTCGGCTATTTCGACAGCTTCCCCACGCCCGAGGGCTATGAGGGCTACAGCTTCGGCGGCCGCGCGATGGCCGAGGGGATCAAGCCGCTCAACGGCAATGACGAGAGCGACGAGACCGCGCCTCAGCTCCCGCCGACCCAGACGCTGCCCGTCACCCTCAACGGCGAGGGCAGCGCCCGCACCGCGATCGACGTGCCGCAGTCGCTCGACCAGAACACGTCGATGCTGGTCGAGATGGACTATCAGGATGCGAACGGCGAGATCCTGACCGCCTCGCGCCGCATCCCGCTCTACACCTCGGCGATCCAGCTCGGCGTCAAGACCGATGGCTGGTTGATGAAGCAGGACGATCTGCGCCTGCGTTTCGTCGCACTCGATACCGCGGGCAAGCCCGTTGCCAACCAGCAGATCTCGGTCGAGCTCTACAGCCGCGAGATCCTCACCGCGCGGCGCCGGCTGATCGGCGGCTTCTACGCCTATGACAACCAGGTGAAGACCACCAAGCTCGGCGCCACTTGCACCGGCACCACCGACGCCCAGGGCCTGGCGACCTGCCAGCTCGATCCCGGCGTCTCGGGCGAGGTCTATGCCGTCGCCACGACCAAGGACGCCAATGGCAACGTCGCGCGCGCCACCCAGTCGGTCTGGCTGGTCGGCGACGACGACTGGTGGTTCGGCGGCGACAATGGCGACCGGATGGACCTGATCCCCGAGAAGACCGAGTACAAGGCGGGCGAGACCGCCAAGTTCCAGGTCCGCATGCCGTTCCGCGAGGCGACCGCGCTCGTCACCGTCGAGCGCGAGGGCGTGCTCTCCAGCTTCGTCGTCAGCCTGTCGGGCAAGGATCCGGTGGTCGAGGTGCCGATGCCGGGCGACTATGCACCCGACGTGTTCGTCTCGGTGATGGCGGTGCGCGGCCGCGTCTCGGGCTGGGCGCAGTGGCGATCCGACATGGCGCGCGACTGGGGCATCCCCTGGTCGAAGGACGGCGGGAAGCCGACCGCGACGGTCGATCTCGCCAAGCCCGCCTATCGCCTCGGCATGGCCAAGGTGAAGGTCGGCTGGGAGGGCCACCGGCTTGGCGTCGCATTGAAGGCCGACAAGGCCAGCTATGGCGCGCGCGACACCGCGAACGTCGATGTCGAGGTGAAGAATCCCGACGGTTCCCCGGCGAAGCAGGCAAACGTCGCCTTCGCCGCGGTCGACGAGGCGCTGCTCCAGCTCGCACCCAACGACAGCTGGAACCTGCTCGACGCGATGATGGGCGATCGCCCGGTCTCGGTGCTCACCTCGACCGCGCAGACTCAGGTCGTCGGCAAGCGCCATTATGGCAAGAAGGCCGTCGAGGCAGGCGGCGGCGGCGGCGGGGACCTGTCGGGCCTCAATCGCGAGAATTTCCAGCCCGTCCTGCTCTGGAAGGGCAAGGTCGATCTCGACGCCAACGGCCATGCCAAAGTGCAGGTGCCGCTGTCCGACGCGCTCACCTCGTTCAAGCTCGTCGCGATCGCCAGCAGCGGTTCGCAATATTTCGGCACCGGCGAGACCAGCGTGCGCACCGCGCAGGATCTCAGCATCTATGCCGGCGTGCCGCAGCTGATCCGCACCGGCGACACGTTCGGGGCGATGTTCACCCTGCGCAACGGATCGGCCAAGCCGATGCGCGTCACCGCGACAGTGGCGCTCAACCCCAATGTCGCGCAGGGCAAGCCGCTCACCGTCGACATTCCCGCGGGCGGCGCCTCGCCGATCGTCTGGAACCTCACCGCGCCGCCGACCGAGGGCAAGCTCGCCTGGACGGTCACCGCCAAGTCGGCCGACGGCAAGTCGAGCGACAAGGTAACGGTGATGCAGGACGTCATCCCCGCCGTGCCGGTCGAGACCTGGGCCGCCAGCCTGGGCCGCGTCGGCCAGTCGAGCTTCAGCATTGCCCCGCCGATCGGGGCGCTGCCGGGCCGCGGCATGGTCGAGGTCACCCTGGCCGACACGCTCGCGCCGCCGCTCCAGGGCGTGCGCGATTACATGCTCGCCTATCCGTACAACTGCCTCGAGCAGCGCACCTCCAGAGCGATCGCGCTGGGCGACACCGGCGCATGGAACCTGATTGCGGGCGACATCCCCTCCTATCAGGACGGCGACGGCCTGCTGCGCTACTTCCCGGGCGAATGGCCGGGATCGGAGGCGCTCACCGCCTATATCCTCTCGGTCACCACCGAGGCGGGGCTGCCCCTCCCTGAGGCGCCCAAGGCCAAGATGATCGCGGCGATGAAGGCCGTGCTCGACGGCCGGCTGCGGCACGAGGATTATGGCGATGTCCGCCTCCAGCGCCTCGCGGCGTTCAATGCGCTCGCCAGGCAGGGCGCGGCAACCGCGGCGATGCTCGGCCAGATCGGCATCGCCCCGGCCGAGATGCCGACCTCGTCGCTCGCCGACTATGCCGCGGCGCTCGGTAGCGTCCCCGGCCTCGCCAATGGCGCGCAGCTCCGTGCCGATGCCGAGAAGACGCTGCGCACCCGCCTCGTCTATGAGGGCACGCGCATCGATCTGTCGGACAAGGGCCGCATGCCCTGGTGGCTGATGGCGTCGGACGACAGCGCCGCGATCAAGGCCGTCCTCGCCACGCTCGGCCGCCCCGGCTGGAACGACGAGAACGCCAAGATGATGGTCGGCCTGGCGATGCGCCAGCAGCGCGGCCATTGGGACACCACCACCGCCAATGCCTGGGGCTCGATCGCCGCGCGCAAATTCATGGCGATGTATCCGGCCCAGGCCATTGCGGGCGTCACCACCGCGTCGTTCGGTTCCAGCTCGGTCAGCCGCACCTGGCCGCTGCTCGAGCCGCAGCGCATGTTCAGCCTGCCGCTGCCCGCCCAGACCACCCCGCTGGCGCTCGGCCAGAGCGGCGGCGCGGGTCCCTGGGCCTTCGTCCGGGTCAAGGCGGCGGTGCCGCTCACCCAGCCGCTGATGGCCGGCTACAAGATGACCAAGAAGGTCGAGATGGTGCAGGCCGCCCGCCAGGGCACGTTCACCCGCGGCGACGTGGTCAAGGTGACCATCACCGTCGAGGCGTCGGCCGAGCGCAACTGGGTGGTGGTCAACGATCCGATGCCCGCCGGCGCCACCGTGCTCGGCAATCTCGGCGGCCAGTCCGAGATGCTCAACAAGGATGCGGGCGGCAGCGGCGACACCTGGCCGAGCTATCTCGAGCGCTCGGGCGGCACCTTCCGCGCCTATTATGGCTGGGTGCCGCGCGGCAGCTTCACCATCACCTATGTGATGCGTCTGAATACGGCGGGCAGCTTCAACCTGCCGGCCACACGGGTCGAGGCGATGTACTCGCCCGAGATCCGCGCGCAGCTGCCCAATGCCGTGATGACCGTGGCGGAGCGGTGAAGCCGCAGAGCCCGCTCGCCCGCCTGATACGCTCCGCCAAGGTACTGGCGGGGCGTATCGACACCGCACCCGATGCGATCGCACGCGGCATGGGCGCGCTCCGCAGTGCCTGGCGCGAGCGCGGCTGGCGCGGCGTCTTCACGCCGCCGCGCATCCTGATCGGCGGCGCTGCACTGCTCGTCGCCGGCTTCGGCACGCTCTACTGGATCACCCTGCCACCGCCGCTCCCCGATTACGCCGCGGTCCGCGCCCATTGGCAGCCTTCCGAGGCCTGGCTCTACGACCGCAACGGCCGGCTGATCGACAGCGCCCGGATCGACTTCCAGGCCCGGCGCCTCGCCTGGGTAAGGCTCGCCGACATATCGCCCGTCGCCCGTCAGGTGCTGGTGGCAGCCGAGGATCGGCGCTTCCGCGATCATGGCGGCGTCGACTGGTGGGCGCTGGGCGGATCGCTGCGCGACAAGGCCGAGGGCAAGCGTGCCCGCGGCGCCTCGACGCTCTCGATGCAGGTCGCCGCCTATCTCGCGCCGCAGCTCTCGCGCCCGGGCCATCGCGGCTTCTGGGACAAGTTGCGCCAGATGCGCGCCGCCTCCCAGCTCGAGACGCGCTGGACCAAGGACCAGATCCTCGAAGCCTATCTCAACCTGGCCGGCTTCCGCGGTGAGGCGCAGGGCATTGCCGCGGCCGCGCTCGGCCTGTTCGGCAAGACCCCCGCGACGCTCAGCCGCGACGACGCGCTGCTGCTCGCCGCGCTGCTTCCAGATCCCGGCGCGGGCTCGACCAAGGTGGCCCAGCGCGCCTGCGCGCTCAGCCATGATCGGGACTGCGCGCGCTTCGCCGGTGCCGCCGCCTCGATGCTCGGGCCGGCGCGCAGCCTCGCACTCGATCCCGGCCTGGCGCCGCATCTCGCCGCGCGGCTGCTGACCAAGCCCGGCCTCAAGGTCGTCACCACGCTCGACGCGCGCATCCAGGCCGTCGCCATCGCCGCGTTGCGCCGCCAGCTCCAGGGGCTGGGCGGCACCCGCGCGCGCGACGGCGCGGTGGTGGTGGTCGACAATGCCAGCGGCGACGTGCTTGCCTATGTCGGCGGGATCGGCGGCGAATCGACCGCGCCCTCGGTCGACGGCGCAGCCGCCTATCGCCAGGCCGGATCGACCCTGAAACCCTTCCTCTATGCCCAGGCGATCGAGAAGGGCTATCTTACGGCCGCCTCGATCCTCGACGATTCGCCGGTCCAGCTCGACACCGCCTCCGGCCTCTACGTCCCCCAGAATTACGACAAGGCCTTCAAGGGCCCGGTCTCGGCCCGCGTCGCGCTGGCGGGCTCGCTCAACGTGCCCGCGGTGCGCACCTTGCTGCTGACCGGTGTCGATGCGTTTCGCGACCGGCTCTGGGATACCGGCTATCGCGGCCTGGTCGAGGACGGCCAATATTACGGCTATTCGCTCGCGCTCGGCTCCGCCGAAGTAACGCTGCTCGAACAGGCCGCCGCCTATCGCAGCCTCGCGCTCGCCGGACGCTGGGCGCCGCTCCGCCTGACGAAGGGCGACCCGCACGAACCCCTGCGCCCGATCACCACGCCCCAGGCCGCCTGGATCGTCGCCGACATCCTCGCCGATCCCAATGCCCGCGCCGGGACGTTCGGCGTCGACTCGGCGCTGCGCCTGCCCTTCTGGGCAGCGGTGAAGACGGGCACGTCGAAGGCGATGCGCGACAATTGGTGCATCGGTTTCTCCGACCGTTTTACCGTGGCGGTGTGGGTGGGCAATCTCGAAGGCGATCCGATGCGCGCTGTCTCGGGCACCAGCGGCGCGGCGCCGGTCTGGCGCGACGTGATGCTCGCGCTCCATGACGGCAGCCCGAGCAGGGCGCCCGCCGAGCCGAAGGACATCGAGATGCGCGAGGTCCGCTTCGCCCAGGGCGTCGAGCAGCCGCGCCGCGAATATTTCCTGAAGGGCACCGAGCTGACACAGGTCGCCTTCGCGCCGGAGGCGTCGCGCCGCCCGCGCATCGTCAATCCGGTCGCGGGCAGCGTCTATGCACTCGATCCCGACATTCCCCCGGCCAACCAGCGCCTCGCCATCTCGGTGAGCGGCGCGGTGACCGGCCATCGCCTGCTGCTCGATACGCACGATCTGGGCGCCGCGGACGCGCATCCGATGGTGCTCGCCCCGCCGGGCCAGCACCGGCTGAGACTGGTCGATCTGGGCGGCAAGGTGGTCGACCAGATCCTTTTCACGATCCGGTGATCGCCCACCGGTTCCGCGTACCGAAATATCTTCACGAATCTTGGATTGCTACGGGAGCGAAATGCTTTTCCGGGCGTTGATACGCCCGGTCCCACCCCCTTTC
>JBEVLV010000194.1:0-14958 GCA_040508955.1 Sphingomonas sp. | reverse complement strand
ATGAAGCGCGTACCGGCTTCCAGCCCGGCCTGGTAATCCTTCAGCGCCTTAAGCTCGGTGGGATTATAGCCATCGGTCTTCTTGGTCGCCAGCTTGCTGGTGTCGAGCACCAGATACATGTCGTTGCGCACGTTCGAGGTCGCCTCGGCCGGCACCTTGCTCAGCGAGCCATAGCTCGCCACGCGCTGGGTCAGGTCCTTCGAGACGCTGCTCAGCGCCGCGAACACCTGGGTGCCTTCGGCCTTGCGCTGCTGGAGCGCGTTGGTCAGCACGCCGCGGGCCGCCTGCGGGGTGATCGTCACCCCGCCGCTGCGCGCGTCGAACGCGGCGTTGGCGGTGTTGGCGGTCTGGACGAAGGCCGGGGTGGCGCTGGTCGGCAGCGTGCGATTGAGGGCATAGGCGGTGGGTGCGCAGCCGATCAGGATCAGCATGATCAGCCCCATGCCCTTCTGGCCGTCGTTCGAGCCATGGCTGAACGAGACCGCGGTGCAGGTGAAGATCAGCAGCGCGCGGATGCCGCGGGGCGGCGCCGCATTGTCCATCGGCGCCTTGTAGAGCTTGGGGTTGCGCACCAGCATCCGCATGACGACCAGCAGCAGCAGCGCGGCGAAGAAGCCGATCAGCGGCGCCATCCACAAGCCGGTCAGGATCTTGGTCGCCTGGCTCCAGTCGACGCCCGCCGTGCCGCCGCGCGATCCGGCCGAGATCAGCTGGTTCGCGAAGCCGACGCCCAGCACCGAGCCGATCAGCGTGTGCGACGAACTGTTGGGCAGCCCGACATACCAGGTGCCGAGGTTCCACAGCACCGCCGCCAGCAGCAGCGCGAAGATCATCGCGAAACCGGCCGAGGATCCGACATTGAGGATCAGGTCGACCGGCAGCAGGGTGATGATCGAATAGGCCACCGCCCCGCTCGAGAACATCACGCCCAGGAAGTTGAAGAAGCCCGACCACACCACCGCCAGATGCGCCGGCATCGAGTTGGTGTAGATCACCGTCGCCACCGCATTGGCGGTATCGTGAAAGCCGTTCACGAACTCGAAGCCGAGCGCGATCAGCAGCGCCAGCCCCAGGAACGCGAACACGCCCAGCGCCAGCTCCTCGCCCACGCCCCGCGTGTCCGTCAGCACGCTCCAGCCGGCAAAGGCCATTCCGCCCACCAGGATGGCGGCGAACAGCAGCTTTGCGAGCGGATGCGTCTTATAGTCGAATCGCGGGCTCCCGGGCGTGTCAGCCGCCGGGGCCTGGTTCATTGCGAGTGATGCCATGATGTCAGCGCCTCTGGCCGCACGGTGTGACAGCATCATGACAATTGCATGACAGCTCGCGCGAGAGCGTCACTTGAAGCATGTCGTATTGGTGATCTTGGTCACGTTGCCGCTCGAATCTTTCTCTTCGTGCCGCCCCGGTACACAGGGTTTCTTTCCGGCATCGGTCTGGCTCGTCCGCCACGCATAGAAGGCGAGGAAGACTGCAAGCGCCAGCACGAGCGCCAATCGCAGACGCCTGTTTCTCCAATTCACCGTAGCGCTCCCATGCTCTCGTCCAGCTCCTAGACGGTCCCGGCGACCGCCTCAAGCGGCTTGCTCCCGGCGCGCGCGTTCCCTACCTGTTCACCGATGACTCTCCCTGCGCCCTCCGCCCAAGACGCTCCCTATCTCCAGGGCCTGAACACGCCCCAGCGCGAGGCCGTGCTGACGACCGAGGGACCCGTGCTCGTCCTCGCCGGCGCCGGCACGGGCAAGACCGCTGCGCTCACCGCGCGCCTCGCCCATCTCCTCTGGACGCGGAAAGCCTATCCCAGCGAGCTGCTCGCCGTCACTTTCACCAACAAGGCGGCGCGCGAGATGCGCGAGCGCGTCGGCCGCCTCGTCGGCGAGGCGGTGGAAGGCATGCCCTGGCTCGGCACCTTCCACGCGATCGGCGCCAGGATGCTGCGCCGCCACGCCGAGCTGGTCGGCCTGCAATCCAACTTCACCATCCTCGACACCGACGACCAGCTCCGCCTGCTCAAGCAGCTCATCACCGCCGCCGATCTCGACGAGAAGCGCTGGCCCGCCCGCCAGCTCGCCGGGCTGATCGACGGCTGGAAGAACAAGGGCCTGGTCCCCGCCGATCTCGATGCCGGCGAGTCCGAGCTCTACGCCAACGGCCGCGGCCAGGCGATGTACGCCGCCTATCAGGACCGGCTGAAGACCCTCAACGCCTGTGATTTCGGCGACCTGCTGCTCCACATGCTCACCATCCTCAAGACCGATCGCGAGGTGCTCGCCCAATATCAGCAGCGCTTCCGCTACATATTGGTCGACGAGTATCAGGACACCAACAGCGTCCAGTATCTCTGGCTCCGTCTGCTCGCGCAGGAGCGCAAGAACATCTGCTGCGTCGGTGACGACGACCAGTCGATCTATTCCTGGCGCGGCGCCCAGGTGGAGAACATCCTCAAGTTCGAGAAGGATTTCCCCGGCGCCAAGGTGATCCGCCTCGAGCAGAATTACCGCTCCACCCCGCACATCCTCGGCGCGGCCTCGGGCGTGATCGCCAACAATGGCGGCCGCCTCGGCAAGACGCTGTGGACCGAGAAGGAGGCCGGCGAGAAGGTCAAGGTGCTCGGCATCTGGGATGGCCCCGAGGAAGCGCGCCGCGTCGGCGAGGAGATCGAGGGCCTGCAGCGCGGCGGGCTGAGCCTCGACGCCACCGCCATCCTCGTCCGCGCCCAGCACCAGACGCGCGAGTTCGAGGACCGCTTCATCGCGATCGGCCTGCCCTATCGCATCATCGGCGGCTTCCGCTTCTACGAGCGCCAGGAGATCCGCGACGCGCTCGCCTATCTCCGCGTCGTGGCGCAACCCGCCGACGACCTCGCCTTCGAGCGCATCGTCAACGTCCCCAAGCGCGGCCTGGGCGACAAGGCGCTGGCGAAGGTCCACCAATATGCCCGCGCCGCCGACCTGCCCCTCGCCACCGCCGCCGCGCGCATTCTCGACAGCGATGAGCTGACGCCCCAGGCCCGCCGCTCGCTGGGCAACCTGGTCGGCGACATCGCCCGCTGGCGCGCCATGGGCGACACGCTCCCGCACCCCGAGCTCGCGCGCATCATCCTCGACGAGAGCGGCTATACCGCGATGTGGCAGGCCGATCGCACCGCGGAGGCCGCCGGCCGCCTCGAGAACCTGAACGAGCTCGTCCGCGCGATGGAGGAATATGAGTCCCTCACCGCGTTCCTCGAGCATGTCAGCCTCGTCATGGACAATGACGCGAGCGCCGAGGAGCCCAAGGTCACGATCATGACGATCCACGCCGCCAAGGGGCTGGAGTTCGACACCACCTTCCTGGTCGGCTGGGAGGAAGGCATCTTCCCCTCGCAGCGCGCGCTCGACGAAGGCGGCCTCGCCAGCCTGGAGGAGGAGCGCCGCCTCGCCTATGTCGCGATCACCCGCGCCCGCCGCAGCGCGACGATCCTCCACGCCGCCAACCGCCGCATCTACGGCCAATGGACCTCGTCGCTCCCCTCGCGCTTCGTCGCCGAGCTGCCCGCCGAGCACACCGAGCAGGAAAGCACCATGTCCGGCGGCGAGAGCCTGTGGCGCGCCAACTGGAGCGAGCGCGCCGACCCCTTCGCCGATGTCGGCCGCGGCACCGGCCGAGGCCCCGGCTGGCAGCGCGCCGCGGGCGTGGACGTGAAGAACCCCGGCGGCGGCTTCACCCCCCGAACCTTCAACCGCGAACCCGCCCGCGTCCTGGAAAGTCGCGCGTCGGCGGTGAGCTTCGGCGCCAAGCCCCGCGCCGACCTGTCGCTCGGCATGCGCGTGTTCCACCAGAAGTTCGGCTACGGGGTGATTGCCGAGATCGAGGGCAACAAGCTCGAGATCGACTTCGAGAGCGCGGGGCGGAAGCGGGTGATGGATAGTTTCGTTACGGTGGGGTGAAGCACCCTCTCTCCTTCAGGGGAGAGGCGCGCCTCGATGTCCTCGCCACTCGCATACCATAGCAGCCACCGCCTCAAGCGATCAGTGGCGCCACCAGAGCGATTACCACCAGGCACTGCACCATGCCCACCGTCGCCACCCAGAAGCCACGCAGCATCGAGACGCCCAGCTGCTGCGCGAACCAATAAACCTGGAGCCGGCCGTACCAGAGCAGCGCCACCACCATCGCCGCCAGCCCGGCGATCCTCGCCCAGTCCCAGTGCAGCTGCGTCGCCAACGCCCCCAGCCCCAGCACCAGCGCGAACGGGCCGGTCGGATAGCACTGCGCGTAGAAAGGCAGGCGCAGGGTATCACGGGTCAGCGTCTCGCCTTTCTTCCGCACCAGTCGCAGCGCCATGATCAGCGGGAAGGTGCTGAACACCAGCAATCGCATCAGGAGCAGGCTGGCATCGTCGCTGATCAGCCCCGCCAGCCCCTGCTTGTCCGCCACGATGCTGCTCTGGCCTACTACCGCCAGCTCTGCCGCATGGCTCAGCAGTAGCGTGAGCAGCAGGAACAGCGGCGGGCTCACCGTGTCGCTGTACTGGGTGTCCTCGCTCTGGGCGAGTTCGGCATCGGCGTAGGCCATCATCCGCAGCGGATGGCGCAGCGTCCGCCAGAAAGTGACCGGAAAGAAGACCAGCCAGGTGATCATTTCGTAGAGCAAGTCGTCGAGCGACTTGAGGAACTGCATGAACTGCATGCGCGCCGCCCCCGATCCGTGGAAGCGGAACTCAGCATGAAAAACGGAGAATGGCCATCCCGGCAGCGCCGGGACCGGCGGACGTCAGGCCGCGGCAGCCACCTGCGGCTCGACCATCATCAGCGTCTCGCCCTGGTATTTCTCCAGGCTCGCGTCGAACAGCCCGCTGATCGCGAACTCGCGCTCCAGCACGGCCAGGTCCTTGAGCCCGTCGAGTTTGAACGTGCCCATCTTCTCCTCTCGCGGCAGCATCCCTTCGCGCGACACGACCGACGCATCCATGTAGAGCGCGCCGTGGCGGGTATAGAGGATGTGCGGTGCCAGGATCATCCGCGTGCGGTTATAGGTCGCGGAGAGGCAACGCTGGCGCACGATTCCCTCGAGCACGGTCGGCGTGTTATTCACAGGCGTTGGCGCGGGATCGGGTTCGAGGCTCAGCTTCATGCGTATAATTATGGGCATTATGCTGCGACGCAGCAAGTCCGAAAAAGGATTAACTCGGACGATATTGTCCCAGTCGCGTCGCCGGGGGCGGAATCGGGCCCCATGTCCGCCCATTCAGCCTCCCTTCACGCATAATATCGGAACGTTTCGCGGTCCTTGGCCGTATCGGCTGCACCTTAAGGAGAAACATCCATGAAACATCTCATCGGCTTCGCCGCGCTGGCCGCGAGCTGCCTCGTCGTTGCCACGCCCGCGGCGGCGCAGAACGCGCAGCGCTATGCGAGCCAGCAGGACGAGGAAGCGCGTTTCGATGCCGCCCAGCAGCGCTTCGACGCGGCCTATGAGGCGTACCAGGCCGCCGTGGAGCGCTATCGCGCCTCGCGCTCGGGTCCGGTCGGCTATGGCCCGCCGCCGCCCCCGCCGCGTCCCGGCTATGACAGCGGCTATAGCAATGACGGCTATGGCGACGAGCGCGACGAGGGCGACTACGATCCCGCCCGCTATTATCGCTCGGGCCCGAACTATCAGCCGCGCGTGCTCGGCCCGGACGACCGCGTCTATCGCGGCCAGGACGGCAAATATTATTGCCGCCGCAACGACGGCACCACTGGCCTGATCGTCGGCGGCGCCGCGGGCGGGCTGTTCGGCAACGCCATATCGAGCCGCCATTCGCGTACCGTCGGCACCCTGCTCGGCGCCATCGCCGGTGCGGCGGTCGGCAGCGCGGTCGATCGCAACAACCAGCAGGTCACCTGCCGCTGATGCACAAGAGGGTGCCGTCCATGCAGGACGGCACCCCGTCTCTTCAAATGTAGGATTTCGTTTGAGATAGGCTCGTCGATGAACGAGTCGTCCCAGCCCCCGCCCCAGCGCCGCAAGCATCGCCGCGCGCTCGCCTTCACTCCCGTGCGCACCGCGGCCCGGCGCCGCGACGGCTGGACGCCACAAAAACAGCGCGCCTTCATCCGCGCCCTCGCCGCCTCGGGCATCGTCGCCACCGCCGCGCATAGTGTCGGCATGGGCGTCACCTCCGCCTATGCCCTGCGCCGCCGTGCCGGGGCGGAAAGCTTCGCCGCGGCCTGGGATCGCGCCCGGCAGGCGGCGCGCGGTGCCGCGCTGGAGCAGCTCCTGGACAAGGTATTCCTGCCCCGCAACGTCCCACGCTTCTATCGCGGCGAGTATGTCGGCACCTTCCACATCTTCGACGAACGCATGATGCTCGCCGCGCTCAGGGCCATCGCATTCGCCCCTGCTCCAGGAGGGGAGAAGTGAACAAATGAGCGCGATCCGCCTTCACTTCCGCCGGGCCCGGCCCCAGCAACACTTCGTTACAGGCCATCGCCTTGAACCCCGGCGTGCCGCGACCTATCCTTGAGAAGCGGACCGGGCCCCTCTGGCGAGGGCTTCTCAAGCCCTCGTGATGTCGGACCGCATCGAGCGTGCTCGGTGCAGGACGGTGGCCATTCCCCCCTCTGCCGCCCCCCGCTGAGCCGCTCGATCGATGCAACCATCGATGGAAAGAGGCTTATGAATACCCTGATCGAGCGGCTGATCGCCGCCCACCGCATCCTCAACCGCGAGATCCGCCGCGAGCTGGCACGCCGACTGCCGGACCAGCTCCGCCTGCGCCGCCTGAAGAAGGAGCGGCTCGCCATCAAGGACCGGCTCTTCCGCTATTTCCCCGACGCCGCCGAGATGCGTCGCGTCACCCGGCTGGCGCTGGCCGGCGCCCGCCCGGTCCGCAATTGAGGAGCCCCTGATGTTCGAACCCGCATCCTATCGCACCGTCTCCACCCAGCCCCGCGGCGCCGCGCTCAACGAGGGGCTGCGCCGCCACATGCTCGGCATCTACCGGACGATGGCGCTCGGCCTTGGCCTAACCGGGCTGGTGGCGCTGCTCGTCTCCAGCACGCCGGCGCTCTACGGCCCGATCTTCGGAACCCCGCTCAAATGGGTGGTGATGCTGGCGCCGCTCGCCTTCGTGTTCTTCTTCACCTTTCGCATCGAGCGGATGACGACCGCGACCGCGCGGGCGACCTTCTTCGCCTTCGCCGCCGTGATGGGCGTGTCGATGGCGAGCATCTTCCTGGTCTTCACCAATGTCAGCATTGCCACCGCCTTCTTCGCCGCGGCCTCGCTGTTCCTCGGGCTCAGCCTGTGGGGCTACACCACCAAGACCGATCTCTCGCGCTTCTCGACCTTCCTGATGATCGGCCTGCTCGCGGTGGTGGCGGTGAGCCTGGTCAATCTGTTCATCGGCTCCAGCCTGCTCCAGACCGCGGTCGCCGCGGCGGGCGTGCTGGTCTTCACCGGCCTCACCGCCTGGGACACGCAGCGGCTGAAGAGCGAGTATCTCGCCTATGCCGGCACCCAGGACACCGAGAAGCTCGCGGTGATGGGGGCGCTGTCGCTGTACCTCAACCTGATCAACCTGTTCCAGCTGCTGCTGCAGCTGATCGGCCAGCGCGAGGAGTAGGGCGATGTCGACCCAGCATCAGGGCCAGATTCAGGGCATGCCGTGCCCCGTCTGCCAGGCGCAATTGGTGCCGATGGAGCGCCAGGGCGTCGAGATCGACCATTGCCCCAATTGCCGGGGCGTATGGCTCGATCGCGGCGAGCTCGACAAGATCCTCGAACGCAGCGCGAACCAGGCACAGGTCTGGCAGTCAGTACCGCCGCAACAGCACCGCGAGCCCGCCGGCGGCGGCCATGACAATCGCCGTCATGACGGCGGCCACCACAAGCAGCATCGCCGCAAATCGTTCTTCGAGGAATTGTTCGATTGAATGCGAAGACCCCGCCGGGCGGTGCCGCGGCGGGGTCGATGGATCAGTGCCAGAACAGCAGGAGCAGGATGATGATCGGGATCGGTATCCCAAGCAGCCAAAGCAGGATGCCCTTACCCATTATGTCTCTCCTAACGAGTTGATTTCGCAAGCGTAAGAACCCGCGGAGGGCGATCCGGTTCCTTTGGGCTGGAACTGTAGGCAAGTTCAGGCGATGAGCGCCCTGTGACCGAAGGCCTTCCCCTGCCCCGCCGCATCTATGCGATCGCCGCCATCTCCTTCGGCACCGCGCTGGTGGTGATAGACGGCGCGATCGCCACCGTCGCGCTGCCCACCATCGCCCGCGATCTGAAGGTCGATTCCTCGGCGGCGGTGGCGGTGGTGACGGTGTATCAGCTCGTGCTGGTCATGCTGCTGCTGCCCTTTTCCGGGCTGGGCGACCGGATCGGCCTCAAGCGCCTTTACCAGGGCGGCCAGGTGGTCTTCACCATCGCGACGATCCTGTGCTTCTTCGCCCAGAGCCTGCCGTTCCTGCTGATCGTCCGGGCGGCGCAGGCCGCGGGTGCAGCGGCAGCGCTCAGCGTGTCCTCGGCGCTGATCCGCCAGGTCTATCCGCCCAAGCATCTCGGCCGCGGGCTCGGCCTCAATTCGGTGGTGGTATCGAGCGCCGCGGCGCTGGCGCCGACGCTGGGTGGGCTCGTGCTGGGCATCGGGCCCTGGCCATGGGTGTTCGCCTCCGCCGTGCCCTTTGCCGTGGTCAGCCTCGCGCTCGGCCGCTCGCTGCCGGACACGCCGCGCAGCACCGCACCGTTCGACGTGCTCGGTGCGCTGCTCTGCGCCGCGATGTTCGGGCTGGTGATCGGCGGGCTGGAGAGCGGCGTTCATGGCGACAGCCCGGTGGTCTCCGCCGCCGTGGTTGCGGCGGGGGCGTTCATCGGCCTGCTCTTCGTCCGGCGCGAGCGCCATGAGGCCAAGCCGATCCTGCCGGTCGACCTGCTCGGCCGCCCAGTGCTTGCACTATCGACGATCGGCGCCTTCGCGGCCTTCATCGCGACGATGACCTTGCTGCTCTCGCTGCCCTTCCGGCTCCAGCACACCTATGGCTTCGCCCCGTCCGAGGTCGGCGCGGTAATCGCGCCCTGGCCGCTCACGACGATGTTCGTGGCGCCGCTCGCCGGTTCGCTGTCCGATCGCTATCCGGCAGGCGCGCTGGGCGGGATCGGCATGGTGATCGCCGTGACCGGGCTGGTGCTGCTGGCCTTCCTGCCGGTGCACCCGAGCTGGATCGATATCGCCTGGCGCATGTCGCTCACCGGCGCGGGATTCGGCATGTTCCTGTCGCCCAATGCCCGCCTGATCATCGGCTCCGCGCCGATCGACCGCGCCGCCGCTGCGGGCGGCCTGATCTCGACGACGCGGATGGTCGGGCAGACCGCCGGCGCGACCCTGGTCGCCGCGTTGCTCGCGCTCGGGATCGGATCCGGATCGGTGCCGCCGCTGGTCGCAGCCGGGCTGGCCCTGATCGCCGGCATCTGCAGCCTGGCGCGCCTCAATCCCGCGATCCGCAACCCGCGCCGGGAGGAGACCGAGGACGTCCAGCCGGCCCAGGTGCGCTAGCTTTCCACTCCAAAAGCCATTCGATCGTTGCGCCCGCGCGCCGGGCGCGCCAAGAGGCAGGCCATGGCTTCTCATCCGTTCGCCGTTCCCAATTTCAGGGCATATTGGGTCGCCCGCCTGTCCGCGACGCTGGGCCAGATGGCGATGGTCATCGTCATCGGCTGGCAGGTCTACGACATCGCCCGCCAGACGATGAGCGTGAAAGAGGCGTCGTTCCAGCTCGGGCTGATCGGCGTGGCCCAGTTCCTGCCGCTCCTGGCGCTCTCGCTGTTCGCCGGCTGGGTCGCCGACCGCATCGACCGGCGCTGGATCGCGCGCGGCGCGGTGGCGCTGGAGGCGGCCTGCGCACTCAGCCTCGCCTGGCTGACCTATCACCATACGATCAGCCTGCCCGCTCTGTTCGGCATCGCTGCGCTGCTGGGCGTCGCCCGCGCCTTTGCCAGCCCCGCGCTCGGCGCGCTGGCGCCGAACCTGGTCGCCAAGGAGATCCTCCCGACCGCGATCGCGCTGAGCTCGCTCGCCTGGCAGGCCGGCACGGTGATCGGTCCGGCGATGGGCGGCTATCTCTATGCCGGCGCCGACTGGCTGCCCTATGTCGTCTCGGGCGGGCTGTTCCTGCTTTCGCTGCTGATGCTGATGCTGATCGGCCCGGTGCCGCGCAGTGCGCGCAAATTCACCGGCAGCCCCTGGGCGCAGATGATCGACGGGCTCCATTATGTCCGCCGCAACCGGCTGGTGCTCGGCGCGATCTCGCTCGACCTGTTTGCGGTGCTGCTCGGCGGAGCGACGGCGATGCTGCCGGTCTATGCCCGCGACATCCTCCAGGTCGGCTCCGAGGGGCTGGGCCATCTCCGTGCCGCGCCGGCGCTCGGCGCGGTCGTCACCGCGATCTTCTTCTCGTGGCGGCCGCTCAAGACCGAGGTCGGCAAGAAGATGCTCGCCGCAGTCGGAATCTTCGGCCTGGCGACGATCGTGTTCGGCCTGTCGGCGCCGCTGCTCGTGCCCGCGCTAGGCCCGCACGCCATTGGCCATGACCTCGCGCCCGCCGTGCTGCTCTCGCTCGCCGCACTGTTCGTGCTCGGCGCGGCCGATATGGTATCGGTCTATGTGCGCCAGTCGCTGATCCAGCTCTACACGCCGGACGAGATGCGCGGCCGCGTCGGCGCGGTGTCGACGCTCTTCATTTCCGGCTCGAACGAACTGGGTGAGGCCGAGTCCGGCTTCCTCGCCGCGCTGATCGGGCCGGTGGCCGCGGTGGTCGGCGGCGGCGTGGGCGCGGTGCTTGTCACGATACTGTGGGCCAAGCTATTCCCGGAGCTGAGGCGGGCTCGAACCTTCGATCCCCCGGCCCATCTGGAAATCCCTCCCAAGGAGATGACGACATGAAGGCCAACACGATCCTCGAGACGATCGGCAACACGCCGCATATTCGCGTCCAGAAGCTGTTCCCGGGTGCCGAGGTCTGGATCAAGTCCGAGCGCTCGAACCCCGGCGGCTCGATCAAGGATCGCATCGCGCTGGCGATGATCGAGGCGGCGGAGAAGTCCGGCGACCTCAAACCCGGCGGCACGATCGTCGAGCCGACCAGCGGCAATACCGGCGTCGGCCTGGCGATGGTCGCGGCGGTGAAGGGCTATAAGCTGATCCTGGTGATGCCCGAGAGCATGAGCCTCGAGCGCCGTCGCCTGATGCTCGCCTATGGCGCCAGCTTCGACCTCACCCCCCGCGAAAAGGGCATGAAGGGCGCGATCGAGCGGGCGATGGAGATCGTCGAGTCGACCGACGGCGCCTGGATGCCGCAGCAGTTCGAGAACCCCGCGAATGTCGAGGTCCACCATCGCACCACCGCGCAGGAGATCCTCAACGACTTCGGCGACGCGCCGATCGACGTGATCATCACCGGCGTGGGCACTGGCGGCCACATCACCGGCGTCGCCGAGACGCTCAAGAAGAGCTGGCCGAACCTCAAGGTCTATGCCGTCGAGCCCGAACTCTCGCCGGTCATCTCGGGCGGTACCCCGGGGCCGCACCCGATCCAGGGCATCGGCGCCGGCTTCGTGCCGCGCAACCTCCACACCGACGCGATCGACGGGGTGATCAAGGTCGATGCCGGCGTCGCCAAGGACATGGCGCGCCGCGCCGCGCGCGAGGAAGGCATGCTGGTCGGCATCTCGTCGGGCGCGACGCTCGCCGCGATCCTCCAGAAGCTGCCCGACCTGCCCGAGGGCAGCCGCGTGCTCGGCTTCAACTACGACACCGGCGAGCGCTATCTGAGCGTTCCGGACTTCCTGCCGGAGAGCTGAGCCGGGGCGTTCCGGCGGCGATGGTTCCAACTTGGCGGGATCTGCGTTATGGGCGGCGACCCCGTCCATGGAGCAGATCTTGCCCCCTCGCCGCCCCGCCTCTGTCCGCCACCTGCCAACGTCGCAGCAGGGTTGAGGCGCGCGCCGCTTAGATCATGCTGATGGACACCACCGAGACCCCTGTGCGCAACCTACCGCGCATCAGTCCGGCGTTGCGCCTGCTGCTCGGCATCGTCGCGCTCGTTGCGATCGTGCTGCCGGCGCTGCTGGTAGTGAACGCGCCACGCGTCCCGCACCACAAGCGCCCGCCGGTAGTGCTCTCCAAGCGCGTCGTGCCCCAGGCCGAACTGCCGCCGGTCGAGCCGGTCGAGCTCCAGGCGCTGGCACCGGAGGACGCGAAGGCGGTCAACGATTCGATCCCCTTCTCGACCGCACCGAACCCCGCCGCCCGCGCCTTCCACCTCTCGGGCGCCGCCGACAGTCAGGCCCGGGCGATCGACTGCCTGGCCGCCGGCGTCTACTACGAGGCCGGCGACGACAGCGTCGGGCAGCGCGCGGTGGCGCAGGTCATCCTCAACCGGCTGCGCCACCCCGCCTTCCCCAAGACCGTGTGCGGCGTCGTGTTCCAGGGATCGGAACGGACCACCGGCTGCCAGTTCACCTTCGCCTGCGACGGCGCGATGCTCCGCTATACCCCGACCGAGGTGGCATGGACCCGCGCCCGCCAGGTCGCGCGCCTGGCGCTGAGCGGCAGCGTCTACAAGCCGGTCGGCCATGCGACCCACTATCATACCGATTGGGTCGTGCCTTATTGGAGCGCGAGCCTCGACAAGATCACCGAGGTGCATACCCATCTCTTCTTCCGCTGGGCGGGCTGGTGGGGCACGCCGCCGGCGTTCAACCGCGGCTATGCCGGCATCGAGCCCAACGTGCCCCTGATGGCTCGGCTGTCTCCGGCGCATATCGGCGAGGCGACAGCAGCCACGACCCCGGCAAACGACCCCGCGGGACTGGGCGTCAACCTCGCGGCCATTCCCGACAGCGCGGTCCCGGCGCCGGTGGCAGGCGACCCGAACGTCTTTCTCATCGTGCTGCCCAAGGGCATCGTGCCGGATAATTTCCCGGCGCTGGCGATCAAGACCTGCGGCGAGCGGCCCTATTGCAAGTTCATGGCCTGGACCGACGCGTCCAGGAAGCCGATCAAGCTGCCGCCGACCGGCGATCAGGCGGCGGCCATGTCGTTCAGCTATCTCCGCGACGACAGCGCTTCCTATGCCAAGGCGCTATGGAGCTGCGACCAGTACAAGCGGCCGAGCCCGGTCCAGTGCATGCGCCGGATCACCTATGGCCCGCCCGCGCCCGTGCCGACCCCCAGTCCCATCCTGGCGACCGAGGCGAAGGAGCCCGGACCGGTGCCGCTGACCGGCGTGCGCCGCAAGGGCGATCCGGTGCCCGCCGCCAAGCCGCAAGTCATACTGACGCTGCCGGTGGTCAAGCCCAGCCCTACCCCGGCGCCGCCGAAGCACTAAGCGACGTTCAACCGGCTGGTTTGATATTCTCGTCGTTCAACCGATCGGTTCAATGATAAAACGGTGGAAAACCGCGGATTTGCGGATTTCGGGGCGATCCTCGGTTTACGAAGTTGCGGTGATACGCATGTTTTTCCGGCAGTTCGGCAATTTGCGGACTCGGGTCCGGAGCGGCAGCCTTTATCGCACTACCGCTCGTTGACACGCGCATGCCCAGGCCGGCCTGGGATCGAGACGAGGAGAAATTATTAACTACAGCCGCTCGACGGGGGCGCCACGCTCGGCATTCCTACTGGCAGGCTTCGGCCGCCTCGACGATGAGAAAGAGCGGCTTCTCCCGTCGCCGCTCAAATCCTACTTTGCAAGGCGCCTGTCGCAGCCAACTTCGTCACCCCGGACTTGTTCCGGGCTCCGCCCAGCTTCACCCGATGATGCCTCAGCCTCCCGCGCGACGCCCACCTCTCCGCAGACCCCGGAACAAGTCCGGGGTGACGGGTGAGGCAAGGCACAGGGCACATCTCTCCTGAATGTCGATCCGACCCTAAGCCGCCCGGAACATCTCCGGATCGAGCGCCATCACGGCGTCGCTGCCGGCCTCGATCTTGCGGCGGAGCGAACCGGCATCGGGCAGGAAACGCTCGGCATAGAAGCGCGCGGTCACCAGCTTGGCCTCGAAGAACTTCGCGTCCTCCACACCTTCCGCGAGCGCATCGACCGACGCCTTGGCCATGCGCAGCCACATCAGGCCGAGCGCGACCGTGCCGGTGAGCTGCATGTACGGATAGGCGCCCGCGCCGACATGGTTCGGGTTCTGGAAGCCGTTCGAGGCGAGCCACATCGTCGCGCCCTGAAGATGCCCGAGCGCCTTCTCCAGCGCCTCAGCAAACCCTTTGAGCTTCTCGTCGGCCTTGGCTGCGGCGATTTCCTCCGCGACCAGCTTGAAGAAGGCCTGAACCGCCCGGCCGCCGTTCATCGCAAGCTTGCGGCCGACCAGGTCCATCGCCTGGACGCCGTTGGTGCCCTCATAGATCATCGAGATGCGGGCATCGCGGACATATTGCTCCATGCCCCACTCGGCGATGTAGCCATGACCACCATAGACCTGCTGGGCATCGGTCGCGACCTTGTAGCCGATATCGGTGCCGACGCCCTTGATGACCGGAGTGAGCAGGCCGACCAGATCGGCGGCGAGTTGCCGCTCCTCCTCGCTGGCGGCGGCGTGCTCCAGATCGACCTGAAGCCCTCCCCACAGGCACAGCGCGCGCATCCCCTCGATCTGGGCCTTGGCTTCCATCAGCATACGACGGACATCGGGATGGACGAACAGCGTGTCCGCCTTTTCCTGGGGTTCTTGCGGGCCGGTGAGCGCGCGGCCCTGGCGGCGGTCATGGGCGTATTGCACCGCATTCTGCATCGCGACCTCGGCAATGCCGAGACCCTGGAGGCCGACGCCGAGCCTGGCGGCTTTAATCATTATGAACATCGCCGCGAGGCCCTTCATCTCTTCGCCGACCAGCCAGCCGATGGCGCCATCATAGTTCATCACGCAGGTGGAGTTGGCGTGGATGCCCATCTTGTGCTCGATCGAGCCGCACGAGACCGCATTGC
>JBEVLV010000193.1:0-6585 GCA_040508955.1 Sphingomonas sp. | reverse complement strand
GGAAGATCGGAGCGTCCTCGTCCTTGTTGATCGCGATGATCGTCTTCGAATCCTTCATGCCCGCCAGATGCTGGATCGCGCCCGAGATGCCGATCGCCATATAGACTTCGGGGGCGACGATCTTGCCGGTCTGGCCGACCTGATAGTCGTTGGGGACATAGCCTGCGTCGACCGCGGCGCGCGATGCGCCGACCGCGGCGCCGAGCTTGTCGGCGAGCGGCTCGATCACCGAGTGGAAATTCTCCGAATTCTGGAGCGCGCGACCGCCCGAGACGATCACCTTGGCGCTGGTCAGCTCGGGACGCTCGGACTTGGCGATCTCCGCCGAGACGAAGGTCGAGATCCCCGTGTCCCCCGTGCCCGAAACGGCCTCAACCGTGCCCGAGCCGCCGGCGAGCGCCGCCTTGGCGAAGGCGGTGCCGCGCACGGTGATCACCAGCTTCTTGTCGGCGGTCTGCACGGTGGCGATCGCGTTGCCGGCATAGATCGGGCGGGTGAAGGTATCCGGACCCTCGACCGAGAGGATGTCGGAGAGCTGCATCACGTCGAGCAGCGCGGCGACGCGCGGCGCGATGTTCTTGCCGTTGGTGGTGGCCGGGAACAGCACGGCGTCGTGCGTCTCCATCAGCCCGGCGATCAGCGGCGCGACATTCTCGGCGAGCGCATGGCCATAGGCCGCGTCGTCGGCGAGATGGACCTTGCCCACGCCGGCGATCTTCGCGGCCTGATCGGCCACGCCCGCGCAGCCGCTGCCGGCGACGAGGAGATGGACTTCGCCCAGCTGCGAAGCGGCGGTGACGGCGGCGAGCGTCGCGTCCTTGACCTGGCTATTGTCGTGTTCGACCCAGACGAGCGTCTTCATTTCGCGACTCCCAGGCTCTTGAGCTTCTCCACCAGTTCGTCGACCGAGCCGACCTTGACGCCGGCGGTGCGCTTGGCGGGCTCGACGACCTTGAGGGTCTTGAGGCGCGGGGACACGTCGACGCCATAATCCGCGACGGTCTTCTTCGCGACCGGCTTGGACTTGGCCTTCATGATGTTGGGGAGCGTCGCATAGCGCGGCTCGTTGAGGCGCAGATCGGTGGTGACGATCGCGGGGATCCTGAGATCCACGGTCTCGAGGCCGCCATCGACTTCGCGGGTGACGGCAACGCGATCGCCCGACACTTCGACCTTCGACGCGAAGGTGCCCTGCGGCCAGCCGAGCAGCGCGCCGAGCATCTGGCCGGTCTGGTTCGAATCGTCGTCGATCGCCTGCTTGCCGAGGATGACCAAGCCGGGCTGCTCCTCGTCGCACACCGCCTTGAGCAGCTTGGCGACGCCGAGCGGCTCCACCTCATCCTCGGTGGCGATCAGGATCGCGCGATCCGCACCCATAGCGCGGGCGGTGAGCAGCACGTCGGTCTCGGCCTTGGGCACGCCGATCGTGACGACCACGACCTCGGTCGCGACGCCCTTTTCCTTCAGGCGCACCGCTTCCTCGATCGCGATCTCGTCGAACGGATTCATGCTCATCTTGACGTTGGCCAGATCGACCCCCGTCCCGTCGGCCTTCACCCGCGGCTTCACGTTATAGTCAAGCACACGCTTGACCGGCACCAACACCTTCATGCCACTCTCCTGTCTACCGAACCGTCCTGGGGAGGCGGGGGTTCAGGCGGCCTTCTGCACTTCGGCCACGATCTTCTTCGCGGCATCGCCCAGATCGTTCGCGGGAACGATGGCGAGGCCCGAATTGGCGAGGATCGCCTTGCCCTCGGCGACATTGGTGCCCTCGAGGCGGACGACCAGCGGAACCTGGAGGTTCACTTCCTTGGCCGCGGCGACGATGCCCTCGGCGATGATGTCGCACTTCATGATGCCGCCGAAGATGTTGACCAGGATGCCCTTCACATTCGGATCGGCGAGGATGATCTTGAACGCCGCGGTGACCTTCTCCTTCGAGGCGCCGCCGCCGACGTCGAGGAAATTGGCCGGGAACATGCCGTTGAGCTTGATGATGTCCATCGTCGCCATCGCGAGGCCGGCGCCGTTGACCATGCAGCCGATATCGCCGTCGAGCTTGATATAGGCGAGGTCGTACTTGGACGCCTCGAGCTCGGCCGGATCCTCCTCGGTCTCGTCGCGGAGCTCCATCAGGTCCTTGTGGCGGAACAGCGCGTTCGAATCGAAGCCGACCTTGGCATCGAGCACCATCAGCTTGTTATCGGCGGTAACCGCGAGCGGGTTGATCTCGATCTGCGCGGCATCGGTGCCGAGGAAGGCGTCATACAGCTTCGACGCGGTCGACGCCGCCTGCTTTGCGAGATCGCCCTTGAGGCCGAGCGCGTTGGCGACCGAGCGGCCGTGATGCGGCATGAAGCCGGTCGCGGGATCGATATCGATCGTGTGGATCTTCTCCGGCGTGTCGTGCGCGACGGTCTCGATGTCTATGCCGCCCTCGGTCGAGACGACCATGCCGATCCGGCCCGAGGCGCGGTTGACGAGAAGGGCGAGGTAGAATTCCTTGGCGATGTCGACGCCGTCGGTGACGTAGAGGCGGTTGACCTGCTTGCCATGCTCGCCGGTCTGGATCGTCACCAGCGTGTTGCCGAGCATGTCGGCCGCGGCGGCCCGGACCTCCTCCTCGGTCTTGGCGAGGCGGACGCCGCCCTTGGCCTCGGGCGGAAGCTCCTTGAACTTGCCCTTGCCGCGGCCGCCGGCATGGATCTGCGCCTTCACGACATAGAGCGGCCCGGGGAGCTTCTTCGAAGCCTCGACGGCCTCCTCGACGCTCATCGCGGCAAAGCCGGCGGGGACGGGGACGCCGAACTTAGCGAGGAGTTCCTTGGCCTGGTATTCGTGGATGTTCATGGGAGATGCGCCCTTCGGTTTCGAAGATCGGGGAGATGCGGTCGCCTAAAGCACAGCAGAGGGGGCGAATCCACCCTTTCCGACGCAAATGCGATTGCGACAAAGTTGCAATAATGGTTAGCGCCCCAATCCCATGGCGCAGAGCGCCGCGGAACTCGACGTGACGCTGATGATCTGGGGATCCTCCAATGCGCGGACGCGGTGGAGGAACTGATCGACCGACTCGGCCTTGGAGGCGCGCGGCAGATCGCCGATCCGCATGAGCTGCTTGAGGCTCAGGCGATCGACCATCCGCTCGGCCATGCAGGCGGAAAGCGGCTTGGGCAGGCCGGCGCGGATCAGGCCGGCGCGCAGCCGCGCTTCGGGCACGGCGCAGCCGGCGAGCGACAGGGAAGCAAGCGACAGGGCGAGGCCCAGGAGAATCGGTGCTCTTATAGGCATGGCCCAAAGCCGCTATAGCGCGGCCATGCCGCTCGCAATCGGAATCCTGCTGTTCCTCGCCACCGTCGCCGGAATGGAGGGCTTTGCCTATGTCGCGCATCGCTGGGTGATGCACGGGCCGGGTTGGTTCCTGCACGCGAGCCACCACCGGACTCGGACGGGAAAGTTCGAACTCAACGACCTGTACGCGGTGATCTTCGCGGTGCCGTCTGTCGTGCTGCTGCTGGGCGGCGTCCAGCTCGGCTGGTGGCCCGGCTGCACCTGGATCGGCGCGGGAATCGCCGCCTATGGGGCGATCTATTTCGGCTTTCATGACGTCATCGTCCATCGCCGGGTGCCTCATCGGCACGTTCCCCGCTCACGTTACATGAAGCGGATCGTCCAGGCGCACCGGCTGCATCATGCCGTGGAATCCAAGCAGGGCGCCGTAAGCTTCGGATTTCTCTGGGCACCGCGACCCGAGACACTCAAGACGCAACTGAAGCGAAGCGGCGGCTTGATACGGATCAGCACCAATCCGGATTGACGCCGGCCCGGCGTGGGCACACATCGGGGGCATGGAGCAGCTCAACCTCCCCGAATCCGAGTGGCGCAAGCGCCTGTCCCCGGAACAGTTCCACGTGCTGCGCGAGGCGGGCACCGAGCGCGCCTTTTCGGGGCGCTACAACAACAACAAGGCCGATGGCCTGTATCGCTGTGCCGCGTGCCAGCTCGAACTGTTCGACAGCGTCGACAAATATGATTCGGGATCGGGCTGGCCGAGCTTCACCCAGCCGATCGCGGCCGACCATGTCGTCGAGCATGCCGATGTCAGCCATGGCATGCGCCGCGTCGAGGTTCGCTGTGCGCGCTGCGACGGGCATCTCGGCCATGTCTTCCCCGATGGCCCGCCACCGACCGGCCTGCGCTACTGCATGAATTCGGTGAGCCTCGAAGTCCGTTCACGCGGCGGAAATGGCGAAGCCGATAGCGGCAGCGACGCGGACCACTCCTAATCCTTGTGAGTTGGCCGGATAGGCAGTATCCGACCACCCCTTGATGGCAGCCTCTTCGAAAAAATCTTCCGGCAAGTCCTGGTGGCGCCGTGGCTCCGCGTGGAAGCGTATCTTCCTGTGGATCACGATCCTCGGCGGCACGATCGCGCTGGTCGCGCTGGTCGCGCTCGGCATCGCGGTCTATTCGACCAAATCCTCGCTGCCGAGCTTCGACGAGCTGCGCTCCTCGCCCAACGGCCAGATGATCCGCGTCCACGCGGCCGACGGCACCGTGCTCGTCTCGATGGGGCCGAGCTATGGCGAATGGATCAAATACGACCAGATCCCGCAGGTGATGAAGGACGCGATCATCGCCACCGAGGATCGCCGCTTCGAATCGCACTGGGGCGTCGATCCCGTCGGCATCGTGCGCGGCATCCGCGACAGCTTCGATCGCAAGGGCCGGGTCAGCGCGGTCTCGACGATCACGCAGCAGCTCGCGCGCAACGTGTTCCTGTCGCTGAAGCGCTCCTATGGCCGCAAGGCGCGCGAGGGCATATTGGCGCTGGCGCTGGAGCAGAAATTCTCCAAGCACCAGATCCTCGAGCTTTACCTCAACAAGGTCTATTTCGGCGGCGGCGCCTATGGCATCGACGCGGCGAGCCGCAAGTTCTTCGGCCATCCCGCGACCAATCTGAGCCTCGCCGAGGCGGCGGTGATCGCCGGCCTGGTCAAGGCGCCCTCGCATTATTCGCCGAGCGCGGATGCCCAGGCCGCGGTCGACCGCGCCAGCGTGGTGCTCGACCTGATGGCCGAGACCGGCAAGATCAGCCAGGCCCAGGCCAAGGCGACCGATCCCCGGACGGTCGAACTCGCGCCCGAGCCCAAGCAGAACAGCGTGCGCTACTTCACCGACTGGGCGCTGCCCCAGCTCGAGGTGCTGATCGACGAGACCGACGCGCCGCTCGAGGTGTGGACGACGCTCGACCTCAAGATGCAGGCGGCCGCCGACGACGCGATCCGCAAGAATGCGCCGGGCAACGCGCAAGGGGCGCTGGTCAGCCTCGACCGCGACGGCGCGGTGCGCGCGATGGTGGGCGGCAAGGACTATGTGTCCTCGATCTACAACCGCGCGACCCAGGCGACCCGCCAGCCGGGATCGGCGTTCAAGCTGTTCGTCTATCTCGCGGCACTGGAAGCCGGTCACAAGCCCGACGACATGGTGGTCGACGAGCCCGTCACCATCGGCGGCTGGAGCCCGCGCAACTCTTCCGGCCACAATAGCGGCGAGATGACGCTGCGCACCGCCTTCGCCTATTCGATCAACACGGTCGCCGCGAAGATGGGTCAGGAAGTCGGCTTCGGCACCATCGCCGACATGGCCAAGCGCTTCGGCATCTCGACCCCGGTCGACACCCACCCGGCGATGGTGCTCGGCACCTCCGACGTGCGGCTGATCGACATGACCCGCGCCTTCGCGTCGGTCGCCGGCAAGGGCATCGCGGTCACCCCCTATGGCATCACCCGGGTCACCGCGAACGGCAACGTCATCTACCAGCACGAGGTCGACACCAGCCATGTGCTGGTCGCGCCCTACGTCGCCGCGCAGATGACCGACCTGCTCCAGACCGCGGTCGCCACCGGAACCGGCAAGGCCGCGCAGATCGGCCGCCCCGTCGCGGGCAAGACCGGCACGACCACGTCGAACAAGGACGGCTGGTTCGTCGGCTTCTCGAGCGGGCTCACCACCGGCGTGTGGATGGGCCGCGACGACGCCAAGGTCGTACCCGGCCTGCAGGGCGGCACGGCACCGGCGCGCGCTTTCTCCGCCTTCATGGGCAGGGCCGTCGCCAATCGTCCGGTCGAGCAGTTCGACACGCAGGTGACCTTGCCCGAATATCAGCTCGAGCCCGAAGAAGACGCCTATGGCGCGCCCGACAACGGCATGTTCGTCGACCAGGACGGCAATCCGCTGCCCGAAGGCCAGCAGCCACAGAGCGACGGAACCGAGCAGCCGCAACCCCAGCCGGGCGACCAGGCCCAGCCCGAGGACAAGCTCGACCAGGGCTGGATCGACCGGATGACCGGCAAGGGCCCGGCGCCGCAGCCGACCCCCACCCGGGCGCCGCGCGACGTGCCGCGCCAGCCGCCGGTGGTGCAGCCCGCACCCGACCGTGCACCGCGCGACGGGCGTACACCGCAAGACTGAACCGTCATCCCCGCGAAAGCGGGGATCCATCTCCTGAGCCGCTCCTTCCAAGCAACAGCTCTGGGCGCTCACGACATGTGCACGACATGGGTCCCCGCTTTCGCGGGG
>JBEVLV010000192.1:0-36927 GCA_040508955.1 Sphingomonas sp. | reverse complement strand
GGAACCGATCACGCGCCGAATTGCCGTTCATTCGCGCCACGTGCGCTCGCGCGATTTGCGAAGCCCGACCACAGCCCTTTTTATGCGCGAAACCCGCGGCCCTACATGCTCCACCGGAGCGAGAGACCATAAGTGGCCGGGTCACCCGGAACGGCGAGCCCGGTCTGACCCGAGACCGCGATATTGCGGAAATAACGCTCGTCGGTGATGTTCTTGGCCCATGCGGCGACTTCCCAATTGCCGTTGGTCGGGCGGAAGCCGATGCGGGCGTTGAGCAGACCATAGCCGGGCTGGTAGAGGCCATAGCTCTCGCTGTTGGGCGCATCGAAGAAGCTCTTCGACTGGTAGATATATTCGACCCGTGGGACGAGCTCGCGATTTGATCCCAGCGCAATCGGATATTCGGCGCTGTAGGAACCGGCGAAGTCGGGCGAACGCAGCTGAGCCTTGCCGGCATAGCTGGTCGTGCCGGTCAGATACTGGCGGAAGCGTGCCTCCTGATAGGTGGTCGCCGCATCGATGCGCAACTTGCCGAGCGCGATGTTGAAGAGCGTGTCGACGCCTGTGGTTCGCGTCGCGCCGGCATTGTCGATGACATTGGTCGAATTGCCGAGCACGCGCAGGATCTGCTGGTTGGTCACGTCGGCGCGGAACAGCGCGATGTTGGCGCGCAAGTGCTTGTCGAACCACTCGCTCTTCACGCCGAGTTCGTAGGACTTGACCGTCTCGGGCTTGAACGGCGTCGCCGCAAGCACCGCAGAGGCCGGCAGCAACGTCTGGAATCCGCCGCTCTTGAAGCCCTGACGATAAGAGGCGTAGGCCATGAAGCGCGATGAAGCCTCGTAGGACAGGGTCACCGCTGGATCGAACGAACTCCACTTGGCCTCCGGATCGACGGTATAGGCCGGCGTGGTGAAGCGCTGGACGAAGCGGTCGTCGCTCTTCTTGTCCTGGGTCCAGCGGCCCCCGGCGGTGAGGCTGAACTGCGGCGTGAAGTAATAGCTGGCCTGGCCGAACAGTGCGATGCTCTCGACATGGATATGGCTGCTATCAGTGCTGGTCAGATTGCGCGAGGCGACGGGCGCATAGTCCGGGCCGGTGATGACCTTGTCCTGCCGATCGGTCTTGTTGTTGTAGTAATAGACTCCGGCCACCCAGTTGAGCTTGTCGCTCTGGTTGGAGAGGCGAATTTCTTGGCTGTATGCCTTGTCGCGCTCGAACGAGTCGAGTTCATAGGCTTGGGCGATGGTGCCGTCCTGGTCCTGCGCGCGATCGAACTTGTTGAAGCGATATGCCGAAATCGAGGTCAGCGTGCCGATGGGCGTCTTCCACTCGAGCCGACCGGTAAGGCCGGCCGCGTCCTGGTTCTCGAAGCCGTCGACGTTGTAATAATGTTCGTAGAAGCTCTCGCCCGTCGGCAGAGCGGCGATCGCCGCGG
Organism: Sphingomonas sp.; assembly: GCA_040508955.1. Lineage (GTDB taxonomy): Bacteria > Pseudomonadota > Alphaproteobacteria > Sphingomonadales > Sphingomonadaceae > Sphingomonas. The sequence continues at coordinate 35,489 of JBEVLV010000192.1, read as the reverse complement.
GGCTGAGGAACGCGGCCTTAACCGTGGTCGCCAGGAACTGGTTGGTCATGCCGTTGCGGGCCGAGTAGAGATTGCCCGAGAGAAGGAACGAGACATCGCCCTTTTCATATTCGAGCTGAGCGCGCGCACCGGCACTCCGGATCGTGCCGGGATCGTCACCGGCCAGGTTCTGAGTGAAGGCCCCGCGATTCTGAAGCACGCCAGAGAAGCGGAAACGCAGCGCACCATCGCTGGTTAGCGGACCCGATACCGCCGCACGGGCAGTCTGCGCGTTGTAGTTGCCGATATCCACCGATGCCTCGGCGCTGAAATCGCGGGTCGGCTTCTTGGTGGTGATGCTGATCGCGCCAGCCGCGGCGTTGCGACCGAACAGCGTGCCTTGCGGGCCCTTCAACACTTCGATCCGGTCGACGTCGAACAGGTTGAACTGTGCGCCCGCGGTACCGGTCACATAGACTTCGTCGACGAAGAAGGCGACGCTGGGGTCCGATCCGGAATCGAGCTGGTTGGTGCCGCTGCCGCGCATATAGGTGTAGCTGACGAAGCCGCTGCCGACCGTCGCCATCGACAGGCCAGGCGCATATTGCTGGACGCTGTCGAGGGTGACGACGCCGGACTTCTGCAACGCATCCGCGTTGAGCGCGGTAATCGAGATCGGCACGTCCTGGAGGTTCTGCTGATACTTCTGGGCAGTGACGACGATCTCGTCGATCCCGCCTGCGCTCGCATCGGTGGCGCTGTCCATCTGCGCTGGCGAAGTCGCACTTGTCGCCTGCTCTTGGGCGAAGGCGGGGGCTGCATACGCAAGGGCGGCTGCGCTGGTCGCGTACAGCCAGGTACGAGTCTTCATTCCGTTTCCTCTCCTGGAAAAGCGGCGGCACCTCTTTTCTGGATGCCTGCCGCCTGCGTAACCGAGGGGTCCGGTTGTTCCGGGTCCGTCGCATATTTGATTAAGCCGATCGGTGTTTCGCGTAAGGCCGAAACCATGGACGAGCGTCCAGCGCGCTATTCGGCCTCGTGCGGGATCACCACGCGGTTCGACAGGCGGCCGAGGCCGCTCACTTCCAGCTCGATCAGATCGCCATGACGCAAGCGCTCGCCATGCTCTAGCCCACAGCCGCCGCCGACCGTGCCCGAGGCGAAGAACTCGCCGGGATGCAGCGTCTCGTCGACCGATGCATAGGCGATGATGTCCTCGAAACTGTGCATCATGTCGGCGCTGGTGCCGACCGATCGGACCTTGCCGTTGAGGATCGTCGTCATCGTCAGCGCCTGCGGGTCGGGAATCTCGTCGGCCGTCACCAGCCATGGTCCCATCGCATTGCCGGTGTCGAAGTCCTTGCCCTTGCTGGGCCCGAGCATCGCCGGCATCTCGCGATATTGCTGATCGCGCGCGCTGAAATCGTTGAAAATCGAATAGCCGAAGACGTGACTGCCAGCCTCTTCCTTCGGGATGTTCTTACCCGATCGCGACAGGAACACGCCGAACTCGAGTTCATAGTCCAGCCAGTCGCAATAGCGCGGGCAGATCACCTCGATGCCGGTGCCGACCACGCTGAACCGGTTCGGTTTGTAATAGACCGGGACCTGCTTGAAAACCGGCGAGAGCGCGGAGAGCGGTGCCGCACCGCTTTCGCCGACCACGACGTGGCGCATTGCACGAGCCTGCATCAGATGCTTCTCGAAGGTCAGGCAATCGTACATCTGGCGCGGCACCGGGACCGGGGCGAGCAGTTGCACGTCCGCAAGCGCGCGCTCGACCAAGGGCTTGGCGGTCAGCTCCCGCGCCTCGTCAAGCGCGCGCTCGCCGCCATCGATGAGTGCGAGCATGCGGTTGAAATGCGGTGCCGGACTGGCGGCGGTGAAATCGCTGAGGTTGGTCTCTCCCGGCAGCATCGCGCCGACATGGACGCCGCCCTCGATGGCGAACGAAACGAGCTTCATATCGAATTCCTTCGAGGATCAGTGCTGGTGCATGGGATCGGTGCAGCCATGGCAGCCCGCGGCTTCGGCTCGGCGGGTGCGGCGCCGCTTGTAGTAGCGGCTCATCTCGGCCCAGAGCCGCTCGCGCGGTAGCACCGGGCGGGTGCCGCTCAGCTCGCCATAGATCGTCATGACGTTGGGGACCATGCGCTCGGCATCGCCCCAATGGTCGAACTCGCCCATCGGGATGTCGAAGGCGCAGTCGAGGAAATCCATGCCCGCTTCCCAGCGCTTCTGGGTCTCGCTCCAGACATGGCGGAGATAGGCTTGGAACTCGCGTACCGCTTCCTTGCCGACGATCGGTCCATGGCCGGGCACGACCACATCGACGTCCCAGCCGAGGATCAGGTCGCATGCCTTGATCCAGTTGCGCACCGGGCCCGCCCAGATCGCCGGATGTGCACCGGCGAAGAGGATATCGCCGGTATAGACGACCTTGTCCTCGGGCACATGGACCAGGATGTCGCTCTTGGTATGCGCCGGCCCCACGTCGATCAGCTTTACCTGCTTGTTGCCGACCTTGAGATCGAGCGCGCCTTCGAACGTATCGGTGGCGTGGGTGATGGTGATGCCGCGGAAGTCGAACGCACCGAACACCTGGTGCATGAAGTCGCCGCCCTCCCACTCCCGCCAGCGGTCGAGCATGTCGGCGAGCGCGTCGGGCATGACATGTTCCATGTCGGCATCGACCGAGCTCGTCGTCACGATCCGCGCGCCCTTCACCAGCTCGTTGCCGAATGTGTGATCGCCGTTGGAATGCGTGTTTACGAGCGTGCCGATCTGTGCGGCGGCGGGCACCGCATCCTTCATGATCGCAAGCATCTCGGCGGTGATCTTGAGGTCGAACAGCGTGTCGACCAGCAAGGTTTCGCCACTGTCCTCGATCAGTCCCGCATTGCTCCAGCCCCAGCTGCCGTCGGGCAGAATATAGCCCCAGCAGCCATTGCCGATGTCATGCAGTCCCTTGGTGAATTCCCACGCAGCCATGTGCCGACCCTCTCCATTCTTGCCCCTTGCGGGGAGGGCCTCATGGATAGGGGGCGGATTGGGCGCGACAACAACAGCCTATGGACGCTCGTCCATTTTGGCGTCCGTTCCCGGGCCCGCAATCCCCTGCATCCCGGCAACCGCGAAATTGACGAGATACTCGGCGACGGTGTCCGGATCGTCGCGGCCGAGATCCACGATATCGTCATAGCGATTGTCCATCATCTCGTACGAATAGAGCGCGCCGACAATGAACGAGAACCCCCAGACCGCCTGGGCATTGGACAAGCCGGGACTCGCGTCCATCACGGAGGCGATCCAGATGCGCAGCGAGGGGTTGCTGAAGCTCCGCCGCCGCATCGCCTCACGCACCTCGGCGGGCACGTTCATCCACTGACGCAGCAGACGCGGCGCGCGGCGAACCAGCGGATCGGTGCTGCGCGCGCGATTGACCAGCGGCTTGGTGAGCGCGGTGACGATATCGCGCAGGTCAGCCGGCCCGCCGCCCTTCGCTGCGACCCGCTCCGCCAGCAGCGCGCGGCGCTCCGCTTCGATCTCGCGCCAGATACCCTGCATCACCGCGACGAACAGGTCGGCCTTGGTTCCGAAATAGGCGTTGATCGTGCTGAGCGGCAGGCCAGCATCCGCGGCGATGTCGCGCAGCGAAGCCCCCTCGTAACCGCTTCTGGAGAACACCGTGGTTGCGCTGTCCATCAGCGCGGCAATCGCATCCGATTTCGCCATCGACCCTGCCGCGTTGCGCTGGTCGCCCGGCGCACGCGTCCTTTCGCCGCGATCATAGGACGCGGCGGCGAAAGGACCAAGCGGGATGGAAGGATCAGCCGACAGGGACTTCGAACTCGATCCCGAGCCCCACCAAGACGCGCGAGACCATGTTGTAGGAGGCGACGATCATCACCAGCTCGAAGAACGCGGCGGAATCGGGGAAATGAGATTGCATCGCGGTGATCGTCTGCGGACTGATCGCGACGTTGCGCGTGCTCTCGAATGCGAAGGCGAGCACGGTACGCTCGGCAGCGTCGAACAGCATCAGGCTGCGGCTTGCGGCCTCCACATCGTCGAGCGCATCGAGCTGGGCCTGAGTGCCGCCGTCGCGCAGCCAGGGCCCGGTGTGGTGGCGGAACTCATAATCCGCGCCGTTGATCCGGGCTACCGCACAGATCGCGAGCTCGCGGTGACGCGGGCTCACATTCGGGCTGTTGCGGATCGGGCCCATCAACGCACCCCAGCCGGCGGCAATCTTCGGATTGTGCAGCAGCATGCGATCGAGGTTGAGCAGCCGGCCGCCGCGCCGCTCGCGGATCGCAGCGACCGCCTCCGCGGCATCGGGGCCATACTCGTCCTGATAGGGGATCGGGGGCATATCTCTCTCCTCAGCCAACCGCGCGTTCGCGGCCGTTCCAGTATCGATCGCGGATCTCGCGCTTCAGCACCTTGCCGACCGGGCTGCGCGGCAGCTCGGCCCAGAAGGTCACCGCCTTGGGGGCGTGGACGCCACCCAGCCGAGCTTTGACCAGCGCGATGATCTCGGCGGGTTCGACCTTCGCACCGGCCTTGAGTTCGACCGCAGCATTGACCGCTTCGCCCCATTTGGCGTCGGGTACGCCGAACACTGCGCAGTCGCGAACGGCCGGGTGCGACAGGATCACCTGCTCCACCTCTGCGGAATAGACGTTGAAGCCGCCGCTGATGATCATGTCCTTGGCGCGATCGACGATGTGAAAGAACCCGGCCGCGTCGCGCAGACCGATATCGCCGGTGCGGTGCCACTCCCCTTCGCGCGCAGCCGCTGTCGCTTGCGGATTGCGATAGTAGCCGCGTGCAACGAGATTGCCCTGCACAACGATTTCGCCGCGCTCGCCATCGCCGAGCAAGGCACCGTCCGCGCCCATGATCTCCACCCGGGTCGCCAGCGTGCTACGCCCACAGCTCGCCCAGCGCGTCTCCGGACCCGCGATCAGGTCACGCGTCGGCAGGAAGGTCATGAACATCGGCGCCTCGGCCTGGCCATAGGATTGGCAAACCACCGGTCCGAACACCGCCACCGCTTCGCGCAGCTTGGCCGGAGATATCGGCGCGGCGGCCACCACCATGTAGCGCAGCGAAGACAAGTCGCGGGTCTGGACGTCCGGCTGGTCGAGCAACGCGTAGATCAGCGTCGGCGGCAGATAGAGATGCGTTACCCGGTGCTGCTCGATCGCGTCGAGGATGTGCTGCGGATCGGCCTTGGGCAGGATCACATTGGTCGCGCCGGCAGGCAGACAGCAGAACGCCAGAACCCCTGCGGCATGCGTCATCGGACCCGCCACCAGATGGACCGGTGGCGTGTCGCTCGGCATGCATTGCCAGAAGGTGGAGAGCATCGTCTCCCAGGTCTGGAGGCTCCACTCCGCCGCCTTGGAAAGCCCGGTGGTGCCGCCGGTAGGAAAGACGCTCGCGAGCGTATCGGGCGTATGCGGCGGCATCGGCGCGGGTGCGATTCCGCTGGTCTCGAAGATGGTAAGCTCGTCCAGGCTCACCAGCAGGGTATCGCGCGGCAGCGAGGAATGCAGCGCGGCAACCTCGCTCTCCAGATCGGGATGATAGAAGAGGCAGCGGCACTCCATCAGCCCAAGCCAGTGGCGATTGGCTTCCTCCGAGTTGCGCGCATTGATCGGCACCCAGACCGCGCCGAGCCGGAAGGCGGCCAGGATCGCGAGGAACGCGTCGATGTCATTGGGGCTGTAGACGCCAACCCGATCGCCCGCCGCCACGCCGTTGGCGGCGAGCGCGGCGGCGATGCGCTCGATCCGATCACGCGCGGTGTCCCATGATACCGCCTCGTCTCCCAGAACGAAGGCGGGCGCCGGGCCACGGCGGCGATAGCCCTGCTCGAAATAGTCGATCATGCGCATCGGCGCTCTCTCCGGGTGATGTTTTGCCCGTCTGGCTGGCGCCCGTTGCCTCGCCCGGCAACCGCAAAGGGTGGACGCTCGTCCAGCGCATGTCGGCATTGGGACGGGCGTCCATAGCGATCGCTGGACCTTTGCCGCCCCATGTCCGGATAAGCACCGCTTGCATCACGCGCGCCACGATCAGATGGCGGGGATAAGGGGAGTGATCATGCGTATCGAGACTGCCGGCCCGCCCTATCCTACGCGCCGCTCAGCCTATTACGTCTCGGGGCTGGTCTTCCTTGCGACGATGTTCGGCTTTCTCGACCGGCAGATTCTCGCGATCCTGGTTGGCCCCATCAAGCACGACCTGGGCGTCAGCGATTCGGGAATGAGCCTGCTCTATGGCTTCGCCTTCGTCTTCCTCTACAGCACGCTGGGCCTGCCGATCGGGCGCTGGGTCGATCGTGGGCGGCGCAAATATGTCCTCGCCATCGGGATCGGCACGTGGAGCGTGATGACGATGCTCTGCGGCCTGGCGCCGGACTATTGGTGGCTGTTCGCCGCACGGATGGGCGTCGGGGTGAGCGAGGCGTGCCTGACGCCCGCGGCCTGCTCGCTGATCGCAGACTGTTTCCGTCCCCGCGAGCGCGGACGCGCGATGAGCTTCTATCTGCTCGGCGTCTATATCGGCATCGGCCTGTCGCTGGTCGCGGGCGGACTCCTCCCAGGCTGGCTGGCCACCCATCCCGGGCTGCCGCTGATCGACGGGCTGGCGCATTGGCGCGGGGTTTTCGTGCTGGTGGGCGCGCCCGGCCTGGCAATCGCCGCATTGGTGCTGACGATGCGCGAGCCGGCCCGGCAGGAAACCGCAGTATCGGCGATCGATTCCCATGCATCGTCGCTCCCCGAGCCCGGTTTCCTTGCCTATATCCGCACGCATGCAGGTGTGATGGCCGGCGTATTCCTCGCACATGGCCTGCTCGCCTTCGCGGCTTACTCGGTGATGGCGTGGACACCGAGCATGTTGATCCGCCAGTTCGCCCAGCCGGCCGCCAGCGTAGGCGTGACGTTGGGAACGATCGCGGCGCTGGGCGGGATCGCCGGCGCGCTGCTCGGTGCCTTCACTGCAGACCATTGGACCGTTCGCGGCGTTACCGCCGCCAAGTTCCGCGTCTGTGCGACAGGCACGGCAGTCGCGGCGATCGGACTGGCCGCGCTACCCTTCGCGACCAGCGCGACGTTCGCGATCGCCTGCGTCGCACTGTGCCTCACCGCCCTGCCCTTCGCTTCGGCGAGTGGACAGGTGATGGTGCAGGAGATGTTCCCCAATCGGTTGCGCGGTCAGGGATCGGCGCTGATGGTGTTGCTGCTCGGCCTGGGTGGTGCAGGCTGTGGTCCGCTGATCGTCGGCCTCGCCAGTGATCATCTGTTCGGCCCGAAGCAGCTCTCGCTCGCGGTGCCCTTCGCAGCCTTGCCCGCCGCATTGGCGGTGATCCTGCTCTATTTCGCCAACCGCAGCGGCTTCGAGGCGCTGCGCCGTCAGCGCCTTTCGCCCGGAGATGCCCAATGAGCGATGTCTGTATCGTCGGCTGGGCGCACAGCCCATTCGGCAAACTCGAGGATGCCGATGTCGAACAGTTGATCGCTCGCGTCGCCCGCCCGGCGATCGACGACGCTGGCGTCGGTGCGGCCGGCATAGACGGCGTCTTCGTCGGCAATTTCAACTCGGGATTCAGCAGACAGGGCTTCCCCAGCTCGCTGCCGATGCAATCGGTGCCCGAGTTGCGGATGAAACCGGCGGTGCACTGCGAGAATGCCTGCGCTTCGGGCGCCGCCGCCGTCTATGCGGCGCGCGACTTCATCGCGGCAGGGCGTGGACGGCTGGCTCTGGTGATCGGCGCAGAGAAGATGACCTCCGCCACGACCGCGGAAGCGGGCGATCATCTGCTCGCGGCCTCCTATCGCATCGAGGAGGGCGATACGCCCGCTGGATTCGCCGGCATGTTCGGCCGGGTCACCGAGGCTTATTTCCAGCGATACGGCGACCAGTCGGATGCGCTCGCGCGGATCGCCGCGAAGAACCATCGCAACGGCCTCGATAATCCTTTTGCCCAGATGCGCCGCGATCTCGGCTTCGATTTCTGCCGGACGCCATCCGAGAGGAATCCCTATGTCGCAGGGCCGCTGAAGCGCACCGATTGCTCGCCGATCAGCGACGGCGCCGCAGCCCTGGTGCTGGCCGATGTCGAGACCGCGAAGACGCTGCGCCGCGCCGTCCGCTTCCGTGCCGCGGCGCAGGTGAACGATTTTCTGCCAATGTCCCGGCGCGATCCGACCTGGTTCGAGGCGGGCGCCGAGTCCTGGCGCCAGGCACTTTCCGAGGCGAGCGTGGCGCTGTCCGATCTCTCCCTGGTCGAGACGCACGACTGCTTCACCATCGCCGAGCTCATCGAATATGAAGTGATGGGCCTGACTCCGCGCGGCCATGGCGCGCGCGCAGCGCTGGAAGGCTGGACCGAAGTCGGTGGCCGACTTCCGATCAACCGCTCCGGCGGCCTCAAGGCCAAGGGACATCCAGTCGGCGCGACCGGCGTCTCGATGCACGTCATGGTCGCAATGCAATTGACCGGCGAGGCAGGCGCCATGCAGCTGCCCGCGCCCAATCTAGGCGCGGTGTTCAACATGGGTGGCGTCGCAGTCGCGAACTATTGCTCGATTTTGGAGCGATATCATTGATATGCGCCGCGGTCTTGGAGCATCGTCGCAAGGGAACGGCTTCGGCAATTCCTATGGGACGGTGTAGGCCGAACAATCTGGCAGCGGCGAATCCGGTTCATAGATGCCGATTGCCGCATTGAAGCGGAACCGCCGCGAGAAGCTGCATTGCGCATCGCGCTCGCGCACGAGATCGGACTTCTTCAATCGCGACTTGCCGGTCGAATCCTCAAGGCGCGAAACGCCCCGCGGAAAAGCCTGCGCCTCCGTGTCGTAGGCGAGGATCGGCAGGCCGGCGGCACTCCCCGGCGCAAGCACGAGCGTGCCGGAGAAGCTGTATTCGTCGTGACAAGCGCCGCGGCGACGTTCCATGTCCTTTTCATCGAAACAGGCGCGGATCAGCAGGGACGCCCCGATAGGGACGTTCAGCAGAGGCTTTGGGCCGACCTGTCCATCGGCGACAACTCGAAACAGGCGCAATTCGGTCGCGCTACCCCCGCCTCCGGAATAAGCCGTGCTTACCCGCGTTTCGACACCTGCCAAAAAAGCGCCGTCGTCGAGGAAGATCAGGTTGGGCCAGACGGCATGGGTCTCATTGGACGATGCATCTTCAGACGGCGCCTGCATCGGTTGTTCAACGCTTCCCGTGCGGACGATCGGTAGAATCTGCTCCTCGCCTTCCTGCGCATCGGCCAGCGACACGCACCAGCGCGCATCGGCGGTACAATATTGGCCGTGATCGCCTGGCGCCAAAGACACTATGCGATCGCCCGGAAGATTCTCTCCGGCGGAGCGGCCGACCGGGTCAAGCTCGGTCTCAGCCAACATCATAAGGAAGAAAAGGCTGGCGGACATCGGCGCTCCGGGTTTGGACTTCAGCGTAGATCATGCCGATATCCGCGATCGAGGGCCATCGATATGCTCTCTCTTGAACAAAATCGGAGCGGGAGGTCGGAAGCGATCCCGCCGAAGTGGAGCGCTTCTCGGCTCGCGGCCGGTTCAGATGGAATGCATTCGTTTCGAGCTTACGACGCACTCACCTGCAGAACTACGGGAACCGCCGCGAAACGGACGAAGGAGGCGCGCCGCTTTCGGTCACGCCTCCTTCCGGGGGGATCAGAATTTGCGGTTGATGCTCAGATAGAAGTTCGCACGTCGCGGATCGCCGAACAGGCTGTAGAATAACGTTGTGGTCGTATTGATCGGCGGCGAGCGGTCGAAGATGTTGTTCACGCCGGCGCGAAGTTCGGTCTTCGGGGTGATCTTGAAGGTGCCGAACAGGTCGAAATAGGTCTGCGATCCGATCTTGGCCGAGCCCTGCAAGGGTACGACGGCATGGCTGGTGTTCAGCCAATAGGGCCCGATATAGCGGCCGCGTGCGCCCAGGCTCCAGCGCTCGGTCGAGTAGATGATCGAACCGTTGCCCTTCCACGCCACGCCACCGGCGACTCCCAGCCCACCAAGGAAGCTGTTGTCGACCACTCCGGCCGCCTTGAACGGCGTTGCCGAGGGCGTCGTCTGGATGGTCAGGTCACGCAACCAGGTCGCCGCGCCCTGCAGGCTCAGATGCCCGCCCCACAGGTTGGTATCGTAGCTGCCGGCGAAATCGATCGACTCCGAACGGGCCATCGAAAGGTTCGCCGTGGTGATGTCGGCAAAGGTGATCGGCCCTACGCCGAACGAACCGAAGGTCGAGGGGTCGGTGCTGCGCGTGAAGCGCTCGGGATGCGCTTCGAGGAAATCGTTGAACGCCTGCTGACCGCCCGGGATATTGCCGTTTCCGAGGATTGTTCCGGGCTGGTAATAGAGATTGTTCTGCGTGATCTTCGACCAGTCTATCGACACCCGCAACCCCGGGACGAAACGCGGAGTCAGGATGGTACCGAACGACCAGCTGGTCGAAGTCTGCGGATCGACGTTGGGATTACCGCCTGTCAGCGCCGGCAGGATACGAAGGACGCCGAACAATGATTGACCGATCGCCTCGTTGCCACGCTTCGGATCGGTGACGTTGACGATCGTCTTGCCGGCCAGAAACGATCCCGGGATGCCCGCGTCGACCGAAACCACCGAGTCCAAGGATGGTGGCAGATAGCCCGTCGAATAGGAGCCACGGAATGCGATGTCCCGGGTAACCGCCCAGCGCAGCGCCACGTTGGGATTGGTCGAGCTGTTGCGCGTCGTGGCGAAGATCGGCCCTGGTCCCGCCTGCGGGCAAGGCGCATCATAGGCACTGGCCGGCAATGGCGCCATGAATTGCGTGGGGGTCCCCGGAAAACAGTTTTGCGTCTTATTGGAGCCTACGCCCACGTAGCGATCATAACGGCCGGCAACCTCGAGCTCGAGCTCGCGGATCAGCGGAACATTGTTGTCCTTGCCGATGATCGGCAGGCGGACCTCGCCATAGACGCTGTCGGTCCGTTGCGACCGTTCGGGCGTGAAGCTGATCGAGGAATTGGTCGCGGTGTTGAGATAGGAAGTATATTCGCCCTGGGTCTGCTTGTCCTGCTCGAGAAGCAGCGTGACGATGGGCTTGCCACCCCATAGACGGAGCCATGGCGTAGGTCCGGCGAGCTTGAGCGTGTAGGAGCGCGAATAGGAACGGGATGGAGTGATCAATCCTGTCGAAGGACCGTCCAGATACCCGAACTGTATGGGGTTGACGTTCACGTCGCGCAGCAACGAGATCGTACCCGACGCGATCCCGTCAACCGTCGCTTGGTCGAATGCCGGCAGTCCGTCCGAACCGGCATAGCGATTCCAGTTCCAGGTCAAATCGAGCGCAGCCTGCCAATCGAACGGCAGCTTCACGATCGCGCCGGCCAGTGCGCGCAGATTAGTGCTGACGCTCTGCTGCCGGCGGTTTGTATCCGCGATAGGAAGCGAGATGATGATATCGTTGTTGAAGGGATTGGCGGTCGAGGTACGGTCGATGGTATAGTTGCCGCCCGCGAGTGTCTCCAACGACGTCGTCTCGTAGCGCGACCAGCCGAATTCGCCGTACAGGCTCAGCCATTTGTTGAAGTCCCGCTTCAGCGTCAGCGACGCGTTGAAGCTCTGCGTAGGCGTGAGCAGCGGTGCCAGCGCGCCATCGCCCGCGGGACCAAAGGTCGGCGTCGGCGAGATGTCGAGGTTCTGCTTGCCCGCGTTGGCGATCAGCGCAGCCACACCGTCCTGCGCCAGGCTACGATAACCGGCCGGCAGATAGGTGATTCGAGATCCCAGCGACGCGCCGCCATATTGCGGCTTCAGCACCAGGGTGCTGCCGTCGGCGCTGACGATATTCGGCGTCGCGCCCTCGACGGGGTTGACGATGGTATTCAGATAGCTGGGGGAATTGGCGAACAGCTGGGCGCGGCCCCGCTCGATGAAATCACGCTCGCCTTCATAAAGGCCGCGCGTCTTCTGCCAGCTGGTGCTGAACGACAGGCGGGTCTTGCCATGCTCGAGCGGGAAGCTGCCGTTGAGGCTCAGGCGCTTCTCAGACGCATCGATGCGGCTGGTATTGCCGTAATAGGCCGTTGCCTCCAGTCCGTGGTAATTGCGGCGCATGATGATGTTGATCACGCCGCCAACCGCGTTCGATCCGTAGATGCCCGCGGCCGAGGAGGCGAGCACCTCAATGCGTTCGATGGCGTCGAATGGGATGCCGTTGACGGAGGCCTGGCTGAACGTGCCATCGCCGGTATTGGCCTGCGCGTACCGCCGTCCATCCACCAGGATCAGGGTATTGGCCGATCCCAGGCCGCGCAGGTTGATGAAGCTCTGGCTCTTGGTGGTGCCGATCTGCGTGGAGGTGCTGCCGGTATTGTTGGCGCCGAGATAATTGCGAAAGAACTCGTCCAGCCCGGTCGTGCCCGATCGCGCCAGTTCGTCATGGGTGAATACGACATAGGGCTTGGCGTCGTCCGCGGTGCGCGGAATGTCGAGATTCAGCGTCCAGTTGCGCTGCCCGACCACCAGGATTTCGGGAACCTCGGCCTTGCCGTCGGCGCCGCGTCCGTCGGCGGCGCTGATGTCCTCAAGCTTGTCCCGAATCTTTTCCATCGCTTCCGCGGTAGGGCCGCCAACGATGTACGCGCCGCCCGGGCTCTTCTGGTAGCGGAGCCCGGTGCCGGCGAGCAGCTGTTCCAGCGCCTGCTCCACCGTGTAGCTGCCGCGGAGTGCCTTGGCGCGGCGACCACGGACCCGATCAGGCAGGAAGGCGATCTGGACGCGTGCCTGGCGGCCGAGTTGGGTCAGCGACTTGGCAAGGTCGCCCCGCGGGATATCGACGCGCACCGCCGTGCTGCCCTGATCCTGCATCGGTGCGGCAACGGCCGTGCCGCTGCCGATTGCGGCAAGGGCTAGCGCGGCTGCGCCGGCTGCCAGATGAATGTTGATGCGGCTGCGACGTCCCCCGTTCGATTGCATTTTCTGCGTCCCCTGGCTGGTTCTAGAGGCCTGTTGCGTGCCCCTCGAACTCTGGAACGCAATCCGCAATTAAATCCACATCGGGCTTTTCAAAAAATGCAACGAAAACGTCACGGACGACCGCGCGCGGCAAGCGAGAGCTCGATCCCGCCCTGCGCCGTCGGCTTGGCTTCGACCGGCAGGATGCCCTGCACGGCGTCGACGAACTGGTCAGGCGATCCGGTACGATAAAGGCCGCTAACGTGGAGAGCGGCAACACCGTCATTGCTCAGCGTGATCGGGCGGCTGGCATAGCGATTGATCTCCGCCACCGCATGGCCGAGCGGCTCGTCGTCGAACTCGACAAAGCCGTCGCGCCACAGCAGCTGGCGATCGACATCAACCGCGCCGACCTTCTGCGCAGTGCCCATCTCGGCGCTGAATTGCTCACCGGGTTTCAGGAAACTTGGCGGCACCGGCGTCGCTTCATAGCCATTCGCCGCCTCCGGCGCACGGTCGACTACCACCCTGCCCTGGAAGAGCACGACATTGACCCGGCCAGGATCGACCCGCACCTCGAATACGGTGCCCAGCGCCGTGATCTGTCGGTCCGCCGCCTCTACGGTGAAGGGCCGGTTACGGTCATGCGCCACCTCGAACAGCGCCTGACCGCGCGTGAGGCGGACGAAGCGACGTCCTTCGGTAAAGGCAACGATCAATCTGGAACGCGTGTTGAGCGTGACCGACGTGCCGTCGGCGAGACGCACGGTGCGTCGCTCCCCGACCCCCGTAACATATTCGTTCTTCGCAGCCGCGTCACGTGCAGGGTCGGTCGCGGCGATCGTGCCGGTGACGGCGGACGACCTGCCCGGGGCATTCGCCCCAGGGTTAGGCCGCTCCAGGCCGAATAGCGTCACCGCTATCGCAAGACTGGCTGCCATCGCGCCGCCGATCGCAAGGCCGTAACGCCGGCGCGGCGCGGGTGCCGCGTCCAGCGCAGCCTGGCGGAGCGCTCGCAAGTTCGGATCGGAGCCCAAGTCGTGGTCGAACAGCGCCATCGCACCGCCCGCCTTGCGAAGAGCCTCGGCGTGAGTCGGATCGTCTTGCCACGCGTCGAACTCGATTTCTTCGCGCGCGCTAAGCGCACGCGCATCGCGCAGTACCACCCAATGCGCGGCCGCCTCGGTTGGGGACATGCCACGTGTCCGGGGAATGGCGCGCAGCCGCATCATTCTTGATCCAGCCTTTCCGCCAGGCGCGCGACCGCGCGCTCCATGTGTTTTTCGACCGCACTCACCGAAATGCCCAACCTCGCGGCAATGTCGAGATACTTCATTCCTTCAAGACGCCTCAACACAAAGATCACCCGGGTTCGTTCGGGAAGCTCGAGCAGGATCGCAGTTGCGCGCGCCAGCCGTTCCCGCTCCAGAAGAACGTGTTCCGGAGAAAAATCCACATCTCCATGGCTAGTTTCGTCGAATTCTTCATGTGAATCGGCATGGCGGGTCCGGCGCCGGCGAAGGTGATCGTTGAGCACGCTGCTCGCGGTCTGGAAGACATAGCCGGCCACCCGCTCCATCCCGGTGACGTCGCCGCGCTTGAGCAGGCGCTCGAACACCTGCTGGACCATATCGTCGATTTCGGTGCGATCGCGGACGCGACGCATGAAGAAGCGCTGGAGCGATGGACGAAAAGAACGGTTCAGCGCCTCGAACGAGGGCTGCTCATCGGGATTAGGTGCGGGCGATGGCGGTCTCGCTACCTTCGGTCTCCTGACGTCAAAGCCTGCGCGCACAGGCCGTGGAGGTCAAATGGGTTGCGGCCCCGGCGAGGGATGCACCGGGGCCGCGGGGGCAACTTCAGTTCGGCGCCGCCGGAGCCGTGGCTGCGGCAGTGGCCGTGCCGGCGGCGGCCGGCAGTACCTCAGCCTTCCATGCCGCTTCGGGCCGCAGATATTTGCGCGCCAGCACCTGGATGTCCGCGGGCGTGATCGCCTCCATGTCGCGGATCGCGGTGAGCGTCTGCGGCAGATAGTAAGGGCGGTCGACCGCATAGGTGAGCTGGCTCAGCCACCAGAAATTGGTGTTCTGGCTGCGCTTCGCTGCCTCGACCATCGGCTCGCGGGCGCGTTTGAGTTCATCCGCGGTTATCGGTTCGTCCTGCAGCTTCCGGACGATGCCGTCCATCGCCTTGAAGAATGCCGGCAACTTCTCTGGGGCCGTCTCCGCCGAGACGGAAAGCGTGCCATAGCCCTTGTACGTATCCGAATAGGTGGACGAGACACCCGGCGAATAAGCGAGCGCGAGATGCTCGCGGATCTCGTCGAGCACGCGCAGCTTCAGCACGGCGGAAAGCATCTCGACGCGGCGCGCCTCGGCGAAATCGCGCGTGGCATCGACGGTCGGCCAGGCGATATAGCCCAGGCTCTGCTCGGCCAGGCCCTTGTGGGTGAAACGCAGCGGCTCCGCCGTCGGCGCGGGGAAGTGACGCTGGTCTGCACCCGGAGCCGGCTTGTTTGCGGCCGGACGCGTCGGCAGCGCGCCGAAAGTGTTCGCAACCACCTTGATCGCCTCGTCGAGCGTCAGGTCGCCGACCATGGTGATGTGGATCGGGCCGTCCGAAAGCAGCGCCTTCAGCTGCGGGCGATACTGGTCCATCGACATCTTGGCGAGCTGATCCGGCGAAAGGACCGCGGTGCGCTTGTCGCCCCCGGCGAGCAGCGCACGTCCATATACCCCGAACGCTCCGGCCGGCAGCGCCAGCGTTGCTTCATAGCCCGCAGGATAGCTGGCCTTGGTCTGTTCGAACGGCGTCGAGCGATAGGCTGGATCGGTAAGATATGCCGCCATCACCTGCATCTGCAGTTGCAGGTCCTCGCGCCGAGTGCCGCCGCCGAGCAGGAACCTGTCGCCCAGCGTGGCGAGCCCGGCACCCACCATATGGCCATTGAGCGAGCGACTCATCTCGTCGACGGTCATCTTGCCGAGGCCGCCGCTGTTGAGGCCGCCGACCATGGTGAAGCGCGGGTCGACCTGGTCCGGTGCGAAATTCTGCTCGCCGATGCCGGTGAGCAGGTTGATCGAGATCGAGTTCTTGCTGAAATCGGTGGTCTTGACGGTGAGCGTCACGCCATTCGCGAAAGTAACGATGGTGGCGCCCAGGCCGGGCAGTTCCTGCTTTGCGACCACCGTGCCGGGCTTGCCGAAGTCGGTATAGGGCCAGGGCATCTTGACCGGCGCAGCCGGCGCAGCGACCGCGACCTGCCGCGAGCTCTGGAACGCTGCTGCAACAGCGGTTTCCCCGCCCTCGATCGGCACGGGCGAGGTTATCATGGTCAGCGGACCGCCGCCGGTGAAGATCGGCTTCAATGCCGCGCTCACCTGGGCCGCGGCCAGGCCCTTCACCGCTTGTTCGAACAGTGCCAGATCCGTCTCGGGCGAGGTGAACACCTCCCGATCGTTGACCGTGCCGAGCAGGCCGCCAGCCAGCACCCGCGTATTGCGCGTCGAAGCACCCTTCACCGCGTTGCCATAAAGGGTGCGGAAGGCCGTGACCTCGCGCAGCAATTCTGCGTCCGTCACGCCATATTGCACGATGCGGCGTTGCTCCTGGTCGATCGCCTCGAGCGCACGCTGCCACTTACCGGGAACGAACTGTGCATTGATGGTCGCGACGTCGACGCTGCGCATCAGGCCGGAATGCGCGGCCTGCGCATTCAGGAAAGGCGCATTGTCGGTCCGCGAGATCTCGCCGAGCCGGCGGTTTAGCACGGCAAGGCCGAGCTGCTCGATCATGTCCTTGCGGCGCTTTGCGAGCGTGTCGGGCGAGAGATCGGGCGCGCGGGTCCAGTTCAGCGAGATGTTCGACGATACGCCGGTCTCGACGTTGATATGCGCTTCCACGCCATGCTGCGCGACCGCGCCCAGATCGGGCTCGGGGCCGTCCGGCGCCTTGGGCTGCCAATCGGCGAAGCCCTTGCGGATCTTCGCTTCCATCGCGTCGACATCGAAGTCGCCCACGGCGACCACCGTCGCGCGCGACGGGCGATAATAGCTGTTGTAGAAATCGACGAAGCGATCCCGCGTCGCGCTATTGATGATCTTGAGGTCGCCGATCGGGAAGCGATCCGCAACCTTCTGCCCCTTCGCCAGCACGTTGAACTGCTGGCGCGCGACGCGCAGCGCCGGCGAGTTGCGCAGCCGCTCCTCGCCCGCGATCACGCCACGCTCATCGACGATGTCGTCCTCGTCCATCGTGGCTTCCGAAACCTGCTCGCGCAGCACGTGCAGCCCGGTGTCGATCGTCTCATCATCGTTGCGGGGCAGATCGAGCTGGTAGAAGGTCTGGTCGAAGCTCGTCGCCGCGTTCAGGTCGGCGCCGAACGCCAAGCCGAGCCGCTCGAGGATCGAGATGAGCTCGTTCTTCGGGATATGGGTCGTCCCGTTGAAGGCCATATGCTCCATGAAATGGGCCAGGCCGAGCTGGTTGTCCTTCTCCATCAGCGAGCCCGCATCGATGCGCAGACGCAGCGAGGCCTGGCCGGGGGGCGTCGCATTGTGGAGAATTGCGTAGCGCACGCCATTGGGCAGCGTGCCGAAACGGACCGCCTTGTCGGCGGGAACGTCGCTCGACGCCTGCGGCCAGGGCTGCGACGGCTTGACCGATGCACCCGCGGCGACCGTGCCGTCCTGCTTGGTCTGCGCCTCAACCGCGCCCGCGGTGAGCGCGATCAGCGCCGATCCGCCGATCAGATTCCGAACGAACTGTGCGTGCTTACCCGATAGTCTCGCCATTCCCCGCCCTCTGCATATGCCTGTCGGGGACCGTGAAACTTCCCCGCTGGAATCCTGAACGCAGTCGCAAACCGAATCCACATCAGGCCATGTCAGAAAAAAGACGATTCCGAGAATTTACCGAGAATGAAGCAAACCCGCCCCGCCGCTAGAAATTTCCGGTGACGGGACCGGCAAGCTGGAGATCCTTCATCCCCCGGCTGCCGACGTTGCGGAAATCGCTGACGCGGTCGAGCGCGAAGACGCCGCTGCCGGCCGGCGCGCGGACGCGCGAGAAATCAGCGTCCCGCACGTCCTCCAGCCGGAACGCCGGACGCGGATCGGGTGCCGCCACGGCGATCTCCACATTGTTCATCTCGATGCCGCGTGCGTGCCGGATGAAGAAGCCGGTCGCGGGCAGGTCGCCGAACATCGTCGCCTCGGGATAGCCCAGCTCGGCCTCGGGCGGGCGCAGCGTCGCCATCGCCGCGGGCACGCCACCGATATGGTGGAGATAGACGTCGGAGATGCTGACCTCCTCGATCGGATGGTCGACCAGCCCGGCGATTACCGACGGCAGCGGCGTGGCGTTCGAACTGACGATGTTCTGGATCAGGATCCGCTTCATCGTGCCGATCGGGCGGCCCGCAGGCCCGCGCATCCGCTTGCCGAGCCGCAGGAACAGCGGCGCATCGACGATGCCGCGCATGGTCAGGTTGCTGACCGTGACGTCCTCCACCATCGCGCCGTCCACCGTCTGGAACGCCAGCCCGCGGCTATCCTCGAAGATGCAGTTGGTGATGGTGATGTTGCGGAAGCCGCCATTGGTCTCGGTGCCGAACTTGATGCGCCCATGGATGGTCTTGGCGAAGTCCGCCGGCATCTTCTTCCAGGTGCCGTCGATCACCGATCCGATCTGGTAGTTGCCGGTGACGAAACAGTTCGAGATCGTCAGGTTCTCGGTCACCCGTGCCTCGCCCAGCGCATAGCTGCTCTTGGGGCAGATCGCGTCGTCATAAGGCGAGTTGACCGTGCAGTTGGTCACACGGACATTCTTGCAGCAATCGATGTCGAAGCCGTCGCGATTGGTGTCGACCAGGAGATTGTCGATCGTCAGATTGTCGACCCCGGTGGCGAGCAGCGCGAACCAACCGCCCTCGAGGATCTTGAAGTCGCGCAGGGTGACGTTGCGGCACCATTTGAGCGCGATCGCCTTGTTGCCGGTGCCCGGACCGTTGGGATCCTTCAGCCAATTGTCCTTGCCGTCGCCGCGGCCCAGGCCCTTGCCCCAGATCATGCCCTGGCCGGTGATCGCGATGTCGTGCAGCCCTTCGCCCCAGATCAGGCTGTTGCGCCAATGGCTGTGCCCGTAATCCTGGAACTTCTCGTAGGAGGGATCGATCGGCTCGGCGACGTCGTAGCCGGTGGTGCCGACCGGCGCCGCGGCCAGGATCACCGCGCCATTGTCGAGATGGAGCGTGATGTTGCTCTTCAGGCGGATCGTGTAGCAGGCATAGGTGCCCGGCGGGAAATAGATCGTGCCGCCGCCACGCTGCGCGGCATAGTCGATCGCGCGGTGGATCGCGGGCGTGTCGATGGCGGTGCCGTCGCCCTTCGCGCCGAAGTGACGGACATTCACCCAGCCTTCCGTGGCGTCGCGATCGGCGAGGCCGGCAAAGGCGGGGTTGGTGATCATGAGCGCGGCGACGCCGGCGGCGCCTCCCAGCACGAGAGAACGGCGGTCGAGCGTCATGCGCATCTCCGGAAAAGTGGAACGAGACGTGGGCGAGGCGGCGCGCGGCCCCCTCGCCCATTCTAACTCAGAACTTCAGCGTGGCACCCAGGAAGAACTCGGTGCCGAGCACGTCGTAGGTTGCCGACCAGGTGTTCGCGTTCGGACCCTGGGTGGTCACCGGCGGCATCTTGCCGGTGATGTTGTTGGCGCCACCGAACAGCTCGATGCCCTTGCGCAGGTCATAGTTGAACGAGAGATCGAAATAGTTCTGCGCGGGCAGCTTCGGATAGGCGATCGTGTTCAGCGCCGGGACCGAGGCCGCACCCTGACGCAGCGGTACGATGTAACGATCGGTCGTCACGCCGCCGAGATAGCGGTGGCGCAGGCTGAGGCTGAGGTCGTCCAGGTTCCAGGTGACGCGGGTGTTACCACGCCAGTTCGGAAGCGGCTGGCCGCAGGTCGGGCCGAACGAACCCGCGCAATAATTCTTGAGGTTCGGCAGCGCCTCGACCGGGGTGGAAGTGAACGCATAGGTATAGGTGTAGTTGGTGCTGACATCGAACGAGCTGCGCTCGGCGACGCCCGGGAAGCCGAAGCCCACGTCGAAGTGATAGCGTGCAGCGAAATCGACACCCGAGGTCTGCAGCGCGCCGGTGTTCGCGTTGAGCACTTTGACCGTATACGGATCGTTGATCTCGCCGGTGGTCGGGCTGCGCTGGACCGCCTTGCAGAACTCGCTGTTGGCGTCCTGGATCGTGTAATAGCACAGGTTGAGCGTGTTCTGCAGGCCACCGCCCAGCTGCGCGATCGCGCCGTTCAGCTTGATGTTGAAATAATCGACGCTGACGAAGAGACGCGGTGCGAAGCGCGGAGTGAAGACCACGCCGGCGGTGTAGGTGTTCGACTTTTCCGCGCCCAGGTTCGGATTGCCGCCCGAGTCCGACGGGAAGATCGAGTTGGGCTGTACCGCGTCACCGGTCCCGTTGTTCGCATAGGCGCTGGCAGGCACACCGGTGGCAAGGCAGACAGCGCGGACGGCGGCGGTCTGCTGCGCCGCCGCGCGGCTCGAGCACGGATCGGTCGCCGCACCCACGACGCGCGTCACACCGCCGAACAGCTCGTTGACGTTCGGTGCGCGGATGGAACGCTGATACTGCGCGCGGAACGCGATGTCCGGGCTCACGCGCCAGTCCAGGCCGCCCAGATAGGTCCACTGGCCGCCGATTCCGCTCAGATTATAGTCCGAATAGCGGAACCCGCCATTTGCCACGAGGCTGTTGATGAACGGGGTGTCGTGGATCAGAGGCACGCGGACTTCGCCGAACACTTCCTTCACTGTGGTGCTGCCTTGCGTCGGCAGGCCCGGATTGAAGCCGGCGACATCACCCGATGCCAGGAACGAATCCGGCGTGAAGGTTGCGCTGGTCTTGCGCCACTCGGTGCCGAACGAGAAGCCGACAGGGCCGGCCGGCAGCTTGAACAGGTTGCCGGTGATGCTGCCCTGCGCAACCTCCTGCGTCGCGACCGTCGAGTTGGTCGCGCTGATCGAGATCGCCTTCACGCAGGCATCCGACACGTTCGCGCCGAAAATGTTGCAGACCGGTGCAGCCCCGCCGACCGATAGCAGGTTTGCCTGGAGGCGGCTGCGCGAGATCGCGTTCTGGAGCAGCAGCGTGTCCTCGCTGCGCGAATAGGTGTAGTAAGCGTCGAACTTCAGGTCGCTCAGGAAATTGTCCGAGACGCTGCCGATGTTGCCGCGCAGGCCCCAGGCCCCGCGGAACACGTTGCGGCGCTCGCTGGCGAGACGCGGACCGACCTCGACGTAGCGGCGGCCGGCGGTGACCAGCGCAAGGCCGTCACCCGGGCGATTGGTGTAGCTCGCGGTTCCGGCGGTAACGGTGGTCGGTCCCGTCTCGGCGAGATCGAGCTGGCGGAACACCTCCTGCAGCTGCGGCGACAGATAGGGATTGTTGATGTTGAAGAGCGTCGGCGAACCCACATTGGTCGGCGCGAGGCGCGCATTCACCGTGTTCCGGGAGAAGTGCAGCTCCATGTAGCCGGTGATGTTGTCGGTGAAGTCATAGTGGCCGAAGCTGTTGATCATCCAGCGCTCCTGCGGCTGGATGAGGTAGTTGTCGGGTCCGAGGTTGAAATCGTCCTGCGGAGTCAGCGCCGGGCGCGCCGTGGTGCCGGCATCGTTGAAGGTGAAGCCGCGCGAACCGAGCGAGCCGAGGCCCGCTGCGGCATAGGCTGCATTGAGCCCGGCATTGGTGCCGCCGAACGCCGGAATGCCCGAGAAACGGCCGTTGGGAATGTCGCCGCTGCCGCTGGCGATGAAGCCCGGCTGACCGCCGGCGCCAAGGCAGGTCTGGCCGCCAGGAACCGTGAACGGCGTGCCGGCATGGTTTGCGCTACCCGAACCCGGAACGACGCAACCGTCGGACAGCGAGTCAAAGGCGAAGTCGCCGCGCTGGCCGCGCGTGATCGAGTTGCGCTTCAGATAATTGCCCGAAACGACGATGTTGCCACGACCTTCGGAGAAGTTGCCGCCCATGGTCAGGTCGAAATTATAGACCGGGGTGCCGGTCGGCTGGTCGATGTTCACCTGGGCGCGGGCTTCGACGCCCTCGAAATCGTCGCGCATGATGAAGTTCACCACACCGGTGATCGCGTCCGAGCCATAAACGGCGGAGGAGCCGCCCGTGACGATCTCGGTGCGGGCGATCAACGACGACGGGATCGTGTTGAGATCGACGACCTGCTCGGGACCATAGATCGCGAAGCGGCGGCCGTTGACGAGCACGAGGTTACGGTTCGAGCCGAAACCGCGCAGGTTGACGTCGGCGAAGCCGCCCGGGACGGTGTTCGAGGTCGCGGTGCCGAACTGCGAGCCCACTGCCTGGGGAAGCTGCGCCAGAGTCTTCTCGATGTTGACGTTGCCGGACAGCTTGATGTCGTCCTGGTTGACGACGTTCACCGGGGTCGTGGCGTCGAAGCCGTTACGGGCGATGCGCGAGCCGGTGACGATGATCTCGCCCTCGGGAGCTGCCTGGTCGGTCGCATCGGCCGCCGGCGCATCCTGGGGCGCGGCGACGGCGGCGTCGGCCTGCGGCGCCGTCTGCGCGTGCGCTATCTGCGACGCGAAACCCAGCGCCAGAAGCGTGCTGCCGCACAGAAAGCGCGCGCGCCGGCCGGTCATGAAATTCGCCATAAATCCTCTCCCTTTTTGTCACCGTCTCTACAGCCGCCCACTCGGGCTGTGCTGCGATCTGCGGTGCCTAACTACGCAATGAACAAATGTTAGCGCTAACATTTGTAAATGTGGAAATTCCCACATGATGGAAGCAATACATAATAAATGAGATGACATGCGTCAATCTCAAATCGCCCGCCCCTATCGGGACCATCATAGTGCTTGTTTTCAACATCTTATGATCGATAGCTTTTTGGACCTAATGGCCATCGGGCTACCGAAGTCAGGCACAAAAGGCGCCATTCACCGAGACGCTGACGCCGATTTCCTGCCTCGGCCGAAGCGTTCCGCAATCAACGTTTGACGAAAAACATATCGTATAATACCATTTACTCCCATAATATGGGATTCATGGCGCCGCGGTTAAGGGATTCGCATCCGGCGAATTCAGCAAGATCGCAGGACATGTTACCGGTAGCAGCCGGAAGCGGGAGAGAAGAGATTGCGGTATCCGTCCTCCAAAGAAATTGCCAAGGCCATGGCAGGCCAGGCGCAACGCGTGACGATGGACTCGTGCCCGGTACCTGAGGAGACGATGTCGTGACCGCCAACCCCCTTCTGGGCGTCGTCTTCCACTGGCTCGGCGGCCTCGCCTCTGCGAGCTTCTACGTCCCCTATCGCGGCGTGAAGCGCTGGTCGTGGGAGATCTACTGGCTCACCGGCGGCATCTTCTCCTGGCTGCTCGCGCCCTGGTTCTTCGCCTCGATCCAGACCCATGACCTGCTCGGCGTGCTCTCGCGCGCGCCGACCCCGACGCTCGTCTGGCCAGTGATCTTCGGCATGCTCTGGGGCTTTGGCGGCCTCACCTACGGCCTGACCATGCGCTATCTCGGCCTGTCGCTCGGCATGGCGGTGGTGCTGGGGCTGTGCACCGTGTTCGGCACGCTGATCCCGCCGATCTTCCAGGGCGATTTCGCCGCCAAGCTGCTCGACAGCCCGAGCGGCAACATCATCCTGCTCGGCCTGGCGGTGACGCTGGCGGGCATCATCGTCGTCGCCATGGCCGGCGCCCGCAAGGATGCGGCGCTGTCCGCCGAGCAGAAGGCTGCGGCGATCGCCGAGTTCGACTTCAGGAAGGGCGTCGCGGTCGCCGTCTTCTCGGGCATCATGTCGTCCTGCTTCGCCTTCGGGCTCGCCGCCGGCGAGCCGATCAAGGCGATCTCCGCCGCCGCCGGCACCGGCCCCTTGTGGACCGGCCTGCCGATCCTCTGCCTCGTCATGTTCGGCGGCCTGATCACCAACGCGGTCTGGTGCGCCTGGCTGATCCTCAAGAACCGCAGCGCGGGCCAATGGGTCGGCCGGAGCGCCGACGAGAGCGCTACCGCTCGCCCGCCGATGCTGGCGAACTACCTGCTCTGCGCGGTCGCCGGCACCGCCTGGTATTTCCAGTTCTTCTTCTACACGATGGGCGAGAGCCAGATGGGGCGCTTCGGCTTCTCGTCCTGGACGCTGCACATGGCGTCGATCATCATCTTCGGCACGCTGTGGGGCTTCGCCTTCCGCGAGTGGAAGGACGCGGCGACGCGGGTGCGGGCGATGGTCTGGGCGGGCGTCGGCCTGCTCGTGCTGGCGACCGTGGTCATCGGCTATGGCAACATGCTCGCGGCATGATGCGCGCATCCTTCGCCGTCGCCGCACTGATGCTGGCCGCCCCCGCGGCCGCGCAGCAGACCTATAGCAACCCGATCCTCTATGCGGATTATTCGGACCCCGACATCATCCGCGTCGGCCAGGATTACTATCTCGTCTCGTCGAGCTTCCACTTCTCGCCCGGCATCCCAGTGCTCCATTCGCGCGACCTGGTGCATTGGAGCATCGTCGGCCATGTCCTGCCCAAGCTCGACTTCGCGCCCGAATACGACATGCCGGGGCCGCACACGCTGGACGACACCATCTCCAAGCCGATCGGCGGCACCAAATATGCCAGCGGCGTCTGGGCGCCGAGCATCCGCCACCATGACGGCCTGTTCTACGTCTATTTCCCCACGCCCGACGAGGGCATCTTCGTGTCCACCGCCAAGCGGCCCGAGGGGCCGTGGAGCAAGCCGGTCAAGCTGATCGCTCAGGCCGGGCTCGAGGACCCCTGCCCCTTCTGGGACGATGACGGCACCGCCTGGCTCGTCCATTCGAAGCTCGGCGCCGGGCCGCTGATCCTCCACCGCATGTCGCCCGACGGGCTGAAGATACTCGACGAGGGCAAGCTGATCGTCGAGGACAAGATCAACCTGCCGGTGCTCGAAGGGCCCAAGCTCTACAAGCGCAATGGCTGGTACTACATCTTCGCGCCGATCGGCGGGGTCGAGCGCGGCAGCCAGGCCGTCGGCCGGGCCCGGAAGATCGACGGCCCCTATGCGTGGCGCACCGTGCTGCAGCCCGGCACCACGCCGATCCAGGGTCCGCACCAGGGCGGCTGGATCGAGACGTCCTCGGGCCAGGGCTGGTTCGCGCATTTCAACTCGACCGGCGCGTTCGGCCGCATCGTCCATCTCCAGCCGGTCGTCTGGAAGGATGACTGGCCGATCATGGGCCGCCAGATGCCCGATCGCTTCGCCGGACAGCCGGTGCTCAGCTATCCGATCCCCGACACCGGCAGTGCGCCGACCAGCGAGCGGCTGCAGGACTCGGACGAGTTCGGCGGCCCGCAGCTCGGCCTGCAATGGTCGTGGAACCACAATCCGGACGACAGCGCCTGGAGCCTCGCCGTCCGGCCCGGCTGGATGCGGCTGAACGCCCTGCCCGCCCGGCATCTCGTCAACGCTCGCAACACGCTCACCCAGATCCTCCAGGGCCCGAGCGCCCGCTTCACCGCGCGGATCGACGCCAGCCGCATGGCCGACGGCCAGCGCGCCGGGCTGACCCTGTTCGGCGTGCGCCCGAGCTGGATCGGGCTGGTCCGCGACGGCGGCAAGACCCGCGTCACCTTCGCCTCTGAAGGCGTCGAGACCCCCGGCCCCGTGCTGGCCGGCACCAGCGTCGACCTCCGCGCCGAGGTCGGCGAGGACCAGACCGTGCGCTATTCCTTCAGCCTCGACGGCGGCCGCAGCTTCAAGCCGCTCGGCGAACCGACCTGGCTGGCGCGCTTCTCCTGGTGGAAGGGGTCGCGCCCCGGCCTGTTCAGCTTCAACCGCGGCGGCCAGGGCGGGTCGATCGATGTCGACTGGTTCCATGTCGACCGTCCGGAGGCGCAGCGCTGATGGACCGACGCGCCTTCCTCGCCGGCACCGCCGCGACGCTCGCCACCCTGCCCGCCGCCCAGCGCGCGCTGGCCGAGGCGGCCGCGGGCGATGCGCCGGTCTTCACCACCGGCAATGCCCGCTGGCAGGCGGCGTATGACAAGGCGCTGGCGGTGCTCGCCGGCAACGTCCAGACGATGCCCTATGTCAGCAAGCCAGTGCTGATCGAGGGCTCGGTCTACAAGGGCATCTGGCAGGAATGCGGACCGCACGAGGCGCTGGTCTATCGCAAGTTCCGGCCCGACGTGGCCCGCAACAGCCACCTCACCTTCTTCGAGCTGCAGCGCGCCGACGGCCAGCTGCCGGCCAACAACAAGGTCACCGAGACCAGCTTCGGCCAGATCCAGATGGTCGTGCCGATCGCCGCCACCGCCTGGGAGCTCGCGCGCGCCACCGGCGACAGCGAGTTGCTCGAGGCCGCATACCGCGCCTGCTCGGCCTGGGACGGCTGGCTGATGCGCTATCGCAACACGCGCGGCACCGGGCTGATCGAGGGCTTCTGCACCTACGACACCGGCCACGACAATTCGCCGCGCTGGGCGGGCATGCCGAACCAGTGCCCCAACAAGGACGCCCGCACGCACCATCCGGTCGCCTCGCTGCCCCGGCTCTGCCCGGACCTGTCGGCGACGATCTACGGCGCCCGCCGCGCCCTTGCCGAGATGGCCCGCGCCCAGGGCAAGCGGATCGAGGCGGACCGCTGGACCGAGCGCGCCGAGCGGATCCGTTCGCTGATCCTGGGCAAGCTCTACGTTACCGAAGACGCGGCGTTCTACGACCTCGACGCGCAGGACAAGTTCGTCCGCGTCCGCTCCGACATCCTCAGCCGGGTATGCGGCGAGCATGTCGTCGACCGGCAGACCTTCGAGACGATGTGGGCGCGCCAGCTCCACAATCCGAAGGCGTTCTGGGGCAAGTTCCCGCTCGCCTCGATCGCGATGGACGATCCGCTGTTCGTCCGTCCGATCCCGGCGAACAGCTGGGGCGGCGCATCCCAGGCCCTGACCGCGCTGCGGGCCGGCCGCTGGCTCGACCATTATGGCCGCTCCGCCGATTTCTCCGTGATGATGGGCCAGTGGTGCGAGGCCATCCAGGCCGACATGACCTTCCGCCAGCAGATCGACCCGATGACCGGCGTCTTCACCGCCGGCGAGGATCATCCCGATTACTCGCCCTGCGCGCTGGTGATGGTCGATTACAGCTGGCGGCTGATGGGAGTATGCGAGGAAGCTGAGGCGCTCCACTGGAACGCCCGGCCGCGCCATGTCGCCGCGGCCGATGCTCGGTTCGAGATGCGCACCGATCCGGGGGCGAGTGCCAGCATGATCTATTCGGCGGGGGGCGTAGACCTGACGCTCGCGGGCAAGCCGATCGGGCGGATCGAGGGCGGCGCGGCGCGGCTGGTGACCGACAAGGCAGGCAATCCCGCCTATCTGGTCGGCGTGGATCCGGCCAACCAGCACGTCACGCTGAAGCTGACCGGCCGCAAGCCCCGCAAGCTTACCCTCAAGGCCAATGAGCGGGTGCTGGTTTAGGCGGCGTCAATCCTTTCGGAGCGGCCGACCTCGGTTGATGAAGTTTATGGGTGCGGGGGTATTTTTCAGCGTCTCCCAGAGACGCGAAGGATCTTCGCGTCGCCAACGCGACAGAGACCCGACGCATGGGCGACATTGGCGCAACAGTCTGCGTCCGCGACGCGACACCCGCGCGACACTGACGCGCCATCGGCGCTACAGGTGCGCGACAGGTTCGCGACATTGGTGGCGATCCACGATTCAAAGAGCGGCGCGCTGCGGGCGCCCGTCGAGCGAAGCAATCGAAATCCTACATTGCAACTTCCAACTCCCTCTCGTTTCGGGAGTAGATACCTAAAGCCGTCACCCCGGCACTGCGGCCGGGGTGCACTGTGCCGGTCGCGAAGCCTTCAGTCTCGATTGCTTCGCCCAGACGCTGGGTGGACCCCGGCACTGCGGCCGGGTGACGGGAAAGCCGCTACCGCAGCGACACCGCGGCGGTCACCGACAGGCCGGCGCGCAGGCGTTCGGCGAGCGGCTGGCCGGGATCGATGCGGATGCGCACGCCGACGCGCTGGACGATCTTGGTGAAATTGCCCGTGCCCGGCTCGAACGGCAGCAGCGCGAATTCCGATCCCGACGCGGGCGCGAAGCTCTCGACATGGCCCTTCAGCGTCTCGCCGCCCAGCGCGTCGACATGCACGCTCGCTTCCTGGCCGGGGATCATGCCGCGGGTCTGCGTCTCCTTGAAATTGGCGACGACATAGAGACCGCTCGCCGGCACCAGGGTCAGCAGCCGGCTGCCGGGCTGGACGAAATCGCCGATCTGCACCTGGCGATTACCGATGATCCCGTCGATCGGCGCGAGGATCACGGTGTGATCGCGGTCCTGCCGTGCGAGATCGAGCGCGGCGCGGGCGCGCGCTTCCGCGGCGACCGCCTTGGCCAGTTGAGCCTCGAGCACCGGGCGGCGGGCCAGCGTGACCTCGACCTGGCGCGATGCGGTGTCGCGATCGGCGCGCGTGCGATCGAGCGCGGAGGCGGCGCCGACCGCGGTCGCGCGCATCCGCTCGACGTCGCGGCGGGTGGCGAAGCCCTGGGCGGACAGCGCCTCGTAGCGCGCGCGATCTGCATCGGCGCGAGCATATTCGGCATCGGCCGAGCGGATATTGGTCTGCACCGCGCGCACCCCGGCGACGGCGAGCTGGCGGTCGGCGCCCAGCGCCGCCAGCGCGGCGCGCGCATCGGCGACGCCCGCGCTGGCATCGGCAAGATCGGCCTCGGCGGCGGCAACGCGGGCGTCGAAGTCGCGCGTGTCGATCCGCACCAGCGGCTGGCCGGCATGGACGCGCTGATTGTCCTGGACCAGCACGTCGGTGACCAGCCCGCCCACCTTGGGCGCGACGGTGCTGCTGTCGGCCTTCACATAGGCATTGTCGGTGGACTCGCTGGTCCGCGGCGAGAGGAGCCAGGCGACGCCGGCGAGCGCGACCAGCACCGCGACGATACCGGCGATCAGCGGGTTGCGGGCGATGCGGAGACGCCGCTTGGGGACAGCGGTCTCGGCGTGGATCATGGCGGGAGCGTTCATGGGGTTATCACCAGCAGGGTTGAGGTGGCCGAGGCGATCAGGCGATCCTCGGCATCCAGTATCTTGGCTTCGGCAAAGGCGACGCGGCGGCCCATCGAGAGCACCGTGCCGATCGCGCGGACCTTGCCGGTCGTCGGCGTCATCGCGCGATGATAGGCAACCTTGAGCTCGAGCGTGGTGTAGGTCTGGCCCGCCCTAAGCTGCGAATGCGTTGCAATACCACAGGCTGAATCGAGCAGGGTTGCGGCATAGCCGCCATGGATGGTGCCGAGCGGATTGAGGCTGCGCGCGTCGGGCACGCCCTCGAACACCGCCCTGCCCTCCTCCACCTCGACCAGCGAGATGCCGAGGGTCCGGCCGATCGGCGGTTGCGCATCGGTGGCGAGCATATGGCGGAGCTGTTCGATGCCGCTGATCGGGGCGTCGCGATCGCTCATGCCGCCTCTCCCAGGTTGAAGCGCGCCACGACGGAGGCGTGCGCGTTCGCCAGGATCGCGTCCGACTGCGCCGGATCGGCGACCGCCCGCGCCAGGGCGATGGCACCGACAAGCTCGGTGACGAGCGACGCCGCACCGCGTTCGGGATCGACATGCTCCAGCAACCGGAGCTTCTCCGCGACCCGGCCGGTCAGCCCGGCCAGTCCCTTGCCGAAACGGGCGCGCGTGTCTTCGTCGCTGCGCGCGAGATCGCCCGACAGCGAGGGCAGCGGACAGCCGCGATCGCGGGCATCGCGATGCGCCGTCGAAAGGTAGAAATCGACATAGGCGCGCAGCGCCGTGCGCGGATCGGCATCCACCGCCCTGCGATCGAACCGCGCCCGCGCATCCTCGAACATCGTGTCGAGCGCGGCGGCGACCAGCGCGTCCTTCGATTTGAAATGGGCGTAGAAGCCGCCATGCGTCAGCCCGGCGCGCGCCATGATCGCGGCGACGCCGATCCCGCCGGGACCCTTGTCACGGATTTCGCGCGCGGCCTCCTTCAGCACCCGCGCCCGCGTCTGCTCCTTATGCTCGCTGTCATAGCGCATGGGCTTGTGGACTCCGTTTATATGACGCACATAATATAAAGAATGACGGAGTCGAATTGCAATGGCTGAATCCAAGGCGGCGGCGCCGATCGATCCGATGGCGCTGCCCGATCGGATCAAGTTCCTGATCTTCGGGATCATGGCGTTCGGCCAGTTCATGGCGCTGATCGACATCCAGATCGTCGCCGCCTCGCTCAACGAGGTGCAGGCCGGACTCTCGGCCGGGCCCGACGAGATCAGCTGGGTGCAGACGGCCTATCTGATGGCCGAGCTGGTGATGATCCCCTTCTCGGCCTTCCTGGCGCAGGCGATGTCGACGCGCTGGCTGTTCGCGCTGTCTGCGGGGCTGTTCACGGTATCGAGCGCGCTGTGCGGCCTGGCGTGGAATATCGAATCGATGATCCTGTTCCGCGCGATCCAGGGCTTCGTCGGCGGGGCGATGGTGCCGACGGTGTTCGCCACCGGCTTCGCGATGTTCTCGGGCAAGCAGCGCGCGATGATCCCGGCGATCCTGGGCATGGTTTCGGTGCTGGCGCCGACGCTGGGGCCGACCGTGGGCGGCTGGATCACCGACGCCTGGACCTGGCGCTGGGTGTTCTACGTCAACATCCTGCCCGGCGCGGTGGTGACGCTATTGTCGATCTTCGTGATCCGCGTCGATCGGCCCAATCTGGCAATGCTCAAGCGGATCGACTGGGTCCATCTCGGCGCGATGGCGGTGTTCCTCGGCGGGCTCGAATATGTGCTGGAGGAAGGGCCGAAGAACGACTGGTTCGACGATAGCGCCATCGCGATCGGTGCCTGGGTCTCGCTCGTCGCGTTCCTGCTATTCCTCGAGCGCTCGTTCCGCTCCTCCTCGCCGATCGTACGGCTTTCGCCGTTCGCCAAGCCGACCTTCGCCTTTGCCTGCGTGTTCAACCTGGTCGTCGGCTTCGGCCTCTATGCCGGGACCTATCTGGTGCCGCTCTTCCTCGGCCGGGTGCGCGGCTACAATGCCAGCGAGATCGGCACGACCGTGTTCATCGCCGGGATCGCCCAGCTGATGGGCGTGCCGATCGCGGCGGCGCTGTCGCAGCGCGTCGACCAGCGCATCGTCATCACCTTCGGTCTCACCCTGTTCGCGCTCGGCCTGTGGATGTTCTCGGCGATGACGCCCGAATGGGGCTTCCAGGCCTTGCTCTGGCCGCAGCTGGTGCGCAGCTTCGCGATCATGCTGTGCATCGTGCCGAGCGTGGGTCTGGCGCTGAACGGGTTCGCCGGGCCGGAGCTGCGCTATGCATCGGGGCTGTTCAACCTGATGCGCAACCTGGGCGGCGCGATCGGCATCGCGGTCACTACCACCTGGCTGCAGGACATGAGCCGGCTGCACGCGCTGCGCATCGCCGAGGCGCTGGGCAACGTCCCGCGCGCGGCGACGGACATGGTGGGCGGCCTCGCACGGCAGGTGGGCGAGGTCACGCCCGATCCCGCCCGCGCCCTGCTGACCGCGCAGGCGCTGATGGGCCGGATCGTCGGACGCGAGGCGCTCACCCTCGCCTTCGACGACGTGTTCCGGCTGATGGCGTGGCTGTTCCTCGCCGCCTTGGTGCTGGTGCCCCTGTGCCGCCCGCCGAAACAGGTGGCATCGGGGCCGGTCGAGGCGCACTGATACTCCCCTCCCTTCTCGGGGAGGGGAAGTGCAGGCTCAGCGCAGCTTGCGGCCTTCCGCGTCCCACACCTCGACGGTGCCGAGGTTGAGCGCGCGGATCTTCGCCTCGGTCTTGGAGAGATCGCCGACCACGACCCAGGTCATCGCATCGGGATGCAGCAGGCTGTTCGCGGTGGTGGTGATCGTCTCGGGGCGCAGCGCGGCGTACTGCGTCGGCAGCGTCGTGATATAGTCGTACGGCTTCTGGTAGC
The DNA here is from genome assembly GCA_040508955.1 of Sphingomonas sp. Classification (GTDB taxonomy): domain Bacteria; phylum Pseudomonadota; class Alphaproteobacteria; order Sphingomonadales; family Sphingomonadaceae; genus Sphingomonas. The sequence continues at coordinate 3,491 of JBEVLV010000192.1, read as the reverse complement.
GGTTCACATATTGGAGATAGCCGACCATCGCGTTGTTGGTCTCGAACTGGCCCGGCAGCGCCAGCACCTGGCCCTTGGCGAGCAGCTCCAGTTCGGCCTGGGTCGCCGGCTTGCTCCTCTGGATCGCGTGAAGCTCCTTGCTGATCTCCGTGAGCGATTCCGCGGTCTTGTCGGTCTGGACGCTGGTCGCGATGGCGAACGCCTGGGGCCCGCGGCCGTCGGCGATGTAGCTGTTGACGCCGTAGGACCAGCCCTTGTCCTCGCGGATGTTCATGTTCAGGCGCGAGGTGAAGGACCCGCCCAGCACGTCGTTGAGCGCGCCGAGCTCGAAGTCGTGCGAATCCAGGCCCGTGGGCATGGTCTCGCCGACGCGGATCATCGACTGGATGGCGCCGGGCTTGTCGATCAGGATGATCCGTGCCGCCTTCTGGGGAGCGACGGAATCGAGCGTCTTGACGCCCTTGGGTCGTGCCGGCGCCTTCCAGTCGCCAAAGCCCTTTTCGAGCGCGGCGACGAGCACCGGCATCGTGGTGCTGCCTGATGCGTAGATCGTCGCGTTGTCCGGACGGATCCAGCTCTCGTGGAAGGCGACCAGATCGTCGCGGGTGATCGACTTGATCGTATCGGCGCGGCCCGTCAGCGCGGTGCCATAGGCATGGTCCTTGCCGAACAGCAGATTGTTGAAGGTGCGCTGCGCCATCTCGCCCGGATCGACGAGCGACTGGGACAGGTTCGACAGGCTCACCGCGCGATCGCGCTCCAGATCCTCCTGGCGGAAGCCCGGGTTGCGGACATAGTCGGCCCAGAGCGCCACCGAGTCCGGCAGCGAGCGCGTCAGCGCGGACAGCGCGAAATCGGTCGTGTCGCTATCCGCATAGGCATAGATGCGCGTGCCGACCATCGCCTGACGCTCGGCAAAGGCCTGCGCGTTCAGCGTCTTGGTCCCCTCGTCCATCATGCCGAGCGTGAAGCCGCCCAGGCCCTTCTTCATGTGCTGCTCGGCGGCGTGGCCCGCGTCGAACACCATCGCCATCTCGACGGTGGGCGTGCCCGGACGCTCGGAGAGCACGACGCGGATGCCGTTCGAGAGCCTGGCCTCATGCACCGTCGGCAGGGTCAGCGCGGGCGACGCGCCCAGCGCCGGAATCTTGCCGCGATCGGCGGTGTCGACGCTGGTCTTGTGGTTGCCGAACGGCAGCACGGTGAGCTTGTACGAGCCCTTGGTCAGCCAATTGCCCAGCGCGCCGCGCACCTCGGCGCCGGTGACGGCGCCGAAGCGGCGCTCGTCCTCGGCATATTGGCCGGGATTGTCGGAGAACATCGTGCCGGCGGTCAGCGCCATCGCCTTGACGAAGATCGACTCCATCGAGCGGGCATTGTCGCCGTACGAACCGATCTTGGCGCGCTTCAGCTCGTCCTCGGTCGGGCCGTTCTTCATGAAATCGGCGAGTACCTGCTTGACCGCCGCCTCGGCCTTGGCGCGGTCGACGCCGTCCTTCAGCCGCACCTCGATCGAGAAGGTGCCGGCGATGGCGAAGCTGTCATAGCTGGCGGTCGCCGAGCTTGCGATCTGCTGGTCATGGACGAGCGCCTGGTAGAGACGCGACGTCTTGCCGCGGCCGAGCACATAGGCGGCCATGCGCAGCGCCGGCGTGTCCGCCGTGCCGTTGCCGGGGACCGGCCAGTTCCAGGCGATCGCGGTCTGCGGCACGTCGTCCTGCATCACCTCGGCCTTGTCGACCGGGAGCGTCGGCACCCAGGCCTTGATGCGGCCGGTGGGCGGGCCCGAGGGGATGCTGCCGAAATATTTCTCCATCAGCGTCTTGGCCTGCGCGACGGTGACGTCGCCGCTGAGCGTGACCACGGCGTTCGCGGCGCCATAATATTTGCGGAACCAGTCCTTCACGTCCTCGAGCGAGGCGGCATTCAGATCCTCCATCGAGCCGATGGTCGAGTGGTAATAGGGATGGTTCGAGGGGAAGATGCCCTGCGCCTCGAGATCGTTCATCGCCGCATAGGGCTGGTTCTCGCGGGTGCGCTTCTCGTTCTGGACGACCTTGCGCTGCTCGTCGAGCTTGGCCTGGGTGATCGCGCCGAGCAGGTAGCCCATGCGATCGGACTCCAGCCACAGCACGCGCTCGAGCCCGCCGGTGGGGACGATCTCGTAATAATAGGTCTGGTCGAGCGAGGTCGCGCCGTTGACGCCCGAGACGCCGACCTCCTGGAGCGGCGGCATATATTCCTTGTCGTGATGCTCCGAGCCGTTGAACATCAGATGCTCGTAGAGATGCGCGAAGCCCGACTTGCCGGCGGGCTCGTTCATCGATCCCACATGATACCAGACGGTGAAGGCCACCTTGGGCGACTTGTGATCCTCATGGACATTTACGCGCAGGCCATTGGCGAGCGTGAACTGTTCATAGGGCACCGCATCCTGCGCGCGCGCCGGCATGGCGGTGGCAAGGGCGATGGCCGCCGTCGCGAGGAGCAGCTTCATGGACTTCATGGGGAGATCTCTTCCTTGTAGGGGTAAGGCCGGCTCTCCCTAGGGAGGAGAGCCGGCTGGGAACACGGCCGCCGGATCGGCCGCCTCAGAAGATGGTGGAAACGCCGATCTTGAACTTGCGCCCACCCAGATAAGTGGCGCGCGTGTAATAGCCGGCGATCAGCTGCTGCACGTCAGGCGTATCGGTGTTCTTGAGCAGGTCCGATGCCTCGACATAGATACGTACCTTCCGGGTCGTCGGATCGAGATAATATTCGCCGTGGAAGTCCAGTGTCTGGACGCCCTTGTCATAGACGCTGAGGCCGCGCGGTGCGAAATTGTTCAGCGTCTTCGACTGGAAGCTATAGGCCAAGGTCGCATCGAAACCGTATTTGTTGTAGGTCATCGAAACGGTACCGGAATGCTTGGGCTGCTGGTTGAAGGGCAGACCCGAGAATTCGTAAATATTCTGGCCTGCCGGAGCGAAGGGCCAGCTGTAGCGCTGCCAGCGGCTGCTGTGCGTGTAGGTATAGTTGGCATAGATGCCCAGGCCGCTCAGTGCGCCCGGCAGGAAGTCGAACTGGCGCTCGAATTGCCCCTCGATACCCCAGATCGTGGCAGGATGGTCGCTGTTGATCGGCGAGAAGCCGATGATCTGATAATTCTCCGGGTGGGCCGGATCGAAATAGGGCGCTCCCTGGAAATAGGGATGATCGGGCAGCGTGACATTGGCGAGACTGGCGGGCCCGTCGCTCTGGTTCGACTGAAGCAGGTTATTGATTCTCTTGTAGAATCCGCCGATCTTGATGATCCCGATCTTGTGGTAATATTCGGCGCTCAGATCGAAATTGTGCGTCGTCGCCTGCTTCAGGTTGGGGTTGCCCGAATTGATCTGGAGGATCGGCTTGACGCCCTCCGGGCCGGGGATCGGGAAATTGATGAACGAGATCGTCGTCTGCGTCGAAAGCTGGCTGATCTGCGGGCGCGCCACCGAGATGAAATAGCC
>JBEVLV010000191.1:0-57788 GCA_040508955.1 Sphingomonas sp. | reverse complement strand
GCACATCAATAGAGCATAGGATATTATATTCTGCGCTCTATTTATGACTTCCTCGGGCGATAAGTAATGAGTATTTTTCGCGCCTATCATAAATACATTATTGGCATTGTCCTGCTGATAGCCATAGTCTTGGTTGTTGGCGCGCGCGCCGCGCCGGTGCAGCTGGGATCGCGTGTGACGCTGACCGCCAAGTTGCGCATCATGCAGAGCGATTTCGTGACCGGCGTCGGCGTCCAGGATGCCGGTGCGTCGGGCACCGTGATCGGCGGACCGATCAAACAGGGCAAAAAGACCTGGTGGCTCGTCGATTTCGCGAATGGTGCGGATGGCTGGGTATTTCAGGACGTCCTTTCCGTGGACGGAAACCTGCCGACAATCGTGCTGACGGCCACGCCCGCCACGATCTCGGCAGGCGGATCGACGGTGCTGACATGGTCCAGCACGAACGCCACGACCTGCAGCGCAGCCGGCAGCCCCGTCTTTGTCGGCACGAAGAATCCGAGCGGCTCGGCAACCATATCGCTTTCGCAAACGACCGTCTTTACCCTGACATGCGCAAGCGGCGCCGGCAGCGCCAGCGCACAGGCGACGGTCACCGTCGCGGCACCGGTCGCGATCAGCTTCGGCGCCGACCCTTCGGCGATTTCGCCAGGTGGATCGAGCACGCTGCGCTGGACCGCAAGCGGTGCTTCCACCTGCACGGCGAGCGGCGATTCCGCGTTCACCGGCGTGAAGCCCGCCAGCGGCTCAGCGGTCGTTCGCCCGACGCAGTCGACGGTTTATCAGTTGAACTGCGTCATCTCGGGCTCGGCGCAAACCGCGTCAACGACAGTCACCGTTGCACCAGCGGGTGGCGGGTCGGGCTCCGCCTTCGCCAATCCCGATGACGGCGCCATCCCCGATCGTGCGCAGCATCCGATCGCATTTCCGACCGCGACCGGCTTCGGCAAGTTCACCAGCGTACGCAGCCCGGACGCGGTCGTCTACAAGATCAATACGCTCGACGACGTCGCGGCGCCGGCGGACGGCAAGATCAGCTACCGTGAATGCGCACTCGCGCTGGTCGTGACCACCCCCTACGCCATTCCGGCCAATCGACCGCGTTACTGCGTGTTCGATGTCGCCGGCGCGATCGTCCTGCAGTCCTCGGCCTTCATCACCGTGCCCAAGATCTACATCGCAGGGCAGACCTCGCCGGGGGGCATCGAGTTCAGGCTGGGCGCCAATTACAATCCCGTCGATTCCCTCGTCGATACGCGCAAGGGCGGCAACGATATGATCCTCCGCCATGTCCGCACGCGCACGGGTCCGCATGTCGGGCGCACCTCGGAAAATGGCGATCCGATCCGGATGTCGGGCACCAACAACCAGATCCTCGATCATGTCTCGACGATGTTCGGAACCGACGAGAGCCTCGACATGGCCTGCACGAACTGCACCGTCCAATGGTCGATCATCGGGCCCAATATCTGCCTCAACGCGGGCCACACCTCGTCGCTGCACTGCAAGACGTTCTTCCTGAAGCCGGCCTCGTCGATCACGATCGCGCACAACCTGTCGCAGCATGGCGAGCAGCGCGGGCTCAATATCTCGGTCGGGATCGCCCTGCCGCCGGCAGGGAATACGGGCCAGGCCGATATCTTCAACAATGTACTCTATGATTTCATTGCGGAGACGGGACTGATCTCGAACCAGTTCGGCAGCGTCTATGCGAACTGGATCGGCAACGTCGCGCTTCGAGGGCCGCGTTACAATGCCAGCGACGGCAACTATATGATCGGCCTTTACAGCAACGGCGCCCAGCAGCCCTTCGGCTTCTCGATCTATTCGGACGGCAACGTGACCCCCCGGACCCGCATTTCCGGACAGTTCGGCAGCACGACGACCGATCCGTTCGTCAACAGCGCGGGCTTCATCGCCCATGTCGTGCCGTCAACCGTCTGCGGCGTGACGTCCGCCGGGCTCCAGGACTGCAGCCGCACCGGCCTCGCGGTGGTGCAGAACGCATCCTATGCCCTGCGTCCGGGAGCGAGCGCCCAGACCTTCTATCCCTGGCAGGTGACATCCGCCGAACAGGCGATGCGGGACGTGCTTGCATTTGCCGGCGCCGATCAGTGCCGCGACGGGCCGTGCCGCGACAATGTCGACGCGCTCTACATCGACGACGTGCGGACCTGCGATTCAGCCCCCTATCTGTTCGCGTCCAAATGGCCCTCGACCGTCGCAGAAGCGGGCGGTTGGGCGCAGATCACGCCGGGCCCGGCAAAGGTCGATAGCGACAATGACGGCATGCCCGACGATTGGGAGCGCCGCTTCCGGAATACCAACCCGCTGGTCTGGGACGCCAACGACGACAAGGACGGCGACGGATATCCCAATATCGAGGAGTATCTGAACGCGCTGGCGCAGGACGACACGCGCTACACCGGCCAGATCGGCGGCGGGACCGGCCGGGTGCCGGCATATAATTGCGGTCGCGCCATGTATTGAGGCGGAGCCGGGAAGATTACCCCCAATCCCTTTGCGAAGTACGCAGGAATGGTAAGCGGCGCCCGAGCGCCCCTGTGTCATCCTGACGATCGCGCACCATGTTGGTCGGTGCCGATTCCGGGATATCCATGGCACGCAGCCTTACACAGATCGAACGGCTCGAAGCCGAGAGCATCCACATCATGCGAGAGGTTGTTGCAGAGGCCCAGCGACCCGTGATGCTCTATTCTGCGGGCAAGGATTCGGCGGTCATGCTGCATCTTGCGCGCAAGGCCTTCTATCCTTCGCCTCCGCCCTTCCCGCTGCTGCACGTGGATACGACGTGGAAATTCCGCGACATGTACCGCATCCGCGATACCTCGGCCGCGGCCGCGGGAATGGAGTTGATCATCCATCGCAATCCCGAAGCGCTCGCACGCGGGATCAACCCCTTCGACCATGGCGCTCTCCATACCGACATGTGGAAGACCGAGGGGCTGAAACAGGCGATCGACCGGCATCGCTTCGACGCCGCTCTGTGCGGCGCGCGGCGCGACGAAGAAAAGTCGAGAGCCAAGGAACGGGTTTTCAGTTTCCGTAGCGCCGGCCACCGCTGGGATCCCAGGAACCAGCGTCCCGAATTGTGGAACCTCTACAATGTCCGCAAGGCGCCGGGGGAGAATTTCCGCGTCTTCCCCCTCTCCAACTGGACCGAGCTGGATGTATGGCAATATATCCATCTTGAGCGGATCGCGATCGCGCCGCTCTATTTCAGCGCGTTCAGACCGACCGTGAAGCGGAACGGCACGATCCTGATGATCGACGATGATCGCTTCCGCTTCGAACCCGGAGAAGAGATCGTCGGCCGGTCGATACGGTTTCGGACGCTCGGCTGCTACCCGCTGACCGGCGCGATCGAGAGCCGCGCGACGACGCTTCCGCAGATCATCGCCGAAATGCTCGTCAGCACCGTTTCCGAACGCCATAGCCGGGTGATCGACCACGATCCCGCCGCGAGCATGGAGAAGAAGAAAGCGGAGGGGTATTTCTGATGGACGGCGAACCGGTTCTTCCCCGCGCGCGCTCGAACGACGAAACTCTCTCCCGGATCGTGCCGGGGCTCACGGAACAAGGCCCGGATACCCTCCCCGATCCTCCCGCCGCCGCCGATGTCGAAACCTATCTCGCCTCGCACCGGAGCAAGACCCTCCTGCGCTTCCTCACCTGCGGATCGGTGGACGACGGCAAGTCGACCCTGATCGGCCGGCTGCTCTACGACACCAAGACGATCCTCGAGGACCAGCTGGCAACATTGGCCGAAGATTCCCGGAGGGTCGGCACCCGAAGCAAGACGATCGATTTCGCGCTGCTCCTCGACGGCCTGTCGGCGGAGCGCGAGCAGGGCATCACGATCGATGTCGCCTATCGCTTCTTCGCGACCGAACGGCGGAAGTTCATCGTCGCCGACACGCCCGGCCACGAGCAATATACCCGCAACATGGTGACGGGCGCGTCGACCGCCGACCTGGCCATCATCCTGGTCGATGCCCGGAAGGGCATACTGACCCAGACCCGCCGCCACACCTGCCTCGTCCACCTGCTCGGCGTTCGCAATATCGTGCTGGCGGTCAACAAGATGGACCTGGTCGGCTACGACCGGGCGACATTCGACGCGATCGTTGATGACTATCGCGACTTCGCCGCCACTGCCGGGATCACGGCGTTTACGGCGATCCCCGTGTGCGGGCGCAACGGGGACAATATCGCCGCGCGATCGCCCCACTGCCCCTGGTACGAGGGTCCGACACTCCTCGATCATCTGGAGAGCGTTCCGCTAGACGCGGAGGTGGATCAGGAGCGGCCGTTCTGCATGCCGGTCCAATGGGTCAACCGGGCCAATCTCGACTTCCGCGGCTTTGCCGGACTGATCGCAAGCGGCGAGGTACGGCCCGGCGATGCCGTCCGAGTACTGCCCGCCGGGCGAACCTCCTCCATCGCGCGCATCGTGACCGCGGCAGGCGATCTGGACATGGCGGTAGCTGGCCAGGCCGTGACACTTACCCTGGTCGATGAGGTGGATTGCCCGCGCGGCGGCGCCATCTGCGCGGCCGGCGATCCGCCGCAATGCGCGGACCAATTCGAGGCGAAGCTTTTCTGGATGGACGAGGCGCCGATGGTGCCCGGTCGATCCTATTGGCTCAAATGCGGGCCTCAGCTGGTATCAGCCACCGTGCAGCCGCCCAAATATCAGCTGGGCATCGACACCATGGAGCATCTCGCCGCGAAATCGCTCGAACTGAATGCGATCGGCGTCACCGAACTGACGACCGACCGTCCGATCGTCTTCGCTCCCTATGCCGAGAGCAAGGCGCTGGGCGGGTTCATCCTGATCGACAAGGTCAGCAACGCCACCATCGGTGCCGGGGTGCTCAATTTCGCGCTGCGGCGCGCGCAGAACACGCATCGCCAGCATTTCGACGTCGACCGCGAGCAGCGGATGCGCCTCAAGAATCAGACGCCGATGGTGCTGTGGTTCACCGGCCTGTCGGGCGCGGGCAAGTCCACGATCGCCAACAAGGTCGAGCAGCGGCTTTGCCGCATGCACCGTCACACCTTCCTGCTCGACGGCGACAATATCCGTCAGGGGCTGAACCGCGACCTGGGTTTCACCGAGGTGGATCGGATCGAGAATCTGCGCCGCGTCGGCGAGGTTGCGCGTTTGATGACCGATGCCGGGCTGATCGTGATCGCGGCCTTCATCTCGCCCTTCCGCACCGAGCGGAAGATGGTGCGCGAGTTGATCGGCGATGGCCAGTTCGTCGAGATTTTCGTGGACACCCCCCTGGCCGTCGCCGAGGAACGTGACGTCAAAGGGCTTTATGCCAAGGCCCGCAGCGGCGCGCTCGACAATTTCACCGGGATCGACAGCCGCTACGAATCCCCGCTCGATCCCGATATCCGCATCGATACGATGCGGATGACCGCCGATGAGGCCGCCGACCTTATCGTCACGACCATTATTCCCTAAACCCGGTGCAACTCGCTCTTGTCGGGCGTGACGGCGAAGCGCGCCAGCGTGCCGAGCTTGCCGCCGGGAGACTGGACCCGGTCGATCACCTTCACGTCGGTGCGCCATTCCTTCGGCGTGATGTCGTAGGTCTGGTAGCCGCGCTGGTCGTTCAGCAGCGCGACATTGGGGCTGTCGGCCCTGAGCGCCTTGTGGCGGGGGATTTCACCCGGGGACCCGTCCCCGCCCGAGGTGATCGAGGTCGCGAGGAACTCGACCGCGGCGGCCGGACCATCGGGCTCGTCGTCGCGCATGGGAACCGTCCCCACGGCATGGATATGCGCGTCGCCGGTGGCGATGACGACGTTGGTCAGCTTGTGCTCGGCGATCGACCGGGTCAGGCGCGCCCGCGCCGCCGGATAGCCGCTCCATGCGTCCGGGCCGGGACGGAGGTGCCGGGTCCCGCCGGGGCCCGCTTCGTAGAGCGGCATCACGAAGACCTGCTGCGCGATCAGGTTCCAGCGCGCGGTATTGCGGAAGCCGTCCGCAAGCCAGGCTTCCTGCGCGGCGCCCATGATGGTCGTCTCGGGGCGGTTGGTCGTGCGGCACGCGGTCTCGCCGGGTTTCTCGCAGGGCTGGTCGTCGCGATAGCTGCGCGTGTCGAGCACATGCATGCGCAGCAGCGAACCGAAGTCGAGCCGGCGGTACATGGTGATGCCGCCCGGGCCCGGAAGCTGGGCGCGGCGGACCGGCATATGCTCGTACCAGGCCTGCATCGCGGCGAAGCGGCGCAGGAGGAAGGCTTCGGGCGGCGTCCCGTCCTGATCGAACTTGCTCGCCCAGTTGTTGTCGACCTCGTGGTCGTCGAACGACATCACGAACGCCGCCGCGGCGTGCGCCGCCTGGAGGTCCGGGTCGCTCTTGTACTGGGCGTAGCGGCGCCGGTAATCGTCGACGCTGTAGATCTCGTCGCCGAAATGCGTGCGGTCGACCAGGTTGCCGGCCGCGTCGCGGATCAACAGGTTCTTGGGTGCCGGATGGTTGCCCGTCTCGTAGATATAGTCGCCATAATGGAACACCGCGTCGAGGTCGGGCTCCTCGCTCAGGTGCCGCCAGGCATCGTACCAGCCGTGCGGAAGGGCCTGGCAGCCGGCGACCGCCATCCGGATGCGGTCCACCGGACTGTTCGCGGCCGGCGCCGTGCGGGCCATCCCGACCGGGCTGACCTCCGCGCCCTCGACCAGGAAGCGGTACCAATAGGGCCGGCGCGGCTTGAGCCCGCCGACCTCGACATGGACCGAGTGTGCCAGCTCGGGCCGCGCGACCGCCTCGCCCGACCGGACGATGCGGGTGAAGCGCGCGTCTTCGGAGACCTCCCAGCGCACCGCCACCGCCGCCATCGGCATGCCGCCATGCTCCGCTAGCGGCTCGGGGGCCAGGCGCGTCCAGATCACGAAGCCGTCCGGCCACGGATCGCCCGATGCGACCCCCAGCGAGAAGGGATAGCGCGTGAACTTCGGCGCAGCCCAGGCCACGGATCCGAGCCCCGCGAACAGGGTCAGGCCGCCCGCGCCGGCGAGCAGCCTGCGGCGATCGAGGACGAGCGTGTTCATGCGGTCTTTCTCCGGTCTGGAATGAGGGTCAGAAGCGCGCGCGCAGGCCCATGGTCCCGCTCACGCCCGCCTTGAGATAGACGGCGCTGTAGTCGCCGACGGGGCCGGCGGTGACCGTCGCGCCGTCGACGATGACGTTGCGCGCGCTGTTGAGCAGGTTGCGGATCGCAAAGAAGGTCTCGAGGTTTCGACGGAGCGCCACGCTGCCCGAAAGGCTGACGTCCCAGAAATCGTCATAATAGGAAGGCGTGGTGCTGCGGTATTTCTTGCCGGTCCAGGCGGTGTTGAGGAACAGTTTAACCGGCCCCTTGCGATAGGAAAGCGAGAGGTTTCCCATCTTGTCGGCGACGCCCACGATGGGAATATCGGGATAGTTCATGCTGAGCGAGCCGCGTACCGACAGGCCGTCGAGCGGCGACGGCAGCCAGGTCAGCGCGTGGTTGAATTCGAACTCCCAGCCGCGGATGTTGATCGCCTGGCCGCCGGTCGTAGTGGTCGTGCGGAAGATATAGTCGGCATAGGCCGGGTCGGTATTGCCGAACTCCTCGGCGGTCAGATCCTGCGCCTGGAACAGGCCCCGCACGCGGTTCTGGTAATAGTTGATCGCGATCAGGCCGACCGGCTCGAAATATTGCGCGAGGCGGACCGAGACATTGTCCGAGATCTCGGGCTTCAGGCCCGGATTGGGTGCCCGGATGACCTTGTTCAGATCGTCGATCGACCAGATTCCGGTGAGGTCGGCGACCTCGGGCCTGCGGATCGTCCGGCTGTAGCCGATCTGCAGGTCGGTGCTCCGCGTGAAGGCATATTTCAGCGCCGCGCTCGGAAAGAAATGGTCGTACCGGCCCTTCCGTTCGATCTTCGGCTGCGACAGATACTGATATTCCAGGCCGGGGATCGTGGTCGCCTGGCCGGTGGAGGCGGAGACCGGAAAGCCGGCCGCCGCCACGTCCTGCAGGGAAAGCGGATCGACCTCCAGCGCCATGGTCTGCGTCCGCTCCCAGCGCAGGCCGGCGCGCAGCTTCAGCCTGCCGCTGGGCTCGGCGGTGGCCATCGCATAGGCGGCGTTGGTCTCCTCGCTGAACTGCCGGTTGTTGCCGACATGGACGCCATACCATTCGGTCGGTGTCGATGCGGTCGTCTGCGTCCAATATTCGGGATGCTCGCGATAAAGTTGAAGCAGCTTGTAATCGCTCGGCATGTAGAGATCCTCGCTGCCGCTGAGCGAACGGATGCTGATGCCGCTATCGGCGAACGAGACCTGGTTGGCGCTCTGGATCTGGGCGAGGAGCTGGCTGATCGAGAGCGGCCCGACATATTTGTAGCGGCTGAGATCGGTATCGTCCCGGTACAGCCATTGGGTGCGCTGGTTCTTGAAGCCCGTCTTGAACGTCACCGGCACCGAGCCGAATTCCGCGCGATAGGTGAGGTTCAGGGCGCCGCCGCGCTGGGTCTGCTTCGCATAGGGCCCGTTGTTGAGCCGGAGAATCAGCGGATTGGGTGCCGAGAAGCTCGCCGGATCGGTCCAGTCGCGGCCGCTGATCTGCTGGATCTGCCACGCCTCGCCGAGCAGGTTGCCCGGTTCGCGCTGCGCGGAGAAATTGCCCTGGGCGGTCAGCGCGCTCAACACATAGGCCGAGTCCTTCTTGCCTTCCGGATCATAGGTGCTGACCGAGCTCGAATAGAAGCCGTTGCCCTCCACCGTCAGCCGGCCGTCGTTGTAGGAGAAGCTGGGGATGATCGTCTTGCCCTCGCCGTCCTTGTAATTGAGCGAGTTCTGGATCGACATCGTCGCCGCGGTCGCCGCCTGTTGGGTGGTGATGTCGAACACCGGATCGCCGATCACGCCGCGCGTGCGCGCGCCGGTGGTGAACTTGTAGGCGGTCGATCCCGCCCAGATGCCGGACTTGTTGTAGATCGACGCCACCGACAGGACGAGCTTGTCGCTGGCCTTGAAATCCAGGTTGAGCGAGCCCGAGAGGCGCGAGATCTCGCGCGTGTCGAGCTGGTTCTCGATCGTCGTGATCGCCAGCGGCTCAGGGCTGATCGCGGTGGGCGCGTTGCTGCGGCCGAGCGTGGTCTGCTCATGCTCGAGATAGAGGTCCGACTTGCTCAAGCTGGCCACCACGCCCAGCCGGCCGCCGAACAGCACGTCCGAATATTCCACCTGCCAGTTCGGCAGGAAACGCTTGCGGCCATAGCCGCCCTCGCCAGGGCCGGTCCGCGTCTTCGAATCCCACAGGTCGGCATGGGTCGCGGCGCTGGCCTGCACCACGATGCGCCGCCCCTTGCGATCGAAGGCGCGCTTGGTCTTGATGTTGATCGTGCCGGCCGGCGCGTTCGCATCGACATCGGCGCTGATCGTCTTCGAGATCTCGATCGAGTCGATCGAGCTCAACGACATCTGCTCGAAGCTGAACGTGCGCGAACCCGCAGCGCCGGCGCTCGCATCCACCCCAGCCAGGCTCACGCCGTTGATCGTGACGGCGGTATATTCCGAAGGGAGACCCCGCAAACTGACGTTGCGCACCGTGCCATCGCCATCGCCGTCCGCATCGGTATCCACGCCGGGCATGTACTTGATGAACTCGCCCGGATTGCCATCAGCAATGTCGCCATAGGATTCGGCCGACAGGCTGTTCTTGATGTCCATCGACTTGCGCTGGCTCATGATCGCGCGCGCATCGCCCTCGATCACGCCGACCACCACGATCTCGGCGTCCTCGCGCGCGGTCTCGCCGGGTCGCAACAGAGCGAAGTCCTGTCGCGCAGTCTGCCCGGCCGAGACGCGGACGCTGGCATTCTGCTGGGAATAGCCGGTGTAGCGGATAGTTATCTCGGCCGGACCCGCCGGCACATCGACCATGCGATACTCGCCGCTTTCGCTGGTCGTGACCATCCGGCGAGCGCCATTCGCCGCGATGACCTCGACGATCGCGTCGCGCAGATACTCCCGGGTCGCGGGGTCGAGGACCTGGCCGGAGATCATGCCCTTGCCGGATGCGCGCTCGGATTGCGAGCCACGCCGCGAGCGTAGCGTTATCACCTGCCCATCGTCGCCGACGATTTCGAGCGGAGTGCCCGCGATCAGGCGGCGTAGCGCCTCGCGCGCGTCCATCGAACCCTTGATCGCCGGCGTGCGCACGCCATTCAGATCGCGCGCCGAGGCTACGATCTGGATCCGCGCCTGGCGGGCGAGCTCGGGGATCGCCTTGACCGCGAGCTGGGCGGGGATATCGAAACTGTGGGTCTGGGCCTGAGCCGGGGCGGCTACCCCGAGTGCAGCGATGACGGCGGCGCCGATCAGGAGCGAATTGCACGAAATCACGCCATGAGCCCCCTCTCGGGCAGCGGCTGCGCCGCCCGCTTCAGGCTAAGAGCCTTCAGGCGATCCTTTCCGCCCCTCCGGGAGCGCAATTTATTGCGGTTCGGAGCCTCGGCGGAGAATCACGATATTGTCGCGCTGTTCGATCCGGGCGCCGAAGATACCCGCGACGGCACGGCCGAAGCCCGCCGGGTCGCTCGCCGAGAACAATCCCGTCACCGGCTCGCCGGCCAATTCGGGGTCCCGGATCTCGATACGCGTGTTGCTGTATCGCGCAAACGCGGCGGCTGCCTGGTCGAGCCGGTCGCCTTCGAATGCGATCTTGCCGTCCCGCCACGCGAGCTCGCGCGAGAGCAGATCCGGCGTAATCGGCTGCGGCGATAACGCCCCGCCATTTCCCTGCGGCTGAAGGACCAGGCGGGTATTCGCCTGCAGGACCATGGAGGCCTGCGCTCCTGCCCTGCCGAGCACCACCCCGCCGCGATCCACCAGAATATCGACGGGCGCTTCACCGAGCTTGCGGACACGGAACGTCGCCTGGTCCGCACGCAGGCGGGCATCGCCGACTTCGACAAGGAACGGGCGGCGGTCGCGGACGATCGTGAAAAAGGCCTCGCCTTCGAGCAGCTCGATGCGGCGTTCGCCGGAACCGTAGCGTACCCGCACGCGGGTCTGGGTGTTCAGCATCACGGTCGAGCCGTCGTCGAGCGTGACGAGGCGTACTTCGCCGAGCCCCGTCGCGATCGCTCCGGAAGCCGGCAGGCTGATTCCCAACGCAACGACCGATGCCGCCACCAGCCCGCCCGCCCCCGCCCAGGTCAGCACCCTGCGCCTGGAAACGGGCGTGCGGGCAGGCGTCGCGAAATCGGCGAACCGCTGAGGATCGAAATCGGGGCCGAGCGCCTGCGCGGACTCGCTCAGCATCGACAGCGCATCGGCGCGCAGCAGCGCGCCACGCCGCCGCGGATCGCCGCGCAGCCATGCCTCAAGTGCTTCCGCTTCCTCCCCCGAGAGCTGTCCTCGGTCGAGCCGCGCGACCCAATCGGCCGCCTTCTCGTCAATGTCTCGACTGGTTTCTCGCTCGGCCATCTCGAGAGGCAATCTCCAACTCCGCTTCCCTAGAGGCTTCTGCCAGAGCTTTTCCGCCATGGCCAAACCAATCCATCAGGAAACGAAGGCCTCGCGAGATATGTTTTTCGACCGTATTCTCGGAAATCGCCATCTGCGTGGCGATCTCGCGCTGGGAGAGCCCGTTCACGCGACGCAGGACGAAGGCCTGCTGGGTCTTGCTCGGCATGGCGCCGATCGCTCGGGCGAGCCGACCCAATTCATCGCGATCGATGACGATTTGTTCGGGTGATGGGCTGTCGTCGGCGTGCTCGAACTGCATGAGGTCCTCGACCGCATGAATGGAAACCACGCGGGCCCGTCGCACATGCTTCGAGATGACCGATCGCGCGACCTGGAAAAGATAGGCGCGCGGGTGAAGAATGCCGTCGACCGTCTCGAGATCGGCAAGGATGGCATAGGCCTCCTGGATGATGTCGTCCGCGTCGAGCCCGAGCGGTTGCCGGCGCACGAGCCAGGTCCGCAGCGCCGGCTCATGCGGCAGAATGGTGCGAAGGAACCATCGCGTCCGTTCCCGGTCGATCGCGTGCATCAGCTGCCCTTGGAAGGTTAACCCAAACTCCGGATGAGCCGCCACGAACCGACTGGCGCGCGTTGGGATCAGTGGCGAGTCCGGGTTCCGTTAGGCGGAGAATGTGACAGACTCGGTTCAGACTGGATCAAATTTGGCCGGATCAAATTTGGAATGCCTCCGACCGCCGAGGCGCGGACGACCTCCGACAAATAATTTCGGGGCTCGGTAGCGGAAACGCGATCCCAGCGGCTCCCAAGGGGCAGCGCACGCACTGCGTCGGGAAGCATGGGGGCAATCATGATAAAGTTGGATCGTTCGGTTCTGTTTTGTGGTTCGGCGATCGCCGCGATCGCGATCGCGTCGCCGGCTTTCGCGCAGGAGCAGGGGAGCGGCTCGCCCGCTCAGGCCAGCGAGCGCGCCATAGGGGAAGGCACGATCACCGGCGTGATCGCAACGGAGGCCGGCGGCAACATCCTGCGCGACGCGGTCATCACCATCGATGCAGGGGACAAGCACTACAGCGCAGTGAGTGGCGAAGACGGATCCTTCGCCGCGCAGAACGTGCCGTCCGGCCCGGTCACGGTGACGGTCAGCTTCGTCGGCTACGTCTCGGAGACGCACGAGGCAGCGATCGAGCCCGGCGGCACGGTGCGGCTCGACTTCAACCTTACGCAGACCGGCCGACACGGCCAGGCGGCGAGCGAAAGCGATATCGTCGTCCAGGGCGAGCGCGAAGGCCAGGCCAGCTCGATCCAGGCGCAGCGTCGCGAGATGCAGATCGCCGACGTCATCTCGACCGAGGCCTATGGCGACGTCGCCGGCGGCAACCCTGCGGAAATGATCAAGTACATGCCCGGCGTCGACGTGGACGGTACCAACGGCACCGCGATCTACGCCTCGCTGCGCGGGCTGCCGGGCGAGTTCACCCGGACCCAGCTGAACGGCATGGACGTGATTTCCGCCAACGCCAACTCGCCCACCGGCTATGCCAACTCGGCCGCCGCTGCGCGCGTGTTCAGCTATGAGTCGATCGGCATCTCGGCGATCGACTCCATCGTCCTGTACAAGACGGTCGGTGCCGATCAGAACGCCGACGCGCCCGCGGGCATCGTCGATCTGCGCACCAAGCACGCCTATAACCGCAAGAAGCCGGTGCTTACCTTCTCGCTCAGCGCATTCACGTCGGACGACATGCTGGACAAGTACAAGAATACCGGTCCTAAGTCCGATGGCTGGGGCTCCAAACGCTTCCTGCCCAATGCCAGCCTGTTCTTCGCCGACAGCTTCTTCGATCATCGCCTGGGCGTGATGTTCTCTCTGGGCTTCAACGACCAGTATCTCGGCTACGAACAGAACACGATGAGCCGCAGCTATGCGCCGACGGCCAAGAGTCCCTCGCCGCTGGCGTACAGCGCCTATGAAACCGCCGCCAACCCGCGCGAGACCACGCGCCGCACCGGTTCGCTCCAGCTCGACTTCAAGGCCAACGACCGCCTGACCTTCGGCTTCCTCTCCATCCTCTATCGCGGCGACGTGTACCAGAACACGACCGGAGACGTGACCTACACCACCGGCGCGCGCAGCGGCGTGACCGGCGATCCGCTGAGCAATTTCACCACCACCACCGGCGCCAAGATGACGGTCGGCGGCGGCGGCCAGTACAAGATCAACAACGGCAACATCCTGGCGCCGAGCTTCGAGTGGAAGGGCGGCAATTTCCATCTGGACGGCAGCTTCGCCTATTCGGACAGCCACAGCTATTACAACACGCTGCACCGCGAGCAGGTGGGCACGGCGCCGACGCTGACGCTGTCGGGCACGCCGCAGTTCAACATGACCAAGAACAGCCCGGGTCTGATGGGCACCGACTGGACCGTCACCCAGACCGCCGGCCCCGACTGGTCGAACCCGGCCAGCTACACGATGAGCGCTCCGCAGATCCGCACCAGCGGCGGGCAGGACGCCTTCATCTACGAGAAATCGGGCCAGATGAACGCGCGCTACGAGGGGCATCTCGGCAATGTGCCGCTGACGCTCCAGTCAGGCTTCAAGATCAGCGACACCAATTACCGCTTCAGCGACGACACCTTCCTCGACGGCATCTACAACTATGTCGGGCCGATGACGAACGCCCAGTTCATCCAGGCTTTCGTCAACCCCAATCAGCGGACGGTCTACGACCAGTCGGGCTCGTACCACTACTCCCTCTCGGGCTCGAACTACATCCCGACCTTCGACACCCACGCGCTCTATCTCGACCTGGTCAACAATCCCGGCAACTGGGCCAAGGCGGTGCCGAGCGCGGCCAATTATGCGGCAGCGGCGTATAACAACACCACCCGGTTCCAGGAGAACATCAAGGCCGTCTACGGCATGGCGACGGCGGAGCTCGCGCCTCGGCTGAAGTTCCGCGCCGGCCTGCGCGCCGAATGGACCAGCAACACGTCGCTGGGCTACACCCAGATGCCGGCGGCGGATCTCAAGACCCATACCGATCCCGTAACCGGCAAGGCCTGCGCGGTCGCCGCCACGGGCATCGCCACCACCATCCCCTGCATCGACATCCAGTACGGCACCAACGGCATCCAGAAGACCAAGGGCCGCTATTTCAATCTGTTCCCTTCGGCTTCGCTCAAATGGACCGTCGGCGAGAGCAATGACATCGACATGGGCTATAGCCGCACGATCCTGCGCCCCGGCCTGAACGCGACCGCGGGCAACGCCAGCTACGATCCGCTGGGCGGCGAACTCGGCACCGGCCTGATCACCATCCCCAATCCGGGGCTGTCGCCGGCGACGTCGGACAATTTCTCGGCGCGCTACTCGCGCTATTTCAAGAGCGTCGGCCTGTTCAACGTCGGCGTCTATTACAACCGGATCAAGGGGCTGGCGGTCGCCCAGTCGGACCTGACCGCCGAGGAAACGGGCTCCGCCGCGACCCAGGCGCTGGCACAGCTCGGCATCGACGATCCGACGGGTATCCTGTTCACGACCTACAAGCAGGTCAGCCTCGTCACGATCAAGGGCATCGAGGCGAGCTTCCAGCACAGCTTCAGCTGGCTGCCCTCGCCCCTCAACGGCCTCTCGGTGCGCGGCGCCTTCATGCACAACGAGCCCAACACCCATGGCGACGACCCGCTGCTGCGCCTCGGCAACAATATCGGTTCGGCCGCGATCACGTACGAAAAGGGGCCGGTGCGCTTCTACGTCAATCTGCTGTGGAACGACGACAAGCTGCGTTCGACCACGCCGAGCTGGTTCCAGGCCCGCACCGACCTGAGCCTCAATCTGCGCGTCAGGGTGACGAAGAACTTCGAGCTGTTCGGCACCATGGCGAACGTGCTCAACAAACCCTACAACGTCGTCGTCCCCGGCAACGCGCCGGGCACGCAGACCGCGGATCCCACTCTTCCCAACCACACCGCGATCGAGAACTGGTTCGGTCGCTCCGGCACCTTCGGCATTCGAGGCCGCTTCTGAGGCACCGATGGATGGCGCCCGGCCAGCCAGGCGCCGTCCATCGAATTTCCTGATTTTCGGCAGTGGGAATGGAAGTGGGAATGAGAACCATAAGGAATATTGCTTCGGCGGGACTTTGGCTGGCATTCCTGTTTTCCGCCGGACCCGCTCTGGCGCAAAATGCCGCGAACTGCGGCGATTTCACCGTGGCCATGATCCCGGACACGCAGAATTACGTCGATTTCCGCCATCAGAAATCTTCGGGCTTCGCATTCGACGCAGCCGAGCAATATTATGAGCAGATGCGCTGGATCGCCCAGCATTCGAGGAGCGAGGGTGGCGATATCGTTTTCGCCACCCAGGTCGGCGACGTCTGGCAGCATTACTCAAAATGGATGGACCCCGGCCATGCCGCGCGCGGTTTCAAATGGATGCCCAATGGCGGTTCCGAAGTCGCGATGTCGCCCAAGGCGCAGGTCAAAAGCTTTGAGATCCCGACCGCAATTTTCGGCTTCCAGCTGATGGCGGGGAAACTGCCTTTCTCCGTGGTTCCCGGCAATCATGATTACGACGCGCTATGGACCGACCCTGCGCATCCGCCGCATCCGAAGGAGAAGCTGGACGGAACGCGCCATCTGGGTGGCCTGACCGCTTTCCGGTCCGCTTTTTCCGACCAGTCGGAATTCTTCAAGGACCAGCCATGGTATGTGGCCTCGCACGACGGCGGCGCGGATAGCGCGCAGATATTCACCGCCGGCCAGTGCCGTTTCCTGCATATCGGCCTGCAATATCAGGCACCCAATGCGTCGCTGGAATGGGCGGCAGAGGTCATAAGGCGCTTTCCGGGCCTGCCGACCATCGTCTCGACCCACGACTATCTCGACCGTGACGGCAACCGGGATACCGGCTCAAATCCCGAACAGAACCTTCTCGATCCGCTGGATAACAACCCGCAGATGATGTGGGAAAAGTTCATCAGCCGGCACGATCAGATCTTTCTCGTCCTGAGCGGCCATGTCGGCGGCCAGAGTTTCAGCGTGGATACCAACCGCGCGGGTCACAAGGTCTGGCAGATGATGGCCGATTATCAGGGACGCGGACAGACGGTCATCGATGCCGGCGCCCGTCGCGAGGATGTGGGCGATGGGTGGCTCAGGCTGCTGAAGTTCCGCATGGACGGCCGCACGCCCAACGTCGAGGTGCGGACCTATTCGACCCATTACCGCAAATTCGCATCGGAAATTCCCGAATACGGAGCCTGGTACAAGGCCCATGACGGTCAGGCGAAGTCCACTGATGCCGCGTATCTCGAGCGGGAAGAATTCAGCTTCGCGCTTTCCGATTTCGCCACCCGCTTCGGCACCTCGACGGATGCTGCGGCGCAAAAGTCGCAAAAGCAGTGATCGTCACCGTGCTTCCACACGATCCCGATAAGGGTCCGCGCGTGATCCCTTCCCGCTTCGATCGGCAGGCCTGACGAACACCCCCTTCTCTCATGAAAGGTTACACGATGACATCGTCCTTCACGCGTCGCCGGTTGTTGAAAGGCGCCGCCCAGGCGGGGTCCTTTGCGGCGGCTTCTGCGCTGATGCCGCTCAACCTTCAAAAGCTGATGGCCCAGGGCCCGCGGCGGCCGAACTCGCTCAAGGACGTCAAGCACGTCGTGATGCTGATGCAGGAGAATCGCTCGTTCGATCACTATTTCGGCACGCTGGCCGGCGTGCGCGGCTTCAACGATCCCAAGGCGCTCACGCTTTCCACCGGCAAGAGCGTGTTCCATCAGCCCGACGACCAGAATCCCGCCGGCCATATGCTGCCGTTCCATCTCGACAGCTTCTCGACCAACGCACAGAAGCTGCCCTCGACCAGCCACGCCTGGAAGGTGCAGCATCAGGCGTGGAACGGCGGCAGGATGGACCAGTGGCTGCCGGCCCATCGCGGCGCGGACGGCGAACACGGCCCCTATACGATGGGCTATTTCAAGCGCGAGGACATCCCGTTCCACTATGCGCTGGCCGAGGCCTTCACCATCTGCGACGCCTATCATTGCTCGGTGATGGGGCCGACCTGGCCCAACCGCCTCTACTGGACGACCGGCACGATCGATCCGGACGGGCACGCCGGCGGCCCGGTGATCAGCAACAAGGCGCCGCCCGAGGGGTTCCGCTGGACGACCTATGCCGAGCGGCTGGAAGCGGCCGGCATCCCCTGGGGCGTCTACCAATATGGTGAAATGGGTAAGCGGCCGCACAATCTGTTCAACCGTTTCGATCGGTTCCGGAACGCGCCGTCGAACTCGCCACTGGTGCTGCGGGGATTGCCCGATTCGGACGAGGAACGCTTTGCCCATGACGTCCGCAACGACAGTCTTCCGGCCGTCTCCTGGATCTTCCCCAGCGCCGAGGCGAACGAGCATCCCGATCATTTCCCAGCCGCCGGCGCGGACTTCATCGGCCGCAGGCTGGGCGAGTTGGCCGCCAATCCGGACGTGTGGGCCAAGACCGTCTTCATCCTCAACTATGACGAGAATGATGGTCTGTTCGACCACGTCCCGCCACCGGTCCCACCCGCCGGCACGCCGGGCGAGTTCGTAGGCGACTTGCCGATCGGCGGTGGCTTCCGCGTACCGTGCATCCTCGTGTCCCCATGGACCGTGGGCGGTTGGGTGTGCAGCCAGCCGTTCGACCACACCTCGGTCCTCCAGTTCCTGGAGCGCTTCACCGGCGTGCACGAGCCGAACATCACGGATTGGCGCCGCCGGACCTTCGGCGACCTGACCGCAGCCTTTCGGTTCGGGGAACCGCCGTCTCGTTCGCCGCGACTGCCCGATACCAGTGCGCTCTTGCAACTGGCCCGGCAAAACGCCGCCAATATGCCCAGCCCGCCTATTCCCACGGCGGACCAGCCGTTGCCCGTTCAGGAGAAGGGCACGCGCAAGCGGATCGATCCCACCAAGTAAGTCTGCGGTCGGCCCATCTGCCGAACGATCACGCGATCCTCGCCCTGTTCGCCCAGGGCGAGGAGCGCATCCTGCATTTCACCGCCGGCTGGACCGACCCGTCCGAATGCAAATCAAGCCTCGGACTGAAAGCATACCGCAAAAATTGTCGGCGAAGTTTCCGGTTTTCATGGCCGGGACGGCTATGATCGCCTTCCACTCCGCCGACGGAGGGGTCGGGGATGGGGTCAGAAGCGTGCGCGGATACCGACGCGATAGATGCGGCCGAGCGTGTCGTAGAGCGCCGGGTTCACATCCAGGCCGGTATTGGTCTGCGGCGACGGCGCGGGATCGTGATCGAAGACATTGTCCACCTTGAAGAAGGCGCCGACCGCCTTGGTGACCTTCACGGTGCCGCCCACGTCGAAGTAGAAGGCCCCCTTCATCTTGTTGTAGTCGATGGTCGGATGGTTCGCGGTCGATGCCGGGCAGGCCGTCGCGCAGACCACATATTGGTTGCCGAACACGCCGTCCGAGAACCAGCGCTCCTGGAGCGTCAGGCTGAACGCGTCATTGTCGTAGGTTTGGATGGCCAGCCACTTCCAGTCCGGCGTATTGCCGGTATTGGCGCCCGCCTGGTTGACCTTGTCGACGCCGGCGATGCCCGCATCGACGATGAACTCGCGGACATGCGTCCCCAGCGCGCGGACCGTGAAATTGCCCGGCAGCCCCAGCGGCCGATTCCACTGGTAGCTCGCCTCGATATCGAAGCCGCTCGTCTTCCAGGAAGCCAGGTTGAACGGCTGGACGTTGATGAAATTGCCGCCCTGGGTCGGGCTGTTCAGCACGAAACCACCGCAGAAGGCCTGGTTGCCCTCGAAGCAGAAACGGACGATCTGGTCCGCCGACAGGGTCGAGACCACACCGCTCAGCTTGATGCTGTAATAGTCGAACGAGAGGCTCAGGCCCGGCAGCCAGGACGGCCGCGAGAGGACGATCCCCGCCTCCGTGTTGCGGGCGATCTCCGGCTTCAGGTTGGGGTTGCCGACCGTATTCTGGAACGCCTGGACCGCGACGTTGCGGAACGGATCGTTGAAGCTGGGCAGCGTCGTGACGGTCGGCGCGGCGAACAGTTCGGACAGGTTGGGCGCGCGCACGTCGCGCGAGGTCACCGCGCGCAGGCGGACGCCTTCGAGCGGGGTATCCCAGGTGCCGCCGATCTTCCACGCCCAGACGGTGCCGGAGGTGCTGTAGTGGGTCACGCGACCGGCGCCGTTCAGGTTCGCACGGCCGATCCCGTCGCCTTTGAACAGCGGCAGGTCGACTTCCAGAAAGCCCTCATAGACGTCGTACTTACCGCGGCCGTTCTTGTAGTTGCCCGCCGCCCAGTTGCTTCCCAGCGGCGCATTGAGCAGCGGATCCGCCGGATAATCGGCACTGTTCGGGCTGATGGCGGAGACACCCGCGCCATAGGGATCGGCGTTCACCCGGTAGAACTCGTGGCGGTACTCGCCACCGAACGCGACCGAGAGCGGGCCCGCCCAGAGATTGAGCGGCTCGCCCGAGAAGTTGATGCTGGCCACATCCTGGGTCAGCTTGGTGTGCTGGAACGGCCCGTTGGCGGGGGTGACATAGGCCAGCGCCGCCGAGGAGGGAGCGAAGCCGCCGAAGATGTTGATCGGCTGGCATCCGGCCGCCCTCGCCGCGGCGTCAGCGCAGACGATCGCGCCGTTCAGCGTGATCGCGTTGGTCGCGGCCACATAGCGATTCTGCAGGACGATGGTATCGACATCGATGTCCGAGATCGTGGTGCCGTTCTCGTAATAGGCGTCATACTTCCAGTCGGAACCGCCCACGCCGAAGCTGCCCTTGACGCCCGCGACGAAGCGATACTGACGTCGGTCGGTGCTGACCTTGGGGTCGGGGAAATTGCCGTTGCTCGACCCGAAGTTGAACTGGGTGATGCCGGCGGTGGCGCAGCGATCCCGGATAAGCTGCGGCAGATAGGGGTTTGCACACTGGACCGTCAGGTTCGGGCGATTATAGCCCGGGCTGGGCTGGTTGCTGGTCGTCACCTTCGCCACATTGGCGGTTAGGTAGATCTCGTTATTCTCCGCAAAATCGAAGCCGATCCGACCGAAGCCGTTGATGCGCTCCAGCGACGACTTCAGCGAGGCGCCATCGCCCGGAGCGCCCGACAGGTCGCCGCCGACGCAGAAGGCATTGCCGGGGAAGCAGCCCGTGACCGCGCCGGTGCCCGTCGGCGTGCCGCCCGACCCATAGTTGAAGTTGAACGGCGTGCCGTTCTGGTCGAACGCGATGCCCTGCAACGGTCCGTTGTTGATCAGGCCGTACCGGGCATATTGATAGGGTTGCGCATAGTCGCGGTACCGGAATTGCGGCGAGCCGTTGTTGGTCTGTCCGGTATTCACCAGTGTCGTGGCGCGGTACCAGTCGCGGCTGCCCGCGAGATCGGTGCCGAAATCGCCTGGCCCCACGCCATCCTCGTGGTCATATTCGCCGCTGGCGATCAGGTGCAGGCGATCGTCGAGAAGCGCTACGCCCCCCGCCGCCTGGACGAGCGCCTGCTTGTCGTCGCCATAATTGGTGATGCCGCCCTGGAGGTTCGCCTTGAAGCCGGTGAAGCGCGTATCGGTGATGAAGTTGACCACGCCGCCGACCGCGTCGGAACCGTAGGAGGCGGAGGCGCCACCGGTGACCACGTCGACCCGCCGGATCAGCAGCTGCGGGAACATGCTGATGTCGGGAACGCCGGTCACGTTGGCGCCGACGACGCGCTGGCCGTCGAGCAAGGTCAGCGTGCGGATCGTCCCCAGGCCGCGCAGCGAGAAGGAGCTGAGGCCCTGTTGGCCGCT
This sequence comes from Sphingomonas sp., assembly GCA_040508955.1. Classification (GTDB taxonomy): domain Bacteria; phylum Pseudomonadota; class Alphaproteobacteria; order Sphingomonadales; family Sphingomonadaceae; genus Sphingomonas. Next base: position 36,459 of record JBEVLV010000191.1, on the reverse strand, counting down.
CGAGGTACTGAACGTGCCGGTAGCCGCCCCGGTAGACCCCTGCAGCGACGGAAGCTGCGCGATCGTGTTGAAGATGTTCGGCTGGGCGTTGTTGGCGATCTGGTCCTCGCCGATCACGGTCGTCGGCGTCGGCGCGGTGAAGCCGCTCGACAGGATGCGGCTGCCGGTAACGATGATCTCGCCCGTGGAATCCTGCTCTTCCGGCGACGTTGGCGGAACCTGTGTGTTCTGTGCCTGATCGGCCGCAGCGGAGGTTTGCGCATAAGCAGGTGAGCAGGCCAGTACGGCGGCTAGCGCGATGACACTGGTAACGTTAACATTAATTCCGGCCAACGCACGGCGATCCAACGCGATCTTGATCATTATCCATCCCCTTTTTGCCGATAACCTGCGCCAGTCTCTGCAGGCGTCACGTTATTGAGTCCGAGTAATAGCGGATCGGAAGCGGCCCATCATCTACGACCAAGGTCGCACAAGCTGCGCCGTGAGCCAGCCGGCTCACGGCTGCGCGGAATAGAGCGCCCGATGCGTGAGGATGAACAGCGTGCGCCCGTCCGACCCTCCGAACAGCAATTGCAGTGGTCTCTCAGACACTTCGATCCGACCGAGCTCACGACCGTCGGCCGCATAGACGAACACCTGGCCGTTCGCGACGTAGACGCGTCCATCGGGACCTGCCGCCACGCTCTCGCCACCACGCGCCGCGAACGGCTTGAGATCGGCAATCGTGCCGCCGGCACCAAGCAGGCCGGAATAGGTCCGGTCCTCCGAACCGTTGGCGACATAGATGCGCTCGCCGATCTTGCCGGTGACCCATCCATAGGTGTCGAGCGTATCGGAAAAGCGCCAGCCGAGATGATTGGCCGGTCCCTGCTGCCACACGCGATAGGCGGGCAGAACCAGGCTGCCGTCCGGCGAGACATATTCGCGGGGTTTGGCCGCGGCCATGTCGCGCGCGAACATCTCGGCCAGGGTGGTGAAGCGATCGCCGACGGGATCGTATTGATCGCGGAACTCGCCATTGACCCAGAAGCTGCCGGGCAACGCGACGCGGGCGCGCGAATGATCGGTGGCAGCCTTCGGCGCGATCACCCGCACTTCCGCGGGTCGAGACGGATCGATGCTGTAGACGGTCGCCTCGGGGCCGTCCGAGGACAGCACCATCAGCTTGCCCGATCGATCGACCGCGAGATTGACCGGGTCGAGCGGGGCATCGGCGACGATCGACAGGCCTTCCTTCTCCGACCAGGCGTGAATGCGGTGGGAGAGCCGGTCGATGAAATAGAGTTTGCCCGCCGCATCGACAGCGCCGCCGCCCAGCGCCTGGAAATCGCCCGCAAGCTGCTTGACGGGTGCCAGCGAAGGCACGGCCGCGGGCGCCGGCGCATCGGTCACATCGAGTACCGCGAACTCGCGCTCGCGCATCTCCGTGCCGCGCGTCAGATCCTGAATCGCGTTCTCATAGGGATATTTGCTCGCGCGCAGATAGGTACCGCAACCATTGGCATCGCAGGTCGAGAAGCCGCTCTCGGCGTTCACATGGACATTGCGGAAACGGATATCGGTCGAGCCGTAGAGCCTGACCGCAGCCGGCGCCGGCTGGAGCGACCGCGTGACGCGATATCCGTGGAAGTTGGCGAACAGGATGTTACGCGAATTGCGAACCTCGAGCGCCACCGTGTTACGGCTCTCCCCCGCTTCCTCCTCGGTCTGCGGCGCCAGGAACTCCCAGTTGCGCACGCCATCGAGCACGATCTCGGCCCGCACATGATGCTCGGCCGACATCTCGTAGACGTGACCCGGCGTCGCGGTGTCGGAGACGTAGAGCCCGGCCTGGGCATAGGTGTTCGGCGTCCAGAGCCCGTTGAAGCTCCCCCCTCCCCCGTCCGTCACCCAGAGACTCGGATATTGCCCGTCCCAGCGCTTCTTCGGGTCGGCATCGGCGGTGTGGTTGGCGTTATAGGGGTCGAAGCGCGTTCCATCGGCGAGTTCGGTGCCGTGCCCGCCCTGGAATTTGACGTCGTCGACCAGCGAGTTTTCGCCGGCGCGCCACAGCAAGGCCGTCGCGCGCGGGTTGATCCCGCCGGTGCCAAGACCGATTCCGGAGACGATCGCATCGCCCCCCTTCGCGCTTTCGATCAACGCCTTGGCCGGCCCGACGCCGCGAAAGGCGGGCGTATCGTCGGCGAGCGTGATCTGCGTCAGGCTGGGATGCAGGCCGATCAGCACGCTGTCCGCGCGCAGCTTCAGCGTGTCCGTGACCCGGTAGAAGCCGGAGGGAAAATAGAGCACGCGGTGCGTATCGATCGCACGCTGGATCGCGGCGGTGTCGTCGGTCGAATTGTCGCCCTTCACGCCCAGGTCGCGGACATTGGTCCAGGCACCGACGCCGGGAAAGGCGCGGATCGCCGGATCGCGGCGCCGCGGCCAGGAGGAAAGCGGAACCGCGTCCACCCGCGTCGCGAAGCTTCCGGTCTGCCCCAGTGCCGGCACCGTCAGCCCATAGGTGAATTCCTTGATGCGGTAGCGCGATGCCGGTCCCGCCACGATCCTGCCGCTGTCGCGGAAGCGCGCGAACACCGGGGTGCTGCTGGCCAGGGCATTGTCGAACCCGATCTGGGTATAGGCATTGCCCTCGTTGCTGATGACGACCCCCGCCCGCGAGACATTCTCGAAGCGGACATCCTTGCCCCACAGCCAGTCGCCATAGCCGCGATCGATCTCGATACCGACGGGGACGTTGCGCAGCACCGTGTTGACCAGGGTGAGCCCGGCCTCATGCTCGCGGATCGCGGCGTCGCGCTGGCCATCGAAGGTCGAATCCAGCAGCGTATATTGCCAGGCAGGCGAGGTCTTCTCGGCGAGGATGCCGTAACGCCCGCCATAGAAACGCAGGTCCATGCCGAGATTGCCGACCTGGTAGATCCCGGCAAGCGCGGAACCCAGATGGAAGTCGATATGGGCGAGATAGCTGTGCTGGGCGGTATGCATGCGCACCGCCGTCGCGGCCGGATTGCCCGGGCCGATCTCGAAATCGACATTGGCCATCGCCGAATAGAAGGTGCCGGAATTGGCATCGGCGATGTTGGGGTCGAAGGGCACGCTGGTCGGCGGCGGCACCGGCACCTTGCCGCGCAGCGGGACGCCGCCGGGGCCCGGCGCGGTGCCGCCGGGATGGTTGCCGGTGAAGAATACCATGCTGCCGACACCGCGCTGGAAACCCGGCGTCGCGGCGGCGAGCACGAAGACCGGACGCCTTTTGCCGACGCCGAACAGGCGCACGCCGGGCCAGATGTAAAGCGTACGGGTGATCCGATGGCGGCCCGAAGGCAGGAAGACGATGCCGCCGCCCGGTTTGGCCGCGGCCGCGTCGATCGCCGCCTGGATCGCGGCGCCGTCATCGGCCACGCCGTCGCCACGCGTCCTGGCGACAACCGCGCGGGGATCGTCCGGCACGACGGAATATACCGAAAGCGAGGGCGTCGGCTGCGCCATCGCCGAAGTGCCGAGCTGCGGAAGGGTGGCGATCATGCACCCCGCGATCAGGCGCGCTGCCTTGGTCCTCATGCCTCCCAACCTTTCGTGAAATTGCTGGCCGTTCCAGGACAATCCGCCCGATACCTCCGTCCGGGCAGGGCCGCGACCGCGACAAAGGTCGCAATGGTCAAAGCGCGCCAACCGTCCAATAGGATCGCCGTCGGAACGCAGCGCGCGTTCGCGCGAACGATGACGAGAGCTGAGGCGACGGTGCAGGCAAAGTGGAATGCGATCGGACTGCCGCCCAGCGCGATCGTCGTGATGGGCGTGAGCGGCTGTGGAAAGACAACGCTGTCAAACGATCTCGCCGCATATCTGGGATGCCCTGCCTTCGAAGGTGACGATTTCCACGCGCCGGCGAGCGTCGCCAAGATGCGCGCCGGCCGGCCGCTCGACGATGGCGACCGCTGGCCCTGGCTCGACAGGCTCGGCGCCGCGATCGGCACCGCGGTACGCGATCACAGATTGGCGGTCGCGGCCTGCTCCGCGCTCAAGCGCAGCTATCGGGAACGCCTCGAGCAGGCGGCGGGTGTCCCGCTCCTGTTCGTGCTGCTCGACGGCACGCGCGAAGAAATCGCCGCACATCTCGCAGGGCGCAAGAGCCACTACATGCCGCCAAGCCTCCTCGACAGCCAGTTCGCCACGCTCGAACGACCCGGGGCGGATGAGCGCGCCACGATATTGCACTGCTATGCGCCGATCGAGGTGCTTCGCGGCGAGGTCGTTGCTTGGGCACAGTCCGGCATCCTGCAAACCGCGCGGTAACCTCGCTCACGCTCGGTCATATGACGAAGCTGAGTCCGACGACCGTGACAAGGCCCGCCACCGAGATCACCGTCTCCAGCATCGACCAGGTCCGGAACGTGTCGGCCGTGCTGGTGCCGACATAGCCCTTCACCAGCCAGAAGCCGGGATCGTTGACGTGGCTGAAGAATACCGAGCCGGCACCGATCGCCAGCACCACCAGCTCGGGCGACACGCCCGAGGCCGCGACCACGCCGGGCATGACCCCCACCGCGGTGATCGTCGCCACCGTCGCTGAGCCGGCGGCAAGCCGGATGCCCACCGCGACCAGCCAGCCGAGCAGCAGCGGCGAGATCGCATACATCAGCACCACCCGCGCCAGCAGGTCCGACAGGCCGGCGCTGACGAGCACCTGCTTCAGCGCGCCGCCGGCCCCGATCGCGAGCAGGATCGCGCCGGCGGCTCCCATGGTCTCGAACCATATCGCCTCCTGGATCGCCGCCTCGCTCAACCGGCGCCCGAACAGCAAGGGCAGTGCGACCAGGTTGGTGACGAGCAGCGCCAGGACCGGGTTGCTCGCCGCGGCAAGCCAGGCCGCATCCTCGAAGCCCGGCACCAGCTTGCCGAGCTCGCCCGCCGCAATCAGCACGATCGGCAACAGGACGACGAACAGCGATATCGCGCGCCGCGGCGGCATCAGGTCGAGCGCATGATCGCTGAGCACGGGCTCTACCAGGCGTACGCCGCGCGTGGTGAATCGGGCCAGCACCGGGCCGGCAAGGATGGCAATCGGGATCGCGATCAGGATGCCGTACAGCATCGTCTTGCCGAGATTGGCGTGCAGGGCCTCGACCGCCAGCAGCGGCCCCGGATGGGGCGGCACCAGCGCGTGCACCACGCCGAGGCCCGCCAGTGCCGGCATGATGAGCCGCAGCTTGGCCGCGTCGCGATCTCCTTCGTCGGACAGCGCCTGCGCGGCTGCCACGACGATCGGGAGCAACAGCACCAGTCCGGTTTCGAAGAAGAGCGGCAGGCCGATGACGATGGCGATGCCCAGCGTGGCCCAGGGCGCCGCCTTCGGCCCGGTCAGCCGGAGCGCGCCCGTGGCAAGCGACGCCGCGGCGCCCGACAAGTGCAGCATCGCGCCGAGCGAGAGCCCCAGCGCCACGACCAGCCCCGTGCCGCCGACGATGTCGCCGACACCCTTCTGGACGGCCTTGGCCGTATCGGCGAGCGGCAGGCCGGCCAGGATCCCGACCGCGAACGCGCCGCACAGCAGCCCCAGAAAGGGATGAAGCCGGCCTCGGACGATCAACAGGATCGCGAGCGCGATACCCATGACCGCCGCGCCGACGAGCCTGATGTCCGCCCCGCTCACCGGCTTGATCTCCGCGGCGCGTGAGGCTGTTTCACTCCCGGCATTGCGTCTTTCCCCTCTCCCCCGACGATGTCTTCACCGTTCGGCGCGGCTTTATCTGTAGGACAGCATTTCGTCGAATAGAAACAAAAAAGGCTTGATCGCGTGCCGATTTGCGGAACATAGTCTGTAGCTGTCCAACTGATTCCTGGAAAACAGGAGCTGGGACGAGCTTGTGACGGCATCGATCGCGTCACGAATGGCCCAAGAGCCACGGGAGTGAGGATGATATGAAGGGGAACTTCGAAGCCCATCACATGGCGGCGCTGCCATCCCAGATGCCCAGCGTTTCGGATGACGCGAGCCCGGCGGTGCGGTTGACGCCGACGCAGATCAAGGTGATGCGGGGCGTGCATTCGGGCCAGCTCAACAAGCAGATCGCGTTCGAGCTGGGGATCGCCGAGGCGACGGTGAAGGCGCACATGACGGCGCTGATGCGCAAGCTCAACGTGCGCAACCGCACGCAGGTCGCGATCGCCGCGCAGAGTTTCACGCTCTACGCCTGAGCCGACATGATATGCGGCGGGTTCTCATCCGTCGATTCGTGCGCCATTGATTTTCGATCAGCCCATCCGGGAGAAGACCATGAAGGCGTTCCGCCTGCTTTGCGTGGCACTGCTGCTCGCCCCCATCCCGGCCCTGGCCCGATCGACCTCGGTATATCTCAGCGCTCCGGACGATCCGCGGGCCGTCACCGTCAAGGGCGTCGGCGACGGCCGCGCCGACGACAGCGCCGCGATCCAGCAGGCCATCGATGCTGCCGCCGCGAGCGGCCATGGCGGGGTCGTCTTCCTGCCCTCGGGCCGGTACCGGATCAGCCGCACGATCTTCGTGCGCTCCGCCGTGCGCATGTTCGGCGTGGGCGCCACCCGGCCCGTGATCATGCTCGGCGACAATACCACCGGCTTCGGCGCAGGCGTCGCGGCGATGGTGAGCTTCACCGGCGAGGACCAGTATCGCGCCGGCAAGGCGCCGGTGCCGCCACCCACCAGCGTGCCCGCGAACCCGAACATCTTCGACGCGACCTCGAGCACTTTCTACTCCGCACTATCGAACGTCGATTTCGAGATCGGCCAGGGCAATGCCGGTGCCGTCGCGGTGCGCTTCCGCGTCGCGCAGCATGGCTTTCTGCGCCATATCGATTTCCATCTCGGCTCGGGACTGGCCGGCATCTACCAGGCCGGCAACGAATGCGAGGACCTGCGCTTCTATGGCGGCCGCTACGGGATCCTGACCGAGAAGACCTCGCCCGCCTGGCAGTTCACGCTGATCGATTCGGAGTTCGAGGGCCAACGCGACGCGGCGATCCGCGAGCATGAGGTCGACCTCACGCTGGTCAACGTCGCGATCCGCAACGTGCCCGTCGGGATAGAGATCGATCGCGGCTATTCGGACTCGCTATGGGGCAAGCAGGTCCGATTCGAGAATGTCTCGCAGGCGGGCGTGGTGATCTCGAACGAGAACAGCGTCTTCACCCAGATCGGCTTCGACGATGCGGTAGCGATGAACACCCCGGTCTTCGCGCGCTTCCGCGACAGCGGAAAGATGATCGCGGGACAGGGCAGGCAATACCGCGTCAGCGACTTTTCCCATGGCCTGAAACTGCCGGGCCTCGGCGCGATGGGCGCGTTCGCCACCGACGTGACGATGGCGCCGCTCGCGCGGATGCCGGCGCGGCCCGCGCCCGCGATCCGCGCACTGCCGCCGGTCAGCGAATGGGCCAATGCCCATGAGCTGGGCGTGAGGGGCGACGACGAGACCGACGATACCGCCGCGCTCCAGCGCGCGATCGACAACCACCGCGTCGTCTATCTGCCGATGGGCCGCTACCGCGTTACCGACACGCTCAAATTGCGGCCGGACAGCGTGCTGATCGCGCTGCATCCCAGCCTCACCCATCTCTATCTGCCCGACGAGACGCCAGCCTATAGCGGCGTCGGCAGCGCCAAGGCGCTGATCGAGAGCGCGCGCGGCGGCAATGCGATCGTCTCCGGGATCGGCCTGTGGACCGGCGGGGTCAATCCGCGCGCCACCGCGCTGCTGTGGAAGGCCGGCGAGGCGTCGATGGTCAACGACGTCAAGATCCAGGGCGGCGGCGGCACTTTGCTTACAAAGGGAAGTCCTATCGGCTTCGGCGATCCCCGCGCACGCTTCGACGGCCAGCACCCCAGCATCTGGGTGACCGATGGCGGCGGCGGCACCTTCGCGGCGATCTGGTCGCCCAACACATTGGCCTCGGCGGGCTTCTACGTCTCAGACACCAAGACGCCCGGCCATGTCTATGAGCTATCCGCCGAGCATCACTACCGCGTCGAGATCGTGCTCGACGGTGTCGAGAACTGGGAGTTCCTCGCGCCACAGACCGAGCAGGAAGTCCGCGACGGCGTGAATGCGATCTCCACCGAGTTCCGCAATTCACGCAACATCCTGTTCGCCAACTATCACGGCTATCGCGTCACGCGATCGATCAAGCCGATGGACGCGGCGGTGAAGCTCTACAACTCCAGCGATATCCGCTTCCGCAACGTCCATGTGAACGCCGAGAGCGGCTTCGCCAGCTGCGACGACAAGGGCTGCGGCACCTATACGCGCGCCAGCAAATATCCGTTCGAAAATGCGATCAAGGACATGACCGGCGACACCGAAGTGCGCGAGCGCGAGTTCGCCCGGCTCGACGTGCCAGCCGGCGCCTCCGTCGCGCGCGCCGAGCCGACTGCGTCCCCCGATGTTAGGAAGCTCGCCGACGGTTTCTATTCGATCGCCGGCGCCGCGGTGGATGCCAGGGGCAAACTCTATTTCGTCGACCGGCAGTTCCAGCGCATTCATGGCTGGTCCGAGAAGGAAGGGCTTTCGATCGTCGCGGATGCGCCGCTCGATCCGGTGAACCTCGCGATCGACCGGTCAGGCAGGCTGATGGTCCTGTCGTCCGCCGGGCACGACGCGACGGTCTACAGCATCGATCCGTCCAGTCCCGCGGACGTGCGGGTGATCGCGCCGACTCCGGCGAAGCCGCGCAGCGGTGCGGCCACGGCGCTGCCGGTCAACATGTGGGCCAATGGCGAGTTCGCCGACCGGATCGATCCCGCAACCTATCAGTTTCCGCCGCTGGCCGACTTCTTCATCCGGGCGATGGCCGCCCCGAAGGCGAAGGAATATGTATCGCCGGACGGCTCGCTGGTCCTCCCCGCCTTCCGCGTCTGGAACCAGGGACCGGACGACCATCAGGGCTGGCGCTGGTCCGACACGCTCGACGCCCATGGACTGGTGACCGCTCGACCGGGCGAGCGCGTGTTCCTGACGAACGGCTCGGAGAACCGCACCTATAGCGGCCTGGTCGGTGCCAACGGCACCGTCACCGACCTCAAGATCGTGGCCGAACGCGGCGGCGAAAGCGTCGCGCGGGATTCGGCTGGCAACCTCTACGTCGCCAACGGTCAGGTGTTCGTCTACAGCCCGGCCGGAAACCAGGTAGGCCGGATCGACGTGCCAAAGCGGCCGCTGCAACTGGTGATCGGCGGCAGCGATGGGCACACGCTCTACATCCTTACCCATGACGCGTTGTACGCGACGCGCATCTAGAGCGCCGCGCCGACCGACCAGTGCGGGGTCGACCTGGGGCATCCCGCGGCTTCAGCGCAGAGGCAGTCGTGCCGCGGCACCGGTATAGTGCATGTCGATGCCTGCACCCGCGTCGAGCGCCCCCGAGCCCGCTCCCATCCGACGGAAGGTGAGCCGGCGCTGGGGCCGCAGACCGGGAAAGCCACCCTGCCGCCGCCCGATCGACAGCATGTGCGCCGCATCATCCCATGTCAGCGCGGTGCGCGCGAAGGCGCCGTCTTCGTATCGATAGGAGGCGCCGTCATCCTCGTAGAGCGAAGCAACACCGTCGCGCCCGGAATAGACCAGCAGGTCGAGGTCGCGGCCAAGCAGCCCGGCAGTCGATTGTCCGATCGGCCCGAGAGGCAGATTGCTCCCCGCGCGGACATGCAGCGGAATCCGATCGAGCGGCGAATCGACCCGATGCGTTTCGCCGCCGTCGCGATGTTCGCCGGTCCAAAAGTCGTACCAGCCGCCGGCCGACCGCGGCAAATACACGTCCCAGCTGCGCGCATCCGGGGCGAGCACGGGCGCGACATGCAGCGCCGGACCGAACATATAGGCGTGCGCCTCGTCCAACGCCGCGGCGTCATCGGGAAAGTCGAACACCAGCGGACGAATGAGCGGCATCCCATGCGCAGAGGCGTCCGCGGCGAGCGCATAGCTGTAGGGCAGCAGCCGGTAACGCAGCTCGAGATAGGTGCGCGCGATCCGCTCGACCGTTTCGCCATAGCGCCAGAATTCGGTGTCGGTCATGTAGCCGTGCACCCGCAGCATGGGCAGGAACGTCGCGAACTGGAACCAGCGCAGGAACCGCTCCCGATAGGCCGGGTCCTGATATTGTCCCTCGCCCGGGCGGAAGAAGCCGCCGGCATCGACGGTCCACCAGGGCTGGCCGGCAGCAGCCATGTTGAGCCCGGCCGGTATCTGGCGCCGCAGCGTCTCCCAGTCGTTGCCGATGTCGCCCGACCAGGTCGCGGCGCCATAGCGTTGCTGCCCCGGCGCGGCCGAGCGGGTCAGGATCATGACCCGCTTGTCGGGATAGGCCCGGCGCTGGGCTTCGTACACGGTTCGGCTGACCTGGAGCGGATAGACGTTCCGCCGCATCTCGCCCGGCTGCGTCCGGCCGGGCGCGGCGAAGATGGTGCGGCCGACCAGATCGTCATTTTCCGGTTCGGTCGCGTCCTGCCACCAGGCATCGATGCCGAGCGAAGCGAGCCGTCGGGTCTGTGCCTGTGCGTAGAAGCGGGCGGCTTCGGGATTGAAGAAATCGATCCATTCGGTGCCGGGAATGTAGAAATTCCGCGCCGCCACCGCCCTGCCCAGCTCGGTCTCCTTGCCCACCTTGGACCAGACCGAGAGCATCAACCCCATGTCCATGGCGTGCAGCGCTCGCACCAACGCGGCCGGATCGGGATAGTGCGCCTCGTCGAAGCGCATGGCGTTCCAGCCATATTTGCCCCAATACTGCCAGTCCTGGACCATCATGTCGCAGGGCAGCTTGCGCCGGCGGAACTCGCGGGCGGTGGCGAGGATCTCGTCCGAGGAGTGGAAGCGCTCGCGGCAATGGATATAGCCCAGCGCCCAGAGCGGCAGCATCGGCTGGGGGCCGAGAAGCGCGTGATATCCGGCCATCACCTCGCCCGCGGACGGGCCCGCGATCACCACATAGTCGATGCCTTCCGACACCGGCGACGACCAGGTGGTGCGATCCTCCACCGGTGCGAAAGTGAGCACCGGCATGTCTTCGTCATTCGCCCGGATCAAGACGCTGTGCTCTCCGGGGGCCAGATCGCAGAGAAAACTGGCGGTCGGGGGCAGCCATAGATTGGCGTGGTCGGTAACCGTCTTGCCGTCGATCTCGACATAGTGGCGCGAAGCCATCTTGCGGCCAAGGTCGAGGAAGAAGGCATGGCTGCCACCCCGCCCCACGGAGAAGCGTCCGGTGAACACCGCATCCCGCCGTTCGACCCGGGCATTGCCCGCGGTGGTGGTGACGTCGGCCGCCTGCGCCGCGCCCTCGCTCCGCCGACGCGCTAGCGCGATCGCCTGGTCGGGACGATTGATCTCCGCCATGCCCGGGTTGTGCCAGAGCAGCCCATAGCCCTTGCTCGAGAGGAGGAAGGGCTGGCTGATCTGCGTGTTGACCTGGGTCAGGCGTCGCGGGAGGCCGCGAATGTCGAGATGCCCGTCCTGGAAACAGCCGGTGCCGTACAGGCGCTCGTCGCGAGGGCTCGCGAAGCCCTGCGCCACCGCCAATGTCGGCGCGCCGCCAACGGCGCTTGCCTCCACCCGGCGCGATGCCGGGCTCTCCGCGAGCAGCAGCGTTCCGGTAGCGTCATGGAAGGACAGGCATGCCGTCGCCGGATCCCATTCGCACCGGGCGTGCGCGACGGACAGGCGGACCCTGCCCCCTTCGCGGCTTCGCCGGACCGATGGGCGTTGCACAAGCGGGGCGAGCATTTCGCTGGGCGACGCTGCGCGACCGGGATCGGGGGTGACGCGAACGCGAAAGGCCCGCTCGCTCAGCGCCTCGATCGATATCGAGAGATCGCCGTCGCGGACGACCAGGTCCGGAACCGCGACCGCCGGCGCTGCGAATGCGCTTCGGCCTGCCGCCAATCCAGCCGCGCCAGCGAGCAGAAACGATCGCCGAGATAACGCCCAGCCGGTATTCCGCAAAGACACCGTCACGCTCGCCCCTCGGAGGTCGCAGCTTCCAGCGCATAGGCCCGGATTGCGTTACCGCCAAAAATCCGAGCGGCGGATGCGGGACAATGCCGCGAAACGAAATCGGCGATCAGGTCGTGCACCGCGGCATAAGGCGCGGCGAGCAGGCAGACCGGCCAGTCCGAGCCCCAGATCAGCCGGTCTGGCCCGAACCGGTCGAAGATGTGGACGAGATAGCGCTCGATATCGGCCGGCCGCCAGGCCGCGTGATCGGCTTCGGTGACTAGGCCGGAAACCTTGCACCAGACATGGGGATATTCCGCCACGGCAGCGATATCGTCCGCCCAGGGCTGCCACCCGCCGGCGGCGATCGCGGGCTTCGCCGCATGGTCGAGCACGAAGCGACCTGCTCCCACGCGATCGAGAAACGCCGGAACGGTCGGAAGCTGGCGGTGATTGACCAGCAGGTCGTAGGTCAACGACCGTTCCGTGACGGTGCGGACGCCCCGGACGAAGTCTCCCGCGAGCAGGAAATCGGCATCGGGTTCGTCCTGCACGACATGCCGATACCCCACCAGCAACGGATTCGCCCGTGCCTGCAGTCGCGCTTCGATTTCCGGCGCGCGGAGATCGGTCCATCCCACCACGCCGATGATGCCGCTGCAGCCCGCCACAGCCTCGAGGAGGAAGTCGGTTTCACCCTCGCTCTGCCGGGCCTGGACGGCAATCGCGCCATCGATCTTCGCCGTCGCCAGGGCAGCGCTTAGATCGGATACCGAAAAATCGCGTGCGATTGCCGAATCCCCGGCGATCCAGCCGAACGAAGCGGGATCATAGCGCCAGAGATGGTGATGAGCGTCTATTCGCATATGCGCTCGTTAAGTTGCATATATGATAATCAACGTCTAGTGCGTCAGCCCAGGATCGGGCAAGGAGTGCCGGATGAAGGCTGTCGTCTGTCGCGAACCCTATAGCCTCGGCATCGAGGATCGGCCGGAGCCCGTCGCGGGCCCCGGCGAGCTGCTCGTACGCATCCGGCGCGTGGGCCTGTGCGGCACGGATTATCACATCTTCGCGGGGCGCCATCCGTTCCTGGCCTATCCCAGGGTCATGGGGCACGAGCTCGCCGGAGAGGTCGAACATACCGCGCCCGGATCCGCCTTTCGGGCGGGACAGATGGTGGCGATCAATCCGTATCTCGCCTGCGGGGCCTGCGTGGCCTGCCGCAGGGGCAAGCCCAATGCCTGCACGAATATCCGCGTGCTCGGCGTGCATGCGGACGGCGGCATGGCTGAGCTGCTCGCCGTGCCGGAAGGCGCCGTCATCGATGCCACCGGCCTGACGATCGATCAGGCCGCGATGCTCGAGTTCCTGGCGATTGGCGCGCATGCGGTCGCGCGCTCACGCATCGGCGCGACGGATCGGGCGCTGGTCGTGGGTGCAGGGCCGATCGGCATCGCCGCCGCCCTGTTCGCCCGCCTCAACGGCGCGACCGTCACGCTGGTCGACACCCGGACCTCGAGGCTGGCTTATGCCCGCGAGCGGCTGGGCTTCGAGGTGACGGCGGAAGCCGGTCCCGGGCTCGATGCCCAGCTGGCCGAGCTCAGCGGTGGCGACATGTTCGACTTCGTGTTCGACGCCACCGGTTCGCTTGGCGCGATGGCGCAGAGCCTGAACTACGTCGCACATGGCGGGACGCTGGTGCTGGTCGGCGTGGCACCCGGAAATCTCGTTTTCGAAGACCCCGAATTTCACAAGCGCGAGACGACGCTACTTGCGAGCCGGAATGCGCTCGCCGCCGATTTCGACCGCGTGAAGCAAGCGATCCAGGAGGGCAGGATTCCCACGGACGCGCTCCATACGCACAGCCTGGACGTCGACGAAATGCCCGCGCGCGTCCCGGAACTGATCGACGGGGCCGATCACGTGCTGAAAGCCATCGTAACCTTTTGAGACCGGGCAGCCATGACATCCGCCAGAGCCGCTTTTCTCGACCGCCTAGGCACCAGCGGGCCCCTGGGCTTCGGCGCCTCCTCGCTCGGCAATCTGTATCGTGAGGTCGACGAGGAAAGCGCCAGGGCCACGGTCGATGCGGCCTGGGAACAGGGCGTGCGCTACTTCGACACAGCGCCCTTCTACGGCTTCGGCCTCAGCGAAAGGCGGCTCGGCGACGCGCTGCGCCGCCGCCCGCGCGACCAGTTCCTCCTCTCCACCAAGGTGGGGCGCCTGCTGGGGCCGGGCGAGGCGGCACCCGATAGGTTCGGCTTCCAGTCGCCGATGCCTTTCGACCCCGTGTTCGATTACAGCTATGATGGCGTGATGCGGTCGGCGGAGGCCAGCCTGCACCGGCTCGGCCTGAGCCGGATCGACATTCTCTACATGCACGACCTGGGACACGCAACTCATGGCGCGGATCACGAGCGCACCTTCGCGCAAGCCTTGAACGGCGGCTTCAGGGCGATGCAGGCGTTGCGGGACCAGGGCGTGGTTTCCGCGATCGGCTTGGGCGTGAACGAGATCGAGATCTGCGCGGAGAGCCTCCGTCACGCCGATCTCGACGTCCTCATGATCGCGGGGCGGTACACCCTGCTCAACCAGGGCGGAGCGACCTTCTTCGACGAATGCCGCCAGCGCGGTATCGGTATCGCCGCAGCGGGCGTGTTCAATTCCGGAATATTGGCGACCGGCGCACGGGGCGCCACGCCGTATTACGACTATGCGCCGGCACTGGAGCACATCGTGCAACGGGTCGCGGCGATCGAACGATGCTGCGCCCTGCACGACGTGCCGCTGCCCGCCGCCGCGTTGCAGTTCGTGCTCAGCCATCCGGGCGTGACGACGGCGCTCATCGGAACCGGAAGCGCCGCACAGATCGTGCAATCGGTCGCTCTGGCGCGCCATCCGATACCGCCCGCTTTCTGGGAAACGCTACGCGCCGAAGGACTGCTGGACGAAGAATTGCGCTGAACCCTCCGTCGAGAGGGAGCGATCAAAAAAGGAGAGGAAAATCGTGGCGACCGGAGCAAACACCACACGACCCGTCGGCGAAGCGAAAAGCGGGTTCATCCTGTCTTCGTATCGCTGGGGCTTCGCTCTGATCGTCAGCCTGTTCTTCCTCTGGGCGCTGGCGAATAATTTCAACGACATCCTGATCCGGCAATTCCAGAAATCGCTGGGACTGGACCGGGCGCAGGCCGGCTTCATCCAGTTCGTCTTCTATATCGGATATTTCGTGATCGCCCTGCCCGCGGGCCTGGTGGCGCGTCGGCTGGGCTATCGGGCGGGCATCCTTATCGGCCTCGGACTCTATGCGACCGGGGCGCTGCTCTTCTTTCCCGCGTCGCTGATGCTCAGCTTCGACATGTTCCTCTTCGCTCTGTTCGTCATCGCCGCCGGCGCCGCGTGCCTGGAGACGACCGCCAACGCCTATGTCGGCTGTTTCGGCGCGCCCGAGACCGCGGTCCAGCGCCTCAACCTCGCGCAAGCCTTCAACGGACTCGGCGCATGTCTCGCCCCGGTCATCGGCGGCATGCTGATCTTCTCCGGCGTCGAGCATTCCAACGCGACCTTGCGCGCGATGCATCCGGTGGAACTGGCCGCCTATCGCGCCAGCGAGGCCACGACCGTCCAGCTTCCCTATCTGTTGCTCGCCATTGCCGCGCTGGCAGTGGCGGCCGCCGTCGCGATCGCGCGCATGCCCGATGCACGCGAGGCGGCGGATGCGCCCCTTGGCGTGCAGTTCCGCCAGCTCCTTCGCCACCGGCCGCTCACCGGCGCGGTCGTCGCCCAGTTCTTCTACGTCGGCGCGCAGGTCGGGATCTGGAGCTATTTCATCGACTTCGTGAAGGATGCGACCCCCTGGGTTTCCGAACGCCAGGCCGCCTTCTTGCTGTCGGCCAGCCTCGTCCTCTTCATGATCGGCCGCTTTTCGGGCACCGCGCTCATGACCCGGATGCGCCCCGCCGCGCTGCTCGGCCTCTATGCCCTCGCCAATGTCGCCCTCTGCACCGTCGCGGCGCTCGCTTCCGGCTGGACCGCCGTAGGTGCGCTGATCCTCGTGAGCTTCTTCATGTCGATCATGTTCCCCACCATCTTCGCGCTGGGCGTCGAGGGCCTGGGCCCCGCCAGGCCCCTGGGCTCGTCCTGCATCATCATGGCGATCATCGGGGGAGCCATCTTCCCGCCGATCATGGGGTTCATCGCGGTCGAGGCGGGCACCTTGTCCCCCGCGCTGCTGCTGCCGGCGGCCTGCTTCGCCATCATCGCCGTCTACGCGCGGCGCGCGGTGCGGGCGTGAAGGGTCTCGGCTATCGGCTTGCGGGCGCCTGATACCCCAGCGCATCGGATATCCGCGCGACGGTCGCTCGCAGCAGATCGCGCGCGGCCGACAGATCGACCTTCTGGGAACCGTCGATCAGCGCGAGAAAGGGTATCGTCAGCGCAGCGCTGATACGCCCATCGAACCCGAATACCGGGAAGCTGATATCCGTCACGCCGTGGGTGATAGGACTTTTCCGGCTGTCGAACCCGCTTTCCCGGATGACGGCGAGCCGGCCCGCCAGCCATGCCTGGTCGACGGCGACGTTCCGTTCCCCTTCCGCTGCCGCAACGATCTGCTGCGCCCGCTGCGCCGAGGAGAAAGCGAGGATGACCTGGCCGGAGCAGCTCTGGACGATATCGATCCTGGCGCCCAGTCGCAGGGAGAACCCCCGGGTTTCCGGCTGCTGCTCGACGGCGACGACCAGCCCATGGCCGCCATTGGCGACAACCAGGTGGCATGACTGCCCCGATGCGAGCGCCAGCCCCTGCATCTCCGGCAGCGCCGCCCGCACGAGATCCTGCGCGGGGGTCGCGCGGAAGGCCATCTCCAGCAGCTTGTAGGATACCGTGTAGCGATCCGTTCCCGCCGATTTGCGGAGATAGCCGAGCTGCTCCATCACCACGACGATGCGGAAGAGCTCACCCACCGTACGTCCCTGCCGCGCGGCCATCTCGCTGATCAAGGCGCCGTCCGGATAGTCGCCGAGCAGCGCAATGATCTCGAAGGCCTTTCCGATGGCAGGCGCCGAATAGGTGCCCTTGAGACTTTTCCGATCCATTAGAACTCGCCGTAAATCACCGGTGCATCCCACATCGTGCATGCATGCCAGCAAGGTCGCTTACCGCGCTCCTCTGATCCAGTACAGCTACGCCGCGAGCGCGCCCTGGCGACCCGATTTGCTCCTCGCCACCGTGATCGGGCCCAAAAGCGGTTGCTGCGGCCCGGCTGCGATGCGCGCAAGTGCCAACAGGCTCGTTCAATGCATTCCCCGTCCGGACGGTGCCCATTTCCATCGGCAGGCCGGCAACACCAATTGACATCAACGCCCCACATTCGTAGCGGGATGTGATATGATGTAACATATCATGTTGGGGGAATGCATTGTCGTATTTTATCAATGGGGTCGTCGCGGTTTCGTTGGCCGGGGCGTGCGTATCGCCCGCGCTCGCGCAGGAAAATGTCCCAACCGGTCAGAGCGAGGGGAAGCCTCTCGATGACAAGGCTCCGGAGCATCGGGACGAAGCGGCCGAACCGGACACAGGGGGCATCGTCGTCACCGGTTCGCTGATCCGCGGCCTGCCCAAGGAATATGTGGCGAGCCCGGTCTTCACCTATGGCAAGGCGGACATCGTGCAGTCCGGCGCGGGCGCGATCTCGGAGTACATGCTCACCATCCCGCAGAACTTCACCGGCGACCTGAGCGATTTCGGCACTTCGGCGGCACAGATCGGTACGACCCTCAGCACCGGGACGACCTACAATCAATATGACGGCTTCGCGAGCTTCGCCCTGCGCGGTCTCGGTTCGGACGCGACCCTGACGCTGGTGAACGGCCGGCGCACGGCGTCGGCCGGGATGACCGAATCGCCGACGGTCTCCGTCCTGCCGTCCGCGCTGATCGAGCGCATCGACATCATCCCGGACGGCGCTTCCGCAACCTACGGCGCCGATGCCGTGGCGGGCGTCGTCAACATCGTCACGCGCAAGCCGGACGACGGCGTCGAGCTGCGCGTACGCGGATCGACCAGCACCCAGACCGGATCGAAGAACGGCGAGGCCAGCGCGCTCTTCGGCCATAGCTGGGGAAGCGGCAGCGTCTATGCGATGGCGATGTACCAGAAGCGGTCCGAATATATCGAGGATCCCGTCGTCTCGGACGGCTGGCGCGTCCAGATCAGCCAGCTGCCCAACGAGACGGTCAGCGGCTTCTATGGCGGCATTCGCCAGGAAGCGGGCGATGTCACCTTCTCGGTGGACGCCTCGCACTTCCAGCGCGACCGCGACGCGCGCATCGATTACCCGGATTTCACCCAATATAACGAGCGCTTCAAGACGCGCACCACCGGTTCGTCCGTCAATGGAAACGCGCACTGGCAGGGCAACGAAGCCACTTCGATCGATCTCAACGTCGATTATGGGCGCAACAAGACCGGCAGCAAGGTCTTCGAGGGCGTTCCGCCCTATGGCGATCCCGATACCCACTACAGCTATACCAACAGCCTGTTCGTCGCCGAACTGAGCGGGCAGACGGCGCTTGCCAGGCTGCCGGCGGGACCGGTCATGGTGGCGGGCGGCGTGCAGTATCGCGTCGAGACCCTGCGCACCGATGCGAAGATATTCTTCAACCTCAATGGCGGGACGCGAAAGGCCAAGTCGGTCTTCGGCGAGGTCAACGTGCCGATCGTGGGCCCCGGCCAGGACGTGCCGTTCATCCGCGCGCTGACCCTGACAGCGGCCGCGCGCTATGAGGATCTGGGCTTCGACCATGCGCTGGCGCCGAAGTTCGGGCTGCGGTGGCAGGTCGATCGTTCGATCGCGCTGCGCGGCACCTATGCGCGATCCTTCCTGGTGCCGAAATTCCGCGACACCATCGGCATCGCCGAGCAGGTTTCGTTCTGGAATTATCCCGATGCATTCCTGAAACCCGGCAACCAGAACCCGGCTCTGCCCGCCGGAAACGCGGTGGTCATGTTCCGGGCCGGCGCCAATCCCGATCTCAAGACCCAGAAGGCGGACACGTTCACGATCGGCGTGGACCTGACGCCGACCTTCATCCCGAACCTCACCATCAAGGCGGGCTATTATCGCGTCAAGATCTCGGACCGCGTCGTCACCCCCTCGCAGGACGACAGCGTCTCGGTTCCGGACCTGCAGGGGTTCAACGTGCAGAATCCAAGCGCCGCGCTCGTCGGCAGCATCGTCAACAATCCGGTGACGTTCCGCTGGTTCGCCACGGACATTCCCTTCGTCAGCAATGGCGATACCGTGATCTACGACAGCGCGAGCCAGATTCCGGCCAACCTGCTTTCGAGCGTCCAGATGATCGCCGACATCCGGCCGCAGAATTTCGCGGTGGAAACGACCGACGGCTTCGATCTCGACCTTGCCTGGCGCGTGCCCCTGTTCGGCGGCAACGCCAGCGTGCACCTGACCGGCGAATATATCCTCGACCTGAGCCTCAAGGCGGGCGGCGTCGCGGTCTCGCGGCTCGACGGCTACGCGCAACCCTCGGATCTCCGCCTGAACGGCACCGTCGCCTGGGGGCGCGGCGGCTTCTCGGTCGGATCGGTGGTGAACTATGTCGACGGCTTCACCGACAACCGACCCGGCCAGCCATTGCAGGCCATCGGCTCGTACACCACCGCGTCGCTCTTCCTCGGCTTCGATCTGGGGCGCCTGACGACGTCGAAGCTATTGGCCGGCAGCGAAGTGCAGGTCGTCGTGGCGAATATCTTCGACCAGCGGCCGCGGCAGATCGTCAACGGCGTGCTGGGCTTCGATCCGTACAACAACCCGCCCAATCCGCGGACGCTCGGGCTGGTCCTGACCAAGCGGTTCGGGGGGAGATAGAGACGCGGAAATCGCCGCCGGCCGATAATCGGCCGCGCGGCGTACGGGACACGGTATCCGCAGCGCTCGCCGCCCGCGCTATCTCACCCGCTTCCGCTTTCCTTTCTCCTGCACCGGAACGCCCTGCCCCGCGCCGGGGAACGTCGGCGCGGGCAGTTTTGCGATGCTTGCCTGCGCCTCTTGCAGTCGCTCTCCGGTGCCGCCGGGCAGGTTCGGCGCTTTGGCAGGCTGGTTGAAACGGAAGGCCGAGGTGAGGTCGCCGAAGGTCTGACGGCGCCAATCGCTGATGTTCGGCTCGCGCACGCCGGTCACTCGCTCGAGGAATTGCAGGATCGAGGTGTGGTCGAACGGCTGGCTGCATACCCAGCCACCGACGGTCCAGGGCGAGATGATGATGCAGGGCACCCGGAAGCCGCCGCCGATCGGCAGGCCGTTCACGAATTCGTGTGGTGTGCCTTCCGGCGGGACACGCGGCGGCACATGGTCGAACAGCCCATCATTCTCGTCGTAATTGAGGATGAAGACGGTCTTGGCCCACACCTCCGGGTTGGCGGCCAGCTCGCTGAGCCGCCGTGCGATGAAGTCCGCGCCTATCGCCGGCCCTGGTCCCCGATTGCCGGGATGCTCGTTCGCCTCGTAACTGGGATGAATCCAGGAGATCGTGGGCAGACGGTCGTGGAGGACGTCGGAGGCGAACTTGTCTTCGTCGACATCGGGCGTTCCCTTGACGGCGAGCGGCGAGCCGGCCGCCGCGTCCTGGAACTGGGCGAATTCGACGAACATGCTCATGTCGCCCTTCTTGCTGCCATATTGATAGACGCCCCAGTCTATCCCGGCCTGTTCGAGCCGTTCGGCATAGGTGGTCCAGCGGAAGGCTCCGGGCACCTTGGTGTTGCTGATCACCGGTCCGCCCGCGAGCGCGTCCGGGTCGATCGTCCCGGTCAGCCAGTAGAGGCGGTTGGGCCAGGTCGGCCCCATCACCGAGCAGTGATAGGCGTCGCAGATCGTGAACGCCTCGGCCAGCGCATAGTGGAACGGGATGTCCTCGCGCTTGAAATAGCCCATCGTATAGGGGCCGTGTTCGCCGTCCGCGCCGCGATGAGCCGGCAGCCACTGGTCCATACTGCCGCCATTCCACGCCTGATGCTGCACCTTCCAGGCATGGCTGGTCGAGGGTATCTTCAGCGCGCTGGTCGAGGCGGTGTCGAGGTGAAACGGCAGCATGTAGCCATCCGGATGCTGTGCATCGGGCTGGTGGAAGACGTTCCTCCCGGTCGAGAGCATCAGGGCGTTGGAATCGTTGAAGCCGCGCACGCCGGCCAGCGTGCCGAAATAATGATCGAACGAGCGGTTCTCCTGCATCAGCATCACGACGTGCTTGACGTCCCTGAGCGAGCCGGCGCGGTTCGGCGTCTGTGCCATCAGCCGTTGCACGTTGGGTGGCAGCAGCGTGGATGCGGCCGCCACGGAGGCGATCTGCGCCGCATCGGTGAGCAATCGGCGACGGGTGAACAGCGGCCTATCCGGCATGTGCCTGCTCCCTGGTGGTGTCGGCGGAAGGAAGGAGAGCCCGGATTTCGAGCTCTCCCTCAAGGGATGTGACGCAACGCGAGAACACGTTACATCTTCACGTTCAACGTCACGAAGAAGAACCGGCCGATAGCATCGTATTGCGACGTATTATTGAAGAACACATAGTTGTTCTGAGAATATTGGTTGAACACGTTCCTGACACCGGCGCCGATATTGTACTTGTCGTTCACGTCGAACCTGACGTTGATGTCGTTAACCAGATAAGCTGGGACGTGATTGTCCGGGTAGACCTCGTCGGTCTGAGCGTTCACGTTGATCTTGCCGGCCCCGACAAACCGGGTGTTGAGCCCGACGCCGAATTTCCCGATCGAATAGTCGGCCGAAAACGTGCCCTTGAAATGCGGATTGTCCCAACTCCCCGCCGAATAGATGTTGCCGCTGGGCTGGCCCGGCGTGGTCTCGGTGACCTGCTTGAGGAGGTACGTGCCCTTGAACGAGAGATCGAGCGTGCCGCCGAACAACGGCCGACGATAGCGCGCGCCGACATCGATGCCCTTTGCTTCCAGGCGCTGCGCATTGATGTAGCCGGTGTTCGCCGTGGTGAGATAATGGGTGGTGGGATCGCGGGTTTGCGCGTGGCAGAACGCATTGTCGGTCGAGGGGAGATCGACACAGAGATTGTAGATCGTGGCTGCGCTGAACGAAGCGATGACATTGGTGATGTCGATATCCCAATAGTCGACCGTGAGTTCGAAGCCGCGCACGAATCTGGGCTGGAAGATCGCGCCCAGCGTCAGGCTGTTCGACGTTTCCGGCTTTAGATCGGGATTGCCACCGGAGGTGATGTCGGGACCGACCGGATAGTTGCCGAGTCCCGCTGCAGGGACACCCAGAGCCACGCAATTTGCCTGGCGCGCCGCGGTCAGGCCGATATTGACGCGAAGACAGGGATCGGCCGGATTGACGCTGAAGCTGGTGGTTCTCGGCGTGTAGAGTTCGCCGAAATTCGGCACGCGCATGCTGCGCGAGCGAACGCCTCGGAACGAAAGCCCGTCGAAGGGCGACCAGATCGCACCGCCCTTCCAGGTATCGGTATTACCGATCCCATTGCCGTAGTGAGAGAGACGATAGGCCCCTTCGATCTGTACCAGACGTGCGAAGGGAAGATCCTTCAGCACCGGCGCGACCGCTTCGACATAGGCTTCGGTGACGTTCTGCGAGACGTCCAGGTCGTTCAGGACCGGAGCCTGGCCGCCCCACTGACGAATGATCCCTACCTTGGAAGTCTGGGGCGTTCCCGGTCCGCCGTCACGCGGATCGCCTCTCTCGTTCAACATGTCCTTTCGGCTCTCGATCCCCACGGTGAATTGCAGATCGCCGTAAGGCAGCGAAAAGGCGCTGCCGGAGACATCTCCGCCGAACATGAGCTGCGCGGTCTCGATGCGATCGCTCCGGGTGAACGAGGTATAGTCGATCAGCGCCTGGCTGTACGGCGTGGTCTGGAAGACATTGAAGGGCACGCAGCCGGCCGCCCGGGCTGCGGGATCGGCACATACGGGCTGGCCCGTCGCCGGATCGGCGATGACATTGCGCGCCGCCTGCCAGGCGTCGAAAATCGCTACGTTATAGGTCGTGGCGTTGTTGGTCGTCTTTCCGTATTGGAAATAGGCTTCCCATTTCAAGTTCTTCCCGATGTCCGCGGAGAGGGACTGGCCGATGGTGAAGTTCTGCCGGTCGAATCTCTGCGTGGGATTGGGATAGTTGAAGAACTTCCGCGCGACATAGACACTGGTCGCGCCGTTCTGGATGAGAAGATTGCGCACGGCATCGGGCATGAAGGGATTGGTGATGGAGGTATAAGGCCCGCCGTCGCGCTGGTCCTGTCGCTGCGCGAGATTGGTGGTGCCGCCATAGATGCTGCGACTGAAATCGAAATAGGCGCCGTAATTGATCGAATCCGCGATCGGATAGTAGAGCCGAGCCATCGTGCTCAGCGTCTTGGCGCCGCCCCGGATCTGACCCTCGACCGCCGTGCCGGAACCAAAGGCGTCGCCACCCGCTCCCGTCGCGCTGTAGGTCCCCGTCCCGGTCAGGGGAACGTCGAACTGCGCCTTGCGCAGATTGCCATGATCCAGGATGTAGGTCTGGCCGTTCAGGAAGAAGGTCGGCTGCGGGTTGAGCAGGAACGTGCCGGCGCCTTGCGGATAATATACATTGTCCGGGATGCCGTCATGCGGGCCGGTATTGGCCGGATTGACGTTATACGTGGCGGGATGCGCGGGGTCGCGCCTGGCCGACATCTCGAGCGGATCCGTCTGCGCATAGGAAACGCCGAAGATGAAGCTGCCGCGGTCACCGGCGAACTTGCCTCCGGTGGCCATCGTCACCTTGAGCTCATTGGCATCGCCTTGTTGCGAAATGCCTTGCGTCGCGGAGAGGTGCAGGCCGTCCAGTGATTTCTTGGTGATGACGTTGACGACGCCCGTGACCGCGTCCGCGCCATAAACAGCGGCGGCGCCACCCGTGACGATCTCGACGCGATCGATCATGGTGGGCGGGATCATGCCCAGATCGACCGCCGAGGTGCCGTCGGAGCCCGATACGCGGCGCCGTCCGTCCAGCAAGGTCAAGGTGCGGCTGGCACCCAGTCCGCGCAGGCTGACGGAGGAAATGCCATTGTCCCAGCCGAAACCGGTGCTGGTGTAAAGGCTGGTACCGGCGACCACGGCGGGATCGCGGATCAAGGCATCGTAGAGATTGACGCGGCCGAACTGGGCCGCCTCGTCGATGCTGACGACATTGACCGGCATCGGCGAGGCCGTTTCGGGGCGGGCGATGTGCGACCCGGTGACGACGATATCGGCAGCATGGTCGTCTTCCGCCACTTCGCGTTCGGCGGCGTTTGTCGCGGCCTGTTGGTCGCGAGAACGATTGGCCGATGCCCGATCCGATTGCTTCTGGCGGTCGGAAGGGCCGCGGGAAATCAGGAAGGCGTCGCCGCGCTTCTGCCAGGTCAGCCCCGATCCGCGGAGCAACTGGCCTAGTGCGGCCTCGACCGAGGAAGCGGCCCGGATCGCCGGAGCCTGCTTTCCGCGCAGAAGGGTCTGATCGACCAAGATCTGCATCCCGGACTGGCGCGAGAGAGCGTTGAGCGAATCCTCGAGGGTTGCGGCGGGCAGGACGATTTTGGTCCCCGCGGAAGCAGGCGACGCACTCGCAGCGAAAGCAATGGTAAGAGCGCAGGCAGCAATTCCCGCGCGAAGCGAGCCCCGAAACGTGAGCACCGTCTATCCTCCATGAGTGATTTGAAGTGGTTCTGAGGAAAAGACGCAGCCGAAGCTCGAATTTCACAATTTTTATTATTGCAGTTTTATTACAGCCCTGGAGCCGCACCATCAAGATCGACGGGGATCTGCTTCGGAAATCTGAAACAAGGCGCCCGCCTGGCGCATGGGATCAAGCGCTAGTTCTTCGAGAGAAGAAATCCGCCTTCGGTTCGCTCAACGCGGAAGGCCTGAACGATCGCGAGATTTTCCAGCTGACCGACCGGATCGGTGAGCTTGATCCGCCCGCTCACGCGCCGGTTCGCCAGCTGCGCGTCGGCAATCCTTATAGGCAATGGCGAAAGGCTTTGCAGATCCGCGATGACCTGCCGAAGAGGCGCGCCCTTATACTCCGCCCATTCGTTGCGCCAGGAAGCGACGCTGAGCGAATTCGTGTCCGCAATTCGGTTGAGGCCCGTCTTATCGAGGGTGGCAGCCTGGTTCGCACCGAGATCGAGCGACTTGCCAAACCACTGATTGCGGCCAAATCGAACCGTGCCGGAAGCGACGGTGACCCGGACGAGCGAGGGCTTGCTCACCACTTCGAAGCTGGTGCCGATATCGACGATCCTGGTTTCACCGGTGTCGACCCGGAACGGGCGGTCCTTGTCATGCGCCACTTCGGCGAAGATGGTGCCATGTGTGAGTTCGACACGGCGTTCATGGCGCGTGTAGCGCACTTTCAAGGACGCGCCCCCCGCCAGGACGAGCTTCGTGCCATCGGCCAGCGCGACCGTCCGCATGGCGCGATCCGCCACCTGATATTCCTTCACCGGTGCAAGATAGCCTTCGATGAAAGGCATGGCCTGGTAGCCGCCTACCAGGGCCAGCACCACCGCCCCTGCGGAGGGCAAAGCGCGACGGATGATGCGGTGGCGCGCATAGGCGCCCAGCGCGGTATCCATTTGGGAACCCATCGTCCGCCGCCACATGGCCTCGAACACGGATTGATGGCGGGGGTCGCTGGCCAGCCATGCATCAAAGGCTCGATGGTCGAACGCGCCGTCGCCCATCCGGCGTTCGATCCACTGGGCTGCTTCCCATCTGACTGAATCAGTCTCGGACAGAACCACCTCGCCTCTCGATCTTCTCGAGCGCCATATCCAGATCATACAAAGCCCGCGCAACATGATTGCTCACGGCGCTCGGTGAAAGCCCCAGAGCCGCGGCTACGTCACCAGCCGATTGGCCATGCACGCGGCGCCGAATGAAAACGTCGCGACGCAACGGCGGCATCGCCTTGAGGATCTCAACGACCAGCCCGATCAGCTGGCGCCGTTCCAACTGCAAATCGGCAGTCGGTTGCGGACAGGGAATGTCTTCGGAAATTTCGACGTTGGTCTGCCGGCCCGCTTGCCGGAAATGATCGCGCGCGAGGTTGAGCGAGACACGGCGAAGGAATGCCGTCACATTGTTGATGGCATTGTCGGGCTTCGCCTCATAGGCCAGCAGGCGCAGATAGGCCTCCTGAACTATGTCTTCGCTGAGCATCGAGTCGCCAACACGGCGACCGATATAGCGCAGCAAATCAGCACGTTGGGCTTTCAAGGCTGTCGCGGACAAAGGCATCGCCAAGCCCCATATTCTTGGCCGATGACATTTCGATTGCACCTGTGGCGGAGAGCGTCCCTCGATAAGCCGGCGCGGCCGAGGACAGATCGGGAGCCCTGGGCAATCGAGGCCGGCGTCGCGCGCATCGTGCATTCGGCGCAGCGGGTCGTCTTCCCATGGATCGCCGCGCCCAGCGCCGGGCGCGAAACTTCGCCCTGGAAGAACGCCAAGATTTCCACGCGGGCGCCCGGCAGGCGCTCAGGCACGGCCTTACGCTCCGCAGTGCTGAGAACCTGACTTCTCCGCCGGCATCCCATCCTTCATGAGGAGAGCGGGAGGTCGCATTCGACAATAATATGAAGCTCCCTGGCGCACCAATGCGCCGCGTTCTTCACGTCTTCCAAGACCCGTGCGTAAGGCAGCCGGTGAAGCAATGAGGGGAGATCTGAGTCGCGTGTTTCCGCCAGTTGCGGAAATCAGGGGACTTTGTGAAGGAATGGTGGAGCCGAGGGGGATCGAACCCCTGACCTCTGCAATGCCATTGCAGCGCTCTCCCAGCTGAGCTACGGCCCCATTCCCTCGGGAGGCAGGCCCATTAGAAGGGCCTTGCGGGTTTGGCAAGGACGGTTTTTCACGTCCTCGCCAATCCAGTTATTTTTTACTGCTCGTCGTCGTCGCCGCCGGTCTCGACGCCCAGATCGTCGTCGCCGCCGAGATCGACGTCATCGTCCGGCGACGGCTCTTCGTCGTCGGCGCCGATGTCCAGATCCTCATCGCCCAGATCCGAATCCTCGCTCTCGGGCTTGACCTTGTCCGGCTTGGCCACCTCGAAGGGAAGCGGCTGCTTCGACTTCAGGATCGGCTCCGGCTCCCAGGAGAAGGAGCAGTTGATGCAGACGACGGGCTCGTCCTTGGTCAGATCGTAGAAGCGCGTCCCGCATTTCGGGCATGCGCGCTTGGTGCCCCATTCCGGCTTCACCATGTGTTGCCTCTTGCCTTTCAAAATATCTTGATTTCGGGTGTGACCCGCCAAAGTGGGGCGCGCCTTGCCATGGCGCAAGGCGGCTGTCAAAGCCGCGCGCAATGTCGCACGCTGCTCCCCGCCCCCTCGCCCTCTCCGCCCGCGGTCCCCTGCGCGGGACCGTCACCGTGCCCGGGGACAAGTCGATCAGTCATCGTGCGCTGATGTTCTCGGCGCTCGCGGTGGGCGAAAGCCGAATCGAAGGGCTGCTCGAAGGCGAGGACGTGCTCGCCACCGCCGCCGCGATGCGGGCCATGGGAGCGGACGTGGAGCGCGGCGCGAATGGCGTGTGGCGCGTCCACGGCGTCGGCGTCGGCGGGCTGCTCCAGCCGGCCCAGGCGCTCGACATGGGCAATTCGGGCACCTCGACTCGCCTGCTGATGGGCCTGGTCGCCAGCCACCCGATCACCGCGACCTTTATCGGCGACGCCTCGCTCTCCGGTCGGCCGATGGGTCGGGTGATCGAGCCGCTGTCGAGGATGGGCGCGGACTTTACCGCCAGCCCCGGGGGCAGGCTGCCGCTGATGCTGCGCGGCCTGAGCCCGGCCATCCCGATCGAATACACGCTGCCGGTCGCCTCCGCCCAGGTGAAGTCGGCGGTGCTGCTCGCCGGCCTCAACACGCCGGGCATCACCCGCGTGATCGAACCGGTGCCGACCCGCGACCATAGCGAGCGGATGCTCCGCGGCTTCGGCGCCGAGCTGGCCGTGGAGGACGGCCCGAACGGCAAGATCATCTCGATCCGAGGCGAGGCCGAGCTCAGGCCGCAGCACATCGTCGTGCCCGGCGATCCCTCGTCCGCCGGCTTCTGGATGGTTGCCGCCTCGATCGTGCCGGGATCGGAGATCACGATCGCCAATGTCTGCATGAACCCGACGCGCACCGGCCTGATCCAAGCGCTGCGCATGATGGGTGCCGACATATCCGAAGCGCAGCCGCGCATCGTCGGCGGCGAGCCGGTAGCCGACCTGATCGTCCGCCAAGCGCCCTTGAAGGCGATCGAGGTACCCGCCGAGCTCGCACCGAGCATGATCGATGAATATCCGATCCTGTTCGTCGCCGCCGCTCTCGCCGAGGGCCGTACCGTGGCGCGCGGCGCGCACGAGCTGCGCGTCAAGGAATCGGATCGCATCGCCGCGATGCGTGCCGCGCTCGAAGCGATCGGCGTCGCCACCGAGGAGTTCGAGGACGGCCTGGCGATCCACGGCTCGGGCGGCGAGATGCTGCGCGGCGATGGCGCAATCGAATCGCTGCTCGATCACCGCATCGCGATGAGCATGACCGTGGCCGGGCTCGTCTCTGCCGGCACCGTCACGATCGACGATGTCGCGCCGGTGGCGACCAGCTATCCCGATTTCTTCGCCACGCTCGACGCGCTGCGGGGCTGAGCCCGGTGTCCGCCGCGCTCATCGCCAATATCGCCGGCTTTGCGGGAATCTTCGTGATCGCCGGAGCGTATCTTTATCTCAGCTATCGACCGGTTCGCCCCAACCGACTGTATTTTTCTCTTAACATTGCCGGATCAGTGCTGCTGGCAATTTCGCTTTCGATCGAGGTCAACGTGCCGTCGCTTTCGCTGCAGATATTCTGGATCGCCGTTTCGCTTCTCGGCCTGTTCCGCCTGCGCCGGAAGCCCGCATGATCATCGCCGTCGACGGCCCCGCCGCGTCGGGCAAGGGCACGATCGCCCGTGCGCTCGCCAGGCACTACGGGCTTCCGCATCTCGACACCGGCCTGCTCTATCGCGCGGTCGCCGCCACCGTGCTGCGCGAGGGGCAGGACCCCGAGAAGGAAGCCGATGCGGTTTCCGCCTGCGATTTCGACGATCGGTTGCTCGACGACCCCTGGCTGCGCACCGACGAGGTGGGCAAGACCGCCTCCGTCGTCTCTGCGCATCCGCTGGTCCGCGCCGCCCTGCTCCATCGCCAGAAGAAGTTCGCGCACCAGTCCGGCGGCGCGGTACTCGACGGGCGCGACATCGGTACCGTGATCGCGCCCGACGCGGACGTGAAGCTGTTCGTCAAGGCGACGCCGATGATCCGCGCCCAGCGCCGCCATCTCGAGCTGCGCAAGAACGGCATCAATACCAGCCTGGACAAGGTGCTGTCCGACATCCGTGCCCGCGACGAGCGCGATTCCAAGCGCAGCGAGGCGCCCATGACCCAGGCACCGGACGCGGCGACGCTCGACACCAGCTTCCTCTCGATCGATGCCGCCGTGCAGCGCGCGATCGCGCTGGTCGAGGCCGTCCGGAGCAAGGCCGCGAACGCCACGGCCTGAATTCCGGGCTCTCCCGTCAGCGGGTCAGGAAGGCCGCAATGACTTCGGCAATCTCGGGCGCGTGCGTCTCGAGCGCGAAATGGCCGGTATCCAGGAAGCGGACCTCCGCCTCCGGCAGATCCCGCCGATAGGCTTCCGCGCCGGGCGGCAGGAAGAACGGATCGTTCTTGCCCCATATCGCCAGCAGCGGTGGCTGGTACGCACGGAAATACGCCTGGAAGGCGGGATAGAGCGCGACGTTGCTCGCATAGTCGAGGAACAGGTCGAGCTGGATCTCGTCCACCCCGGGGCGCTGCGTGTAATGTACGTCGAGTGCGATTCCATCCGGCGAGATCGCCGACGCATCGACGACGCCGTGCGCATATTGCCAGCGGATCGCGTCCGCCGTCAGCATCTCGCGCAGCACCCTGCGATTGGCCTCGTTCGGCTCGCTCCAGTAGCGCTGGATGGGGTTCCAGCCGTCGCTCAGTCCTTCTGCATAGGCGTTGCCGTTCTGCGAGATGATTGCGGTGATCCGCTCGGGATGCGCCAGTGCCAACCGGAAACCGGTCGGTGCGCCATAGTCGAAGACATAGATCGCATAGCGCTCCAACCCGACGACCTCGGTGAAGCGGCCGATCATCTTGGCGATATTGTCGAAACTATAGGTGAATTCGCCGCGCGGACGCAGCTCCGTCTGGCCGAAGCCCGGAAGATCTGGCGCGACCAGGTGAAAGCGATCGGCCAGCAGCGGGATCAAGTCGCGGAACATATGGCTCGAGCTCGGGAAGCCGTGGAGGAGCAGGATCGTCGGCTTGGCCGGGTCGCCGGCCTCGCGATAGAAAATCTCGAGGCCGTCGACATCGACAGTGCGGTAGCGGGTACGCATGGCATAGTCCTTCATTGCCGGACGAGGCATCGTCCAGCTTGTGGGGGCAGCGGGTGGTGGAGTCGGCGCCGGCTAGAAGCCGAGCTCGCTCAATCCGGGATGGTCGTCGGGTCGGCGCCCGAGGGGCCAGCGATAACGGCGGTCCGCCTCTGCGATCGGCGCGTCGTTGATGCTGGCGATGCGCAACCGCATCAGGCCGTCGGCATCGAACTCCCAATTCTCGTTGCCGTAGGAGCGGAACCACTGGCCGCTGTCGTCGTGCCATTCATAGGCGAAGCGCACCGCGATCCGATCGCCGCGGAACGCCCAGAGCTCCTTGATCAGGCGATAGTCGAGCTCGCGCGTCCATTTGCGGGTGAGGAGCGCGACGATCGCCTCCCTGCCCTGGATGAATTCGGCCCGGTTCCGCCATCGGCAATCCGGCGTATAGGCCAGCGCCACCCGCGCCGGATCGCGGCTGTTCCACCCGTCCTCGGCTAGTCGGACCTTTTCGCGGGCGCTTTCTTCGGTGAAGGGCGGCAGGGGCGGTCTTTGCGTTTCCATCGTCAGTCTCCTGTGGTCGCGATGCGGGCGCGCAGTTCGATATTCTCGGCTTCTAGCAGGGCAACGCGTTCCCGTAGCGGCCGGACCGCTTCCGCGATCTCGGCTTCGGTAAAGCGCGGTGTGATGTGCTGCGGACAGTTCCAGTCGAACGTCTCCAGCCGCAACCGGAAAATCCGTTCGATCTTCGCCTTGTACGCCATGTCTTCAACCAAAGCGGCCAGCTCCGGATCGGCATCGGGCGCCACCACCTCGACATGTGCGAAGATCTTGAGCCGCGCACGACGGGGATAGTCCATCAGGATCAGCGAGACCCGATCATCCGCAGCGAGATTGCCCAGGCTGATATATTGGCGATTACCGCGATAATCGGCGAAAGCGAGCGTGCGCTCGTCGACCAGCTTCAGAAAGCCGCGCGGCCCGCCGCGATGCTGGACGTAAGGCCAGCCGGTTTCCGATACGGTAGCCATGTAGAAACTGTCCCGATCGCCGATGAAGGCGGCTTCGTTGTCGGTAAAGCGATCGAATTCGCGATGCCCCTTGAAATCGGCCCATAACCCGTCCGTTCCCATCGCCTTCTGGGCAGCGAGCACGCTGGGCGTGACGGCGATATCGAGAAATCCGTAGGACATGATCGATCTCCGGAAAGAGGGACGGGCCGGGACTGGAGGAAGCCCCTGCCCGCCCGGCGTCACGCCGCGGCGCTGCGCACCAGCGGGAAGTCTATCTCGGTTCCGGCGACCTCGTTGAGGAAATTGGTGAAGACATTCTCGGCAACGATCGCCACGATCTCGACGATCTGCGCATCGCTGTACCCGGCAAGCTTGACCGCCGCGACGTCGCCGTCGCTGACATGGCCGCGCTCCCGCGCCACCTTCGCCGCGAACCGGACCGCGGCATCGGCCTTGGGATCGGACGAGCCGCCCTTGCGATTCAGCGCGATCTCCTCCGGACTGATCTTCGCCAGGTTCAGGCCGAGATAGGTGTGCGCCGACAGGCAATAATCGCAGCCGTCGACCTGCGCGACCGCCAGCGCGATCCGCTCGCGGGTCTTGACGTCGAGCGCCTTCTTCAGCGCGCCGGACAGGCCCATATAGCCGCTCAGCGCCGCCGGGCTGCTGGCGATCAGCCGGAACAGGTTCGGCACCACGCCGAGCTGCTGGTGCACGGCTTCGAGGATCGGCTTCGAGGCGTCGGGGACGTCGTCTAGCGCGGGAGTAGCGATGCGGGACATTGAGCGGTTCCTTTATGCTGCGCGACCCGTCCGGGGCGCCGACACAGGAATTGGCATCTTCCGCGTTTCGAGATAATCCATTGCTTTCGGAAATTATCTTTCCGAATTATGGAAAGACCCATGGATCGGTTCGAAGCGATGTCGATGCTGCTCATGGTGGTCGAGAAGGGCAGCCTCTCGGCGGCCGGCCGCACTTTGCAGGTTCCGGTACCGACGCTCAGCCGCAAGCTGAGCGACCTCGAAGCGCTGCTCGGTAGCCGCCTGTTGATCCGCACCACCCGCAAGCTGACCCTTACCGATGCCGGCATCGCCTATGTCGCCGCCGCGCGGCGCATCCTGGAGCAGCTCGACGATGCCGAACGCGAGGCTGCCGGCGAATTCACCACGCCCAAGGGCGAGCTCGTCCTCACCGCGCCGATCCTGTTCGGGCGGCTGCACGTGCTGCCCGTGGTCGCGGATTTCCTCGCCGGTTTTCCGGAGATCAACGTCCGCCTCGTGCTGCTGGATCGCAACGTCGATCTCGTCGATGATCATGTCGACATGGCGGTGCGCATCGGCACCCTGCCCGACAGCGCGATGGTCGCGACGCGGATCGGCGAGATGCGCACCGTCGTCTGCGGCGCGCCGAGCCTGTTCGCACGCCATGGCATGCCGATTGCCCCGCGAGACATCGCCCGCTTCCCCATCGTGAGCATCGACACCTTCCTGTCCGCCAGCGCGTGGCAGATGCGCGAGCCCGACACCAAGGCGGTGGTGGAGGTGCCGATCCGACCGCGCCTGCGCGTATCGACCGCGGAGGCGGCGGCGCAAGCCGCGGCGATGGGCGTGGGCCTGACCCGACTCTTCCATTATCAGGTCGCCGATACGGTCGCGGCCGGCGCACTGCGGATCGTCCTGGCCGACTACGAGATCGACCCCTCGCCGATCAACCTGATCCACGCCAGCCGCGGCCAGTTGCCGCTCAAGATGCGGCGCTTCCTCGATTTCGCCGCGCCCAGGCTTCGCGAGCGCTCGACGCTCGCATGAAGCACTGTTGCGACACCACCGGCTATCGCCGCACCTTGTGGTTTGGCCCGGTTTACGTTAAGGGCGCGCCGTCCGGCGGGCCTGTGCTCGTGAAGGAAGGCGCGGAGAGAGAAGTCTCACACGCGCCCTTTCGCATTCTGACGATGTGAATTCTTCACTGCATTCGCGCAAGGGACGCCGCGACCGGCATTCGGCCATCGCGGTAATTCTGGCCTCCAAGACCGTCGGATCCAACCGATTGGCCGGAAAAACGTGAACTAGGAACGAAACCTCTTATGGCCACTACGGCAAACCCCAGCCGCGACGATTTCGCGGCGCTCCTCGAACAGACTCTCGGCGGCGCAGAAAGCTTTGAAGGCCGCGTCGTCATCGGCACCGTCACCGGCATCGAGAACGATCTCGCCGTCATCGACGTGGGCCTCAAGTCCGAAGGCCGCGTGCCGCTGCGCGAATTCGCAGCACCGGGCCAGAAGGCGGACCTGAAGATCGGCGACGAAGTCGAGGTCTATGTCGATCGCGTCGAGAACGCGAACGGCGAAGCGATGCTCAGCCGCGACCGCGCCCGCCGCGAAGCCGCCTGGGACAAGCTCGAAACCGAATTCGCCAAGACCGCGCGCGTCGAGGGCGTCATCTTCGGCCGCGTCAAGGGCGGCTTCACCGTCGACCTGTCGGGCGCCGTGGCGTTCCTGCCCGGCTCGCAGGTCGATATCCGTCCGGTGCGCGACGTCACGCCGCTGATGGACATCCCCCAGCCCTTCCAGATCCTCAAGATGGACCGCAAGCGCGGCAACATCGTCGTCTCGCGCCGCGCCGTTCTCGAAGAGACCCGCGCCGAGCAGCGTTCGGGTCTGATCCAGTCGCTGGCCGAGGGCCAGGTGATCGACGGCGTCGTCAAGAACATCACCGATTACGGTGCGTTCGTCGACCTGGGCGGCATCGACGGCCTGCTCCACGTCACCGATCTCAGCTACAAGCGCGTCCAGCATCCGTCCGAGATGCTGAACATCGGCGACACGGTGAAGGTGCAGATCATCCGCATCAACCGCGACACGCAGCGCATCTCGCTGGGCATGAAGCAGCTCGAGAGCGATCCGTGGGATGGCGCCGCCGCCAAGTATCCGGTCGGCGCACGCCTCAGCGGCCGCGTGACCAACATCACTGAGTACGGCGCGTTCGTCGAGCTGGAGCCGGGCATCGAAGGCCTGGTCCACGTCTCGGAGATGAGCTGGACCAAGAAGAACGTCCATCCGGGCAAGATCGTCTCGACCTCGCAGGAAGTCGATGTGGTCGTGCTCGAGGTCGATCCCGAGAAGCGCCGCATCTCGCTGGGCCTCAAGCAGGCCCAGGCCAATCCGTGGGAGGCCTTCGCGGCTGCCCATCCGGTTGGCACCGAGGTCGAGGGCGAAGTCAAGAACGCCACCGAGTTCGGCCTGTTCATCGGCCTGGACGGCGACGTCGACGGCATGGTCCACATGTCGGACATCGCGTGGGGCATCTCGGGCGAGGACGCGCTCAACCTGCATCGCAAGGGTGAGACCGTTAAGGCCATCGTGCTCGCGATCGAGCCCGACAAGGAGCGTATCTCGCTCGGCATGAAGCAGCTCGAGCGTGGTGGCCCCTCGGCCGCTGCGGCGACCGGCGGCGCGGCCGGCGGTGCGGATCGCATCAACAAGAACCAGGTCGTCACCGTCACCGTCCTCGAAGTCCGCGACGCGGGCCTCGAAGTACAGGTCGGCGACGATGGCGCGACCGGCTTCATCAAGCGCACCGACCTGGGTCGCGATCGCGACGAGCAGCGTCCGGAGCGTTTCGCGGTCGGCCAGAAGTTCGACGCGATGGTGACCGGTTTCGACCGCTCGAAGAAGCCGACCTTCTCGGTCAAGGCGATGCAGATCGCCGAAGAGAAGCAGGCCGTTGCCCAGTATGGCTCGTCCGATTCGGGCGCGTCGCTCGGCGACATCCTCGGCGAGGCCCTCAAGGCCCGCAGCGAGAAGAACTGATCGGAATTTGGGGGGCGGTTTCGGCCGCTCCCCATGCCGACGAGTTGAATTATTTGCAGAATTCCGTAAATGTTCGGGTTGATGCATGTTACAGAAGGGCGCTAAGGGTCCTTCTGCAGGGACGGTCACGGGGGTGAGCGCCTGCTGCGTGTCATGGGGAGGGTGTGGATGATCCGATCGGAGCTGGTACAGTTGCTGGTGCAGGACAATCCCGGTCTGTCGATCCGCGAAGTCGAGACGATCGTATCGGTCTTCTTCGACGAAATCGTGGCCCGGCTGAGCGAGGATGGTCGTGTCGAGCTCCGTGGCTTCGGCGCTTTCTCCACCCGAGCCCGCGATGCCCGCACCGGCCGCAACCCGCGCACCGGCGAAACCGTCGATGTCGACGCGAAGCGCGTACCCTATTTCAAGCCGGGCAAGGAAATGCGCGGACGTCTGAACGTCTGAACGATCGAGCGACGCGCGCTTGACCGGTCAGCCCGCATCGTCTTCGTGACCCGGATGCGGACGTGGCGGAACCGGTAGACGCCGGAGACTTAAAATCTTCTGCCCCACGGGGCGTGCGGGTTCGAGTCCCGCCGTCCGCACCATCAAGTCATTGATTTTCGATCGATAGGTCGTCCATTGCGCGATGACTGTCGGCATCGACGCCGCAGCCGCAATCGGCGGTTTGCAGTCCAGCAGTCGCCATGAAACCCGGACGCGACCGGGGCGCCGACCAGCGACATGAGCAGACCATATCGTCAGCCGATCCAAGGGGTCGGTTTCGAAGTCCAGGTCGCAACGGATAGAACGGCACCACCACCGTGCGGCGATAGACCGATCGACTCGGGGCAGGTCGTGCACGGCACGAGGATGATGGCGCAGCTGTTGGCGATGTTGCTCTTGGCGAGCGGATCGCCGCCATCGGCACAGGACGGGGAACGTCCTCGAACCGATGCTCCCGTGCTGACGATCGACAAGATCGTCCCGGTCGGGGATTCGGTGATGGCGCCGATGAGCGGCTGGGGTGCCGCCTCCTGCGCCGAACATGTCGCATCCTCCGTCGCACGCCTCGACCTGGGGCGCGGCGCGCACTCGACTCGAAGCTATCACGCGGACTTCCTCGGCGTGCTCGGCGATGCCTGGCCGGAGCGCTATCCGCTAACCCAGTTCGCGGATTCGGAGGAGCGATGCGCGGTATTGCTCAAGCTCTATCAGCGCGTGATTCTGGATATCCACACGCAG